>JALSJV010000063.1 GCA_026989215.1 Acidimicrobiia bacterium | reverse complement strand
CGTCGCCAGCTTGCCGATCTCCATCCCGCCGGCCAGCCCGGTCGCCTCCCGGAGCTCGACCAGTTTGGTGAGCAGGTTGTCGATGGCGGTGTTGGTCATCGCCGTCACCAGCACCCGGAAGGGGCGATCCGCCTCCCCGTGGGCGTCGGCGAGGCAGAGGATCGCCAGGGCGAGGAAATGGGTCTTCCCGGTGCCGGGGGGACCCCAGACGAGCTGGAGGTCGTGGTCGAGGACGCCTGCGAAGGCGGCGAGCTGGCTGGGGGTCATCCCGTGCCGCTCCGCTGCCGCCGACGCCCGGCGGCGGACCTCCGGGTCGTCGATGCGGTGTCGGGCCGCCACCGGGTCGGAGATGAGGGTGACGAACCGGGGGTCGTCCTCGTCGTCGAGGGCTTCGAGTTCGGCGAGGAGCCGTTCGGTGGTCCAGTCGGTGTACCGGGGTTCCAGGAAGACGACGTCGCCCGGCTTCGGCGGGGTGAAGGAGTCCCGATGGGCGAGGTCGAGGTGGAGCACGTCGGGTGCCTCCCGGGCGACGACCGCCGCCAACGCCAGGTCCAGATGACCCGGGGCGTAGTTGCGGTCGCGGTAGCGGAAATCGTCGAAGGAGAGCCGTGCCCGCCGCCCCGCCTCGTGGTCGCCGGTGAGGATCCAGTTCTTCCAGTCCGACACCTCCAGGTCGGCCTCCACCTGGTCGGGGTCGAGCCGGTACCGGCCGTCACCCAGGTAGGTGAGCCGAAGGGTGGTCTCGTCGGCGAGCCGTTCCTCCAGCGGTGCTCCCCGACGGGTGCGGACCTCCAGGTAGGAGACGACGCTCTCATATCGGGCGATGAACCCCAGCCGGGAGAGGACCGGGTGGCGGAGCCGGGAGCCGGGCGGGAAGGTGAACTTGGGTGGCCAGGCGAACAGCGCCCCGGTGCCGTCGAGCCGTTCCCGGATCCCGTTGACGATCGAGTTGGCGGCCCGCACCCGGGAGGTGAGTTCGGTCTCGATGTGGTCGACGAGGTCGGTGCGGCCCCGGTGCCACACCTCGAAGATGGCGTTCGACTTCATCCGGTTCGACAGTTCGAAGGTGAAGAAGTCCGAGGTCCGGTAGTGCCAGGCGTATTCGGCGGGGGCGAGGGCCTCGGAGACGGGAGCGAGCTGATAGGAGACGGGGACGGGCAGCGCGAAGGTGGAGCGGATCACCTCGGTGAGGGCCACCACCGGGAAGAAGACCTCGGTGTCGGGATGGTCGTCGGCTTCGACGATCTCCGGCCGCTGGAAGTAGAAGAGGAGGGTGAGGGCGTCGTCGGCCACCTCCGGGTCGAGGGACGCCTCCAACAGGACGCTGGTGAGCAGACCCCGCTCGTAGGTGTCGTACACGTAGGTCTGCACCGACTTCTGCTGCCGCCATCCGTCGGCGGTCCGGTTGTGGACGTCGACCGGGCGGAGGATCTCCATCAGGTCGGAGACGAAGCGCCTCCGCAGATCCGGGAGCTCGTCGGGGGTGGCGGCCACTGCGACCCGCAGCTCCGAGCCGGTGCCGTACAGGGCTCTGCCGAACACCCGCTGGATGGCGTAGCCGTACATCTCGCCGGTGAGCGGCTCCGATTGGACGGTGAGGACGATCCGCACCTGCTCGCCGACGGGCATCGCCACCGACGCCGCCCCCGTCGGCAGCGCCTCACCGGTGCGGAGGGCACGCACGCTGCGTCGGAGTTGCGGGACCCGCCCCTCCAGCGAGGCGCAGCCGGTCGTCACCTCGTCGGCGACCTCAGAGTCGAGTACCGCCGCCAGGTCGTCGACGGTGCGGACCCCGGCGACTTCGGCCAGGTGGCGTTTGGCGAAGTGGGAGAGGTAGGGGACGAGGGAGACGTCGCCGGTCGTCTTCGCCTCGTCCCGGCAGTGGGGGAAGTACTCGCACCATTCGCACCGGAAACCGAGATGCCAGAAGGCGTCGTCGGGTCCGGCGGCGAGGATGCGGGGAAGGTCGTCGGTGAGGAACGTCTCGATCGGCGGGATGATGTGGGCGAGATCGAACCATTCGGGTTCCGGCGCCCCGTACAGCCACACGCCGCCCTGGCGGGAGATGGGCTGGGCGATGCCCTCTGCCTGGAGCACCTCGTCGAGGATCAGGGTGTACACCCCGACCTGGATCCGATGGGACAGTTTCATCCAGGTGGACGCCTTCACGTCGACGACCGCCAGCTCCGGGCCGTCGTCCCCTTCCCGGCAGACCACCAGGTCCGGGTAGCAGTCCCGGAACTCGACCAGGTCGGGGTCGAGCCCGAACCTCCGGTGGAACGAGTCGGGGATCTGAAGGGTGGGCTGATAGACGGCGTCGCCGGGCTGCAGGGCGGCGAGGGCCTCGACCGTGTCGACGTAGGGGAGGGTCCGCAGGTGGGAGGGGACGGACGGGTCGGTCTCCGGGGGCAGGACGACGTTGCCTTCCAGATGGCGGGTGAGCACTTCCTGCTCCCAGGCGTACCCGCCTTCCAGCACCGCCCGGGTGACGGGGGAGTAGTCGTAGGCGACCTTCGGGATCGACTCTTCCCGTCTCCGCTCCCGCGGCACCGCCATGTAACGGAGGTACCGGTCGCACTCGAGGAAGTAATACCGGGCGATCCGGGACGGGGAGAGGGCGAACCGGACCATTCAGGAGGGGGGCTGCGTGGGGAAGTGGAGATCCGAGCTCGCGCTCAGAGGGTCTCGACGGTGACGGTTCGTCCTTTCCCGGGGTGTCATCGCACCAGACTGAGGGCGGCCAGGATCGCGGCCAGCACCGAGCTGCCGATCGCGATGGAGATCAGGACCTTGAGGTTCGCCAGATCCTTCAGATCCTGGTCGAGTTGCTCGACGCCGACCTTCGTCTCCGTGACGGTGGCGGTGATTGTCTCGGTGTTCTGTTGGATGGTGTTTTTGAGGTCTGTGAGGTTGGCGGTGAGTGTCTCGGTGTTCTGCTCGACGGCCTGCTTCGTCTCCTCGGTAGCCGCTTCGAGGTCGCCGACACGGCCCTTGATGCCCCTGAGTTCCTCGCGCAACGAGGTGCGGTCTTGTCTGATCTCCTCGCCGAGGGAGGTGGTGGTCCGGCGGACCTCTTCCAGCCCTTGGACCATCGTGGCCGGGTCGGTCTTCTCCAAGACCCCGGCCAGGTCGATGAGCTGTCGGGTGAGCCCTTTCAGCATGGAGACCAGTTCTGCGACCTTCTGGGAGAATTCCCGCACCGCGTTCTTGGCGTCGCTGAGTTGTGCGGACTCGGACTCCAAGCGGGTCGCCGACTCGGTGATCTTTTCCAGTCGCTCAGCCGCTTCCGCGAAGCGATTCCGTACGGCCTGCAGGTCGAGAGATGGGTCGCTCATCTGGGGGCTCCTTTCGTGCCGTGTTCCACGATCGCGCGGGTGAGCTGTTCGGCGAGACGGATACGCCGGTCCAGGAAGAACACCAGCTCACCCGGGGTGAGATCACCGCTCGGAAACACCCGTCTCTCCATCTCGGTGATCCGTCGAGCGTCGCCTCCGGCCTCCCAGGCCGACCAGACGAGAGGACGCCAACCGGGATTGTGGGCGTCGGCCATGTCGAGCATGAACTCGATGATGCGGTCTTCCTCTCCGCGTCCGAAGCGGTACCGTTCCCGTCCGAAGGCGAACGCTCGGGTCAGGTTGTCGGTGAACTCGTATTCGTTCGTTCCGGCCATCAGCTCGGCCAGCGCGCGTCCGACCAGCAGGCCCGGATGGTCCGGGTACGCCTCGAGCAGTCTCGCCGTCGCTCCTCGGAGCTCCCCTTCGTCCGCGCGAGGCAGGCCGCCGTAGACGGTGAACCACTCTGCGAGGCGAACCGACGGTGTCTCGGCGAGACGTTCCAGCACCGGTGCCAGCTCACCTTCTCGGAAATAGTCTTCGATGCGCTGCTGGATCTCCTCACTCGTCCGGGCTTCCACGCAGAGGAGGCGCATCTCCCGAAGTGCACGTCTGCGGGACTTCTCCACCGAGTCGTACACCATCTCCATCGCCGTCACGGCCAGGCGGGTCGCGCGCTCGGCGGGATCCCTGATGTCGAGTGCGGCGAGCGCGGCCTTCCGCTCGTCCACCCGGCCGGGTTGCGTTCGACGGACGAATTCGAGGAATGCGCGGTCGAGATCGTCGGTATCGGCTTCTGCCAGGTGGATCGTGTACCGCCTGCTGCCCCAGTCTTTCAGGTAGTCGGCGATCATCCCGACGTGGTGGAGACGGAGGATCGCACGCTCCTGGATCTTCTCCGCGTCTGCATCCTCGAACGGGATCTCTTCGGTTCGGGCGTGACCGTCCCATTCGAGTTGCTTGACGAGTCTTCTGATGGCGGCCTCTTCCACACGGCGGCCCTGGAAGGTGCGGAAGTGGAACCAGAGCTGGTTGAGGATGTCGTCCCGAATTCGCTTCGACCGCCTGTCCTCGAAGGTGGCACGGGCCTGGTCATCGTCGACCGAGTCGCTGAGGAGCTGTTCGCTGATTCGGGGGTCGGTCTCGGTGAAGACGACCGCGCAGTGGGACCGATGGCGGTCCCGGCCTGCTCGGCCTGCCTCCTGGTAGAACGCTTCGATCGAGCCGGGGATGCCGTAGTGGACCGTGAAGCGTACGTTCGGGATGTCGATCCCCATCCCGAAGGCCTTCGTCGAGCAGAGCACGGTGATGTCGCCCCGCCGAAACCGTTCGGCGACCTCCCGTTTCTCGTGCTCCCAGCGGGAGCGGCTCCAACCTGAGGGTGGTCCACCCGCGTAGAACCCGACGTGGGGAGTGACCGTGGAACGGATCGCATCTGCCACCTCGACCACTCCGAGCTCCCCGTCGACATGGGGACAGAACACGATTCCCAGATGTCTGCGGTTCCCCGGCTGATACAGGTTCTGGATATTGAGGGAGTTCGGTAGTGCCTTGAGGACCCCGACCAGACGGGACGTTCCCTCACCGGCTCGGGACCGCACGATCTCGAACCTGAGCTCCGATCGTCTGAAACTCGCCGGTTTGATCACGGCTTCGGGGTCGCTGCGGTCCAAGTCGAGCTCGGCGAGCACATCCCGTAGCACCGCCCGGGATGCGGTCCCGGTGAGGGCGAGGATCGGCGGTGGCGTGCCGTCGGGTGCCTCACACCATTTCCGTAGCACCGGACCCAGGTTCAGGTAGGCAGGTCGGAAGTC
>JALSJV010000062.1 GCA_026989215.1 Acidimicrobiia bacterium | reverse complement strand
CAGCGTCGCCCTCTCCACCGTCGCCACGGCCCTGTCGCCGGCGGGCCACGGGATCGTCGGGCACCTCATGTGGATCCCCTGGCTGGGTCGGGTCGTCAACACCCTCAAGTGGATCACGCCCTTCGGGGAGCCGGTCGACGTCGACACCCGAGGTCTGCTCCCGAGGCCGAACCTGTGGGAGCGCCTCGGAGCCGCCGGCGTGGAGCCGATCACGGTCCAGCCCGGCAGCTTTCTGGGCTCTCCGCTCTCCAACCTCCTGTACCGGGGATGTCGGTTCGAGCCGGTGTGGTCGATGGAGGACTGGGTCGACGCCGTCTGCACCGTCGCCGGCCCCCGACGTCTCGTCTTCGCCTACCTCTGGCAGGTGGACTTCGCCGCCCATGTCGCCGGAGCCGGGTCGGCCCGATATGCCGAGGCGTTGACCCTGGCCGACGGCGTCTGGGAGCGACTCTCGGCGCGTCTCGCCCCCGAGATCGGGCTGGTGGGGACCGCCGACCACGGGCATCTGGAGTACTCCGAAGACCAGAAGGTCCTCATCCGCGGGGCCGCGGCCGAAGGGGTGGTGTTCGCCGGCGACCCGAGGGGCCTGCAGGTGCGGGGTGAGGTTCCGCCTGCTCTCGCCGTCCGGGCAGGCGCCGAGCCGATGGAGGTCGCCACCGCCCGGCCCCTGTGGGGCCCCGACACCCACCCCGACCTCGCCGACCGACTCCCCGACGCCCTGGTGCTGGCACCTGCCGACCGCATCCTGCTCCCGAAGGGCTTCGACCGGCGTCTCGTCGGCTACCACGGGGGCCTCCACCCCGCCGAACGTCGCATCCCCCTGCTGGCGCGAAACCCTTGATTCGGGCCGCCGGGGCGCCGACGGGACCATCGACGGCCAAGGGATGCCATGCTCGCAGCCTGCCCAACCTGTCGGACCCCGGTCGAGACCGACTGGACGGCGTTCTGCCCCGACTGCTGCACGGCCCTGATCGATCCCGAACCCTGGGTTCCGCCCCTCCGCCCCCCACGGTCTCGGGCGTCGAAGCTCGCCTCCTGACCCGGCGTTCGATTTGCACTACCCGGGTAGTGCTATTTAGGGTGTTAGGGAGACCTAACACCGAGACCTGGAGTCCCCCATGGCCGCGTTCCTCGTGATGCTCCGCGAAGGGGTGGAGGCTGCCCTCATCGTCGCCATCCTCCTCGCCTACCTCGACCGGATGAGCCGCGGATCGGAGCGGCGCTGGGTGTGGGCCGGCACCTTGTCGGCCGTCGCCGTCTCCCTCGTCGTCGGCGCCATCCTCTGGGTCACCATCGGAGGACTCGAGGGCACGGCCGAGAAGCTGACCGAGGGACTCATCGCCTTCGCCGCCGCCGGCCTCCTCACCTGGATGATCTTCTGGATGGGCCGCCAGGCCCGGACCATCCGCCGGGCCCTGGAGACCCAGGTCGACACCGCCCTCGCCGCCGGGGGGACCGTCGCCCTCGCCACCATCGCCTTCGTCGCCGTCCTCCGGGAGGGCCTCGAGTCGTCCCTGTTCCTCATCTCGACCACCGTGGGCGAGGCGAGCGGCGCAAGCCAGCTCACCGGAGCCCTCCTCGGCGTCGCCGGAGCGGTGGCGATCGGCTACCTGATGTACAAGGGCAGCCACCTCATCGACCTCCGGAAGTTCTTCCGGGTGACCGGCATCCTCATCATCCTCTTCGCCGCCGGGCTCGTCTCCAAGGGCGTCAACGAGTTCCAGGAGGTCGGGATCATCCCCGTCGTGATCGACCCCGTCTGGTCGGTGGGCATCCTCGACCCGGAGACCAGCGTCACCGGTCAGTTCCTGAAGAGCCTCTTCGGATGGAGGACGTCGCCCTCGCTCCTCACGGTGCTCTCCTACCTCGCCTACCTCATCCCGGTGGGATGGCGTTTCCTCGGCATGACGGCGGCCGTCCCGACCACGACCGACGCCGTGACCGAGCCCGCCGCGAGCTGAGGGACGTCAGGCGGCCGCCTCCACGAAGAGCCGCTCGGCGACGAACCGCTCCACCGTCACCCGGTGCCCCGCCACCTCCAGCTCGAACCGTTCACCGGTGGCGGCGACCAGTCGAATCTCGGCTCCGGGACGGAGAGCGACCTCGTCGAGGAACCCCATGACCGCCCCGGAGAGCTCCAACTCCTCGGAGATGCGCTCGAGCCGGGCCACCGACCCGGGAGTCATCTCCGCCACCGGGTGCATCGGCGGAGGGTGGTATCCGGCCCCCGGGATCGGGTTCCCGTGCGGGCAGGTGGTGGGATCGCCGAGGGCCTTCCACATCGCCTCCTCGACGTCGTCGGAGATGACCGACTCCCACACCTCCGCCTCCGGGTGCACCTTCACCCAGGGGAGCCCGAGGACCTCGGAGAGGAAGCGCTCCGCCAGCCGGTGACGGCGCACCACGACCTCCGCCAGGTGGCGCCCCTCCTCGGTGAGCCGGACTTCGCCGTCCACCTCCACCAGGCCGTCTTCGGACATCCGCCGGATCATCTCCGACACCGACGGCCGCGACACCCCCAGCCAGTCGGCGATGCGCGCCTGACGGGCCGGGATGCCCTCCTCGGTCAGCTCGTAGATGGCGGCGGCGTACTCCCGATACGCCCCTCCGTACCCCTCCATGCCGCCAGGCTACCCGGGCCCCGAGATCACGGCTCGACGGCCAGGGACTCGACTCGGCGCTCCGATCCCCGGGCCGCCCGGAGCGCCCACCAGGCCACCGCCCAGGTGACGGCCGCCAGCAGGGTGTGCACCACCCGGAATCCGGTCGGGTGGGGCTCGATCCAGACCCGGAACAGCGACGTCCCCCACACCCCGACGGCCCACAGCCCGTAGACGGCGACGACCGGCGTCGGCGCGGCGACCAGCACGAGAGCGCCGGCGGCCGCGAGGGCGGTGAGGAGGGAGCCGCCGACCCGGAGCCAGGTGACGGGGTCGGCGGCCTCGGCGTCGGTGAGCAGACCGATCCGCGTCCCCCAGGTGATCGCCGCCCACGCCACCACGACGGCGGCCGCGATCCTCCGATCCGTGACGAGACGTGAGATCATGGCCCCATGGTACGAGACCGCGCCCCCCTCGGCGCCATCCTCGCCGGAGGCGCCTCCACCCGGATGGGCCGGGACAAGGCCCTCGTCCCCCTCGCCGGACGACCCATGGTGGAGTGGGTGGCGGCCGCCCTCGCCCCGGTCTGCGGCGAGGTCATCGTCGTCGGCCGGACCGAGCCCGTCGCCGGACTGCAGGCGGTCCCCGACCCGGGAACCCCCCATCTGGGTCCGCTGTCGGGGCTCGTCGCCGCCCTGGCGGCAGCCGAGGGCCGCCCCGTCCTGTTGGTCGCCACCGACCAACCGTGGGTCCGGACCGCGACCCTGCAGGGGCTCGCCGACCGGGTCGGAGATCTGGCCGCGGTCCCGGTCGTCGCCGGGGTCCGCCAGACCACCTGCGCCGCCTACCCGGCGGGACTCGCCGAGCTCGCCGCCGAGGAACTGGAAGGCGGCGGCTCGATCCAGACCGTCCTCGACGTCGCCGCCTTCGATCCGGTCACCGAACGGGAATGGGGCCGCTGGGGGGAGGACGGGCGGTCCTTCTTCGGGGTCGACACCCCGGAGGCGCTGGCAGAGGGCCTCCGTCGCTGGGGACCGCCCGGTCAGCCCCCGATGTAGCTCATCTCCACCCGCACCAGTCCGGTGGTGGCGTCCGACCGGATCTCCGAGTACCGGTCCGTCCGCGCCGCCCAGACCCGCGCCACCACATCCGCCAGCTCGTCGTCGGAGGCTCCATCACGGACCAGGCTGCGGAGATCGGTCCCCTTCGAGGCGAACAGGCAGGTGTACAGCACCCCTTCGGCGGAGATCCGGGCCCGGGTGCAGTCCCCGCAGAAGGGCTGGGTGACCGAGGCGATGACGCCGATCTCCCCGGCACCGTCCCGATATCGGAACCGCCGGGCCACCTCCCCCGGATAGTTGGGGGCGACCGGGTCGAGGGGGAACACCTCGTCGATCCGCCGCACCACCTCGGCGGCGGGCACCACGTCGTCGAGACACCAGCCGTTGGTGGTCCCGACGTCCATGAACTCGATGAAGCGGACGATGTGGCCCGTCCCCCGGAAATGCTCGGCCATGGGGACGATCGACTCCTCGTTCACCCCACGTTTCACCACCATGTTGATCTTGATCGGGACCAGACCCGCCTCGGCGGCGGCCTCGATCCCCTCCAGCACCCCGGAGACCGGGAAGCCGACGTCGTTCATCGCCTGGAACGTGTCGTCGTCGAGGGAGTCGAGGCTCACCGTGACCCGATCGAGCCCCGCCGCGGCGAGCGCCTCCGCCTTCCTCGCCAGCAGCGCCCCGTTGGTGGTGAGGGTGAGGTCGTCCACCCCGTCGATGGCGGCGAGGCGACCCACCAGCTCCTCGATCCCCCGGCGCAGCAGGGGCTCGCCGCCGGTGAGGCGGATCTTGCGGACGCCCAGGTCCACGAAGACCCGGGCGATGCGCTCGATCTCGTCGAAGGAGAGGAGCAGGTCTCGTGCCAGGAACTCGTAGTCCTGGTTGAAGATCTCCTTCGGCATGCAGTAGGTGCACCGGAAGTTGCAGCGGTCGGTGACCGAGATCCGTAGATCCCGAACCGGACGTCCCCGGGTGTCGATCACCTGCTCCGCCATGTGCGCATCACGCTACCCGCGTTCCTCCCCTTCGGGGATCTCGACCCCGGAGGATCGGGCGGCTCCACGACGGCCGACCCCCACCCGCCGGTGCCCCGGGTCGGAGGGCATAGAATCGCCCGTCCCGACGTTGACCCCAACCAGCATGGCCCTGTTCAAACGCCGACCCAAGCCCATCGCCCTCGAATCCCTCGACCAGCTCGACGAGCTCGCCCGTAGCGGCAAGCCCGTCCTGGTCGATTTCTTCCAGTTCGGATGTGCGCCCTGTCAGGTGATGGACGGCATCGTGAACGAGCTGGCGGAGGAGTTCGACGGCCGGGCCGTCGTGGTGAAGGCCAACGTCGCCAAGGTCCCCGAGGTGGCGATGAAGTTCAAGGTGCGCTCCACCCCCACCTTCGTCCTGCTGGGGATCTCCGAACGGGCCAAGGCGAAGGGCCGGGAGGTCGTCACCCTCCGCTGGCGGGCGTCCGGACTGGTGAAAAAGGACGTCCTCGCAGGCCAGCTCGTCCGCAACGGGGCCGGCGAGTGACCACCGCCGCTCTCTCG
>JALSJV010000061.1 GCA_026989215.1 Acidimicrobiia bacterium | reverse complement strand
TCGACCCAGCGGCTTCGGCGGTACGCCAACAGCCCGAGCCCCACGAGGAACGCCGAGGCGAACCGACCGACCGCCCGGGAGAGCGGCGTGCGTCGTTGCTCCTCGGCGGGCTGGTCGATGCTCACCCGCTCGGTGCCGACCACCGTCCCCGTCGGCGTGTAGCTTCCCGCGCTCCCCAAGACGTCACCGGCCACCCTTCCGGCGAGGGTCACCTGACCTGCACCGAAGATGAGGTCCTCACCGACCTCACCCGGGACGTCGAGCCGTCCCGCAGCGAGGAGAACGTCCTCACCGACCTCACCGGAGACGACCACCTGGCCTGCGGCCGCGCGAAGGTCGCCTTCGACTCGACCGGTGGCCTGGAGGTCACCGGTGAGGGCCACGACGTCTCCGTCCACCGTCCCGGAGATCACGACGGTGCCCGCCGACACGACCAGGTCACCGGTGACCGTTCCGTCGACTCGGACCTCGCCGCCGAAGGCGTACACGTCGCCGGCCGTGTCGTCGATCACGAGCGTGTCACCGGCCCGGAACTTGCCCCCGAGGAACGAGACGGTGTCCTGAGCGTAGGCGACCCCTCCGCTCAGCAGGATCACCGCCACCACCATCCAGGTCCCGAGACGTCTCACCATCACCCCTCCCATGCTACGCACCGAGTCGTACCGGTCGCGGGTGGCCGTCACCAGAGGCGATCGACCCTGCGGTGCCACGGACCCGTAGCATGGGCGGGGATGGATCGGTCACGGCGAGCACGGATCTTCGGGGAGGTCGCCGACCTGTACGACCGGGTCCGACCCCCGTACCCGGACGTCCTCATCGACGCCATCGTGGCCCGTCTGCGCGGGCGGGGTCGCCGAGTGCTGGAGGTCGGGGCGGGGACCGGCAAGGCGACGGCTCAGCTCCTCGCCCGGGGCTGCCGGGTACTGGCCGTCGAGCCCGACCCGAGGATGGCGGCGGTCGCCCAGGCCAGGCTCGGGGGGACCGACGGATTCGAGATCCACGTCTCCTCCTTCGAGACGTGGTCGGGGGACGATCACCCCTTCGATCTCGTGTTCTCCGCCCAGGCATGGCACTGGGTGGATCCGGAGGTCGGGTACCGGAAGGCGTCGGAGGCCCTGGGGGACGACGGCATCCTCGCCCTCGTCTGGAACCGCCCCCTGGTCGAAGGGCGTCCCCCGGGAATCACCGAGGCCTACCTCCGTCACGCCCCCCATCTGGCCGAAGGGTCGACCCTCGACCGTTCGTGGCGGTCCGAAGGCCGCAGCCGGGAGATCGTCGACTCGGGGCTCTTCGACCCGCCGGAGGTGCTCACCCACGCCTGGAGCCGCCGGTACGGGATCGACGAGTATCTCGACCTCCTCCGCACCCAGTCGGATCATCGGATCCTGGAACCTCGACGCCTCGAAGCCCTCCTCGCCGACATCTGCGTGGCCCTCGACCCCCAGGGAGGGCTCGTCGTGCCCTATCTGAGCGAAGCGCTCGTCGCCCGGCAGCGCCGGCGTCGGCGAGGGAACGATGGCACATGCCCCCCGAGGATGGCCGATCGAAGGTAGACGCGGGGACGACCCGGGTATCCCGGGTCGTCCCCTGGTGCTCGGACTCGATCCGAGGTCTGCTCAGCGGCGGGGTTTCGCCAGGTTGACGGTGACGTTCCGCCCGTCGACGTTCTGCCCGTTGAGGGCCTCGATCGCCGCCTGGGCGGCATCGGCCGAGGTCATCTCGACGAACCCGAACCCACGGGAGCGGCCGGTGTCACGGTCGGTGATCACCTGGGCCTTCTCCACCTGCCCGTGGGCGGCGAAGAGATTCTGGAGGTCGGTGGATGTGGTGTTGAAGGACAGATTGCCCACGTAGATGTTGGTTGACATGGTCGCTCCTCTCGAAAGCGGTGATGGGGGTTCAGTCGTCCTCGGACTCGATGCCGAGCTCGACGAAGATGCGGTGACGTTCGGCGGCGTAGGTGTCCTCGGCGACGTGCCCGGCGGCGTAACGTTCGCTCAGGACACGGAACTGCTCCATGAGGGCCGCCTCGTCGGGGGCTTCCTTGGCCGCGGCTGCTTCGGAGAGGGCCTGACGCCGCAGGCGTTTCGCCTCCTGGCGTTCCTGCCGGGCACGTTCCCGCGCCCGTTTCGCCATCCCCTCCCGGCCACGCTGCGCCATTCAGGCGGGCCTGACGTTGACCGCCTCGGGCCCTTTACGTCCGTGGGCGGTCTCGTAGGTGACGGTCTGCCCCTCGGTGAGGGTGCGGAAACCGCTTCCCTCGATGTTCGATGCGTGGACGAAGACGTCCTCGCCGTCGGCCGTGCTGATGAAGCCGAAGCCTCGCTGTTCGTTGAAGAACTTGACGGTTCCGGTCTGTGCCATGTTCGACCTCCTCGGTCGTGCGCCTCCTCGGCGCGCCTGGGCTGGTCCCAGGGTGGTCCGCCCGACGGTGTCCGGGAAGGGACGGGAACCTCACGACTCTCCGTCACACGTTCGAGCCGTGGACGTCGTCGGAATCGTGAGAATCGAACGACCGGTCCGAGGATCTGAACGACCGGCACTGCGGGACCCGATCTGTCTCGGGTACCGACAGCCTAACCGATCGGGCGGTCTACGCCATCCCATGCCGGGTAAGGTCGTCGGCGATGGGCCTGGAACCCCGCACCGACGTCACCGAGGAGATCGAGCTGACCTGGCGTCATCTGGCCGAACCGGGCACCTGGTGGACGGCGACCGAACGCCTGGCGATCGCCGACACGGCCCGGAGCGCCCGGGTCGGCTCATCCCCCCCGCCCGTCGCGCTGGATCACGTCGCCGTCAAGGCCGCGGTCACCATCGCCGCACATCCGGCTCGGACCACCCGCCGGTGGGTGGAGGCGATCGTCTCCGCCCTCGGGGAGGAACCCTACGTGGAGTTGGTCGGGGTCGTCACCCGGGTCGTCGTCGTCGACACCCTGGCCCGTCTGCTCGGGCTGGACCCACGGCCCTTCCCGGCTCCACGTCCCGGCGAACCGTCACGGGTGATCCCCGATCCCCGTCCCGTCCAGGTCCGGACCTGGGTGGCGATGGGCAACGTGCTCTCCCCGCCCCGCACCCTCTCCCTGGTCCCCGACGAGAAGCGCCGCACCAACCGCCTGCTCCAGGCTTGCTACATGACCTGGGCCTCCATGGAGGACCCCGATTTCCGTCGGGGCGAACTCCATCGCACCCAGATCGAGCTGGTGGCGGCCGCGGTCTCCTACGCCAATGAGTGCTTCTACTGAACGGCTGCGCACGCGGGCATGCTCAGGTGGAGCGCCGAGACGACGGGACGACCCATCGACGTGGGGGCGGTCGCGGAGCCCGGCATCGACCCCCGGGTTCCCGGCGGCAGGGAGCTGGTCGCCCTGGCCCGGGCCGCCGTCACCACCGCGGCCGACGGCCGGGCCCTCGACCGTCTGGCAGACGTGCTCGGGGAGCCGGCGGCGGTGGACGCCGCCTGTGTCGCCGCCGCGTTCGAAGGGTTCAACCGGATCGTCGACGCCACCGGACTCCCCATGACCCGGGCCCGGCGTGCCGAGCTCGCCGAGGTGATCGAGGTCCTCGGGCTCCACCGCTTCCCCCACGCCTGATCAGGCCCAGTGGGGAAGCGGAAGCCCCGGAACCGGGGACCGGAAACGGACGAGATGGGGCATGGCCAGGGAACCGAGGTAGACGGTCTGCAGATCCGGTCCGGCGAAGGTGACCGAGGTCGGGAACTGCACCGTCGGCCCCACGCAGGCGAACATGTCCTCCGGGGTGAGGGTGTTCGCCTCCACCTTGGCGATGGCGTCGTCCAACGCGGGCTGGTTCACGTCCTCGAACACCGTGTGGTATTCCCCTTCGGGGGTGATGATGCCGAGGGCGTTGCGGGTGATGAGCGTCACCCACAGGTTCCCGTCGGCGTCGAAGGCGAACCCGTCGACGAAACCCCCCGGGGCGAGACCGTCGGGCCCGAACACCTCGGGCTCACCCAGGCTGCCGTCGTCGGCGACCGGATACCGCAGGATCCGGGCCTTCATCGTCTCGGCCGCGTAGAGGAACCGCTCCTCGGCGTCCATCTTCACCTCGTTGGTGAAGAAGATGCCGTCGGCGACCACCCGAGGACCGTGTTCATCCCAGAGGATGATGTAGCCGTCGGGCCTGGGGGCGGCGGCGGCGAGGAACCACGGGTTCTCGCGTGTCGAGACCGAGATCCACCGGCGCCCGCGGCGGTCCACGTAGACGTCGTTGGCGGCGCCGAGGGGATGCCCGTCGATCGAGTCCAGAAGGAGCGTGTGGTTCCCCTCCCGGTCCATCCGGTAGACGTTCCCGTCACCGATGTTGGCGATGGTGAAGGACCCGTCGGCCTCGAGGGCGAACCCGTTGCATTCCGGACCGATCGACCCGACCGTGGTGAGGGTCCCGTCCGGGTCGATCCGAGTGAGGGCGCCCCGATTGTCGGGGGTCCAGAGGGTTCCGTCCGGCTCGGCGAGGACGTTCTCGGGTCGATCCAGACCGGGGAACACGAATTCGAGCTCGGACAGCTCGAGGGTGAAGTCGGCGGCGGCGCTCATCGAATACCTCCCGGTCGGCGTGGCATCCGATCCTAGGACGCCCTCACCCTCTGCGGTCGGTGCCTCCGAACATCCTCCGGTCAGGAGAGGGGACGTCGAGGACGACGCCCTCGGGGTTCACCCCAGCAGATCGAGGGCCTTGCGGAAATGGGCCAGTCCCTCCACCTGGCGGATGAAGCCCGGGCTGCGTCGGAACCGCCGGGCGATCTCCTCATGGGACTCGCCGGCAGCCCGAAGATCCAACACCCGGCGCTCGATCGCAGGCGGTCGGCGCCGGACGGGAGGACGGGTCCGGGGGATCCGCGTCCACTCGATGATCCGCTCCACGTGGTGTGGGCTCCGTTTCAGCCGCCGACCGATCTCGGCGGCGTCGAGGCCGTCCGCCTGCATCGCGAGGACACGCCGCTCCAGAGGTCGTAGATACTCGGTCATCCTTCGGCTCCCTGGTCGTCGGATCCAACGCGTGGTCGGCCCCGGGGGCCGTCTCCCCCTCCATGCTACTCGGCGTGCCAGGTTCGGGGCGGGGCGAGGGATCGGCTCCGTGCACTCACCGGTCGTCGGACGGGGAGCCGTCGGAAGGGCGGGGACCGAGGAGATCCACGAGGACGTCGCCGGCCACCGTCTCGGAGCCGAGCAGCACCTCGGCGAGCGTCTCGAGGTCGCGCCGATGTTCGTCGA
>JALSJV010000060.1 GCA_026989215.1 Acidimicrobiia bacterium | reverse complement strand
GTTCCTCGACACGATTCAGGCGAATGGCGCGATGATCGCGACGATCTTCGGCCTCAGACCCGAGGACGTCGGGTTCAAGACCGGCGACTCCAACACCTACGCCAACGTGGAGATGCGTCAGATCGACCGGCTCGTCTACCCCATCGCCCAATGGGTCGTCATCCTCGAGGAGTTCCTCACGTCGCTCGTGCCCCGCGGCCAGTTCGTGAAGCTCAACGTCGACGCCAACATCCGTCCGGACACGAAGACCCGCACCGAGGTCCAGACGATGCGGCTCGCCGCCGGGATCACCTCGGTCAACGAGGAACGGAAGCTCATCGACCTCGACCCGATCGGCCCCGAAGGCGACCGGTTCAACTGGCCGCCGAAGACGACCCGACCAGCACCTCAGGAGTGACCATGCGCGACCTGCGGAACCTTCCCGACCACGTCCTCGACCGGCTCGCCGACGCGTTCGGTGTCGAGGCGCTCGCCGAGCCGCTCGCCGGATTCGACGCGATCGTCGTCGACCGCGGCGTCCAGAAGCGAGTCGAGGAACGTGCCCGCACCGTCGAGCTCCGCGCCGCCGACGACCAATACCCGAAACTCGAAGGCTACGCGCTCATCTACGACACCTCGTATGACGTGTTCGGCGGCCCGCCGATCGGCTGGCGGGAGATGATCGCCGCCGGCGCGGCGAAGAAGTCCGTCGCGGAACGCGACGACGTCCGCCTGCTCGTGAACCATGCCGGGATCCCGCTCGCCCGCACCGCGTCCAACACGCTCCGGCTGGAGTCCGACGACGTCGGGTTGTTCGTCGGCACGCCGGATGGGATCGACATGCGGTCCCCTGACGTGCAGAGCCTCGTCGTCGCCATGGAGCGGGGCGACATCGACCAGATGAGCTTCGCGTTCCGTGCCACCCGCCAGGAGTGGAACGACGACTTCACCGAGAGAGTCATCCGAGAGGTCCAGCTGTTCGACGTGTCGGTCGTGACGTTCCCCGCCAACCCGGCGACGGTGGCGCAGCTCCGCGCCGCCGACACGCCGCCGTCGAGGCGGGGCATGTCCCTCGACCTGGCACGTCACATCGCCGCCAACCTGAGGATTTGACCGAGGCTCACGCCGGAGGTCTGCGCCGCCCGACACGCCGCCGGAGGGCACCTGTCGGGCACCCGGACGCCACCTGAGCCGCCCGACCATGGAGGAGACCATGAAACTGATCGAAGAGCTGCGCGCCCGCATCCGTGAGGCGCTCGAGGACCGGGCCCGCCGCCAGGCGGAGCTGGACGCCATCATCGCCGCCGCCGAGGAGCGGGGCGACGGTGCCCTCACCGACGAGGAGGAGGAGAAGCTGAACGAGATCCGCGCCGCGGTGCGAGCCATCGACGAGCAGGTGGCCGAGGCGCGGGATCGGATCGACCAGCTCGAGGAGGACGAGCGGCGCCGGAAGGCCGCCGAGGAGGCTGCCGCCCGGTTCGAGCCGAACCCGGAGGAGCGGCGCCAACCGCACGTCCGAGTGTCCGAGCCGCCAACCTACCGGCGCGGTGGCCCACACTCGTTCTTCGCCGACGCCTACCGCGCGTTCGGGGCGAAGGGCGGCCACGACTTCGATGCCGCCGACCGGCTCCGCCGACATCAGCGGGAGATGCAGGAGCTCGGGGTGGAGCTCCGCTCCGACGAGGCCCGCGCCGTCGGCTCCAGCCTGTTCGGCGGGCTCGTCGTGCCGCAGTACCTCGTGGACGAATTCGCGCCGGTGCTGCGGAACGGCCGGTCGTTCCTGAACGCGGTGCGGCGTGAGCCGCTGCCGGAGGAGGGGATGACCCTGGTGGTGCCCCGCGGGCAGACCGGTGTGACTGTCGCCGCGCAGGCCACGGAGAACGCGACCGTGTCCAACACGAACGTGGACTACGACTGGGACCTGTCGGTCGGGGTCCGGACCTACGCGGGTCAGCAGGACGTGTCCCGCCAGTCGCTCGAGCGGGGGACGCCCGGCATCGACCGGCTGGTCTACGCCGACTTGGTCGCCGCCTACGCGTCCGTGGTGGACGCCGACGCGATCAACGGGGCGGGGACGTCCGGCACCCACAAGGGGGTGTTGCAGTCGACCGGCATCAACGGGGTCACCTACACCGACACGACTCCGACGGTGCCGGAGATCTGGCCGAAGCTGGCGGACGCGATCCAGCAGGTCGCGACGAACCGGAAGATGTCGGCGAACCTGATCGTCATGCATCCCCGCCGCTGGGCGTGGTTCGTCGCCGCGTTGGACGGCCAGTCGCGGCCGCTCATCGTCAACGACCCGTCCGCCGCGGTCAACGCCATGGGGGCCGCCGCCGCCGACTTCGGCGAGGGGCAGCTCGTGGGCACCCTGCAGGGGCTGCCGGTCTTGGTCGACGCCAACGTCCCGACGAACCTCGGGGCTGGCACGAACGAGGACCGGATCATCGTGCTGCGCCGCTCCGACCCGGTGCTGTGGGAGGAGGGCGACGGCATGCCCAGGGAGCTCCGGTTCGAGGAGACGGGTGCGGGTGGCCTGACGGTGAAGCTGGTCGTCTACGGCTACTCCGCGTTCACCGCCGAGCGGTACGCGGCGGCGGTGTCCGTGATCTCGGGCACCGGCCTCGTGGCGCCGAGCTTCTGATCCGCCTGATCGAGGGGAGGGGACACGACGGCCCCCTCCCCTCTCCCGATGAGAGGAGGTTCCGATGTGGGAGAACCCGAGGGCGACGCTGGCCGGGCTGCTCCGCGAACTCGAGTTCGAGCGGGCGCGTGGCCGCGAGAAGCGGGTCAAGCTGATCGAGACGCAGATCCGCAAGGTGAAGAAGGCGCTCGGTGATGATGTCGAGACGGCCGTCGAAGCTCCGGCGGAGAAGACGGCCAGCCGGTCGTCGGCGAAGGGCGGCGACTGATGGGACTGCCTTTGAACCCAAAGGTCATCGTCTCGTCTGCGGCCCGCACCGCATCGGGTGACTCCGGCGCCGTCCGCGCTGGATGGGACAAGATGCCATCACTCGGCACCAGCCTCAACCTGCTGATCGACGTCACCGCGGTCGGAGGCGACGCAGACGAGACGATGGATCTCGAGGTGCAGTGGTCGCATGACGGCGGCCAGACATGGGCGTCGGCCGACGGGACGCCTGACACGTTTGCGCAGATCACCCAGCCGGGCGGACCCAAGACGGTGATCAAGCAGTTTCCGCTCAGAGCGCCGCATTACCGCGTCGTCTGGACGCTCGCCGGGACCACCCCATCGTTCACGTTCAGCGCCTCGGAGTGGCTGACATGATCACGCTCTGTCCCGACCCGAGACTGGTGACACTGTCGGCGACGCTGGCGAGCGGTGCGTCTGTGACGTTCACGATCGTCGAGGGAGGTGGCTCATGCTGACCATCCGCAGACACGCGGACCGCTCCACTGACGGTCCGCCATGGCCTCTCGCCGGAGTGTCCATCATCGGTGAGCTGCCGGAGATGCATCGGTGGTCGACTCGCATGGTGGACCGCGCCGTAACAGAGGGGTGGATGACGTTGGGTCGGGGCCGCATCACCGTCCATACCATGTCGGGTGACATCGTGTGGAGGATCGTCCGTGCGCCGGGCGCCTACTGCGTCCACTGCGGCTGCGAGGTCGGCGGCGGTCCGGCAGGCAGCCCGGACGAGGTGGCGCGGCGGCGTCTTCACACCGACGAATGCTGCGACGACGGCGGCCATCCAGCCGAGCATCCGGCCGGTTACGAGGTGCTGTCTGGTTGGGAGGTCGAGTTGGAGGAGGATCGTCGTGGCTGACATCGTCATCAACCAGGCGCTGGGTCGGATCCGCACGTTCGCGGACAACGCCGCCGGAGGCGTCGCCAACGCGGCGTTCATCCTCGTGTTGTTGCAGGCTGCGGAGGCGGACGGGACGATTCGCGACTACGACGACCTGGCCGCCCTGCTCGCCGCGACAGGGAACACCGAGGCGACGTTTACCAACTACGCGAGGAAGACCATTCAGGACGCCGACATCACCGTCACCGTCGACGACACCAACGACCGGGTCGACATCGACATCCCCGACCAGACGTGGACCGCCGCCGGGGGGACGACCAACAACAACCTTACCGACGCCCTGTTCTGCTACGACGCGGATACGACGGTCGGGACGGATGCAAACATCACCCCGATGTCGCTGCATGACTTCCCAGTGACAACCGACGGGTCCGACCTGACGTTGCAGGTGGCCGCCGCCGGGCTGCTCCGGGCGTCCTGATGCGGTGGGTGGCGGCCCGCTGGGTCGGCACCGGCCACCCCGGCAACCACCGCCGCCCCTCCGCCGTGGACGGGACGTGGGCCGCCATCGACCTCGGCCCGGTCGCCGTCGTCGCCGCCGACCATGCGCACCGACCGGTCGTCGACCTCGGTGACGACCCCGACGCCCACCTGCCGGCCGCGGTGCGTCGCCACCTCGAGAACATGTTGTCGGTGACGTTGGACGGGGTGACGGTCCGTCACATCGTCGCCGAGCTGCTCACCGTCCACGCCCGGCCCGGCCGATGGCACCCAGCCAGACCGAACCCGAGGTCCGGCCTCGTCGAGGTATGGTGCCGCCAACTCCTCTTCGCCGCCCCGCCGATCCGAGCCGCCACCTTCTCCGAGTCGTTCAACCAGGCCGACTCGACCGTTCTCGGTCCGGACCTGACGTGGACCGAGGTGCAGAACGACTGGCAGACCGTCTCCAACCGGGCCACCCCGCGGACCAACAACTCGGGTGCCGCCGCCCGGGCCGAACACGACCTCGACACCGACAACCATTATATCGGCGGGCCGGTCCGGTTCGTCGGGTCGGTGTCCGGTGTGATCGGCGTCTGCGCCCGATTCTCGGCGACGGCGCAGACCTACTACCGGGCGGCGCTCGACTCCGCGGGCCGCCTCGATATCACCCGCACCGTCAACGGGTCCAACACCGACATCGCATCCCAGAGCCGCAGCCTGGCGGCGGACGTCGACTATTTCGTCCAGCTCGAGGCGTCCGGGTCGACGATCCGGGCGAGGGTCGACTCGGACGTGTGGCTGACCGTCACCGACACCCAGATCGTCGGGAATCTCCGGTTCGGCCTCGCCGGATACCGCACCAACCGCGACCTGGCGGTCGATTGGCTGACCGCCCGGGATCTCGGGATCGGCCAGGCGGCGGAGACCGACCTGGCGCAGCCCATCCGGGCCGTCCGGGTCGTCGCCGTGGGACAGGGTCTCGAGACGGACACGGCGCAGCCCGTCGGGTCGGCGA
>JALSJV010000059.1 GCA_026989215.1 Acidimicrobiia bacterium | reverse complement strand
CGTCCTGAAGGGAGAGCTGACGATCCGGGACGTGACCCGCCCCGTAGACCTTCCCTTCGAGTTCCTCGGGGGGATCGTCGACCCCTACGGGAACCCCCGGATCGCCGTCTCGGCGTCCACCGAGATCGACCGGACCGACTGGAACCTGACCTGGAACATGGCGTTGGAGACCGGCGGGGTCTTGTTGGGGCCGAAGGTGAAGATCTTCGTCGACACCGAGGCGACGCTGTCCTAGGTTCCGTGCGGCCGAACAACCCGCCTCTTCTTCCCCCTCTCTGAGGGGGAAGTACCCCCCGCCGTGAGGCGTGGGGGGATGGGGGTGCAGCAGTGCGCGGCCTGCGGCGCGTGGCGTTGAGGGGGAAGTGGCCCGGGGCCCGTCAGGGCGACGGGTCGAAGGGGGTGCAGCAGTGGGCGGCCTTCCGTCCCCTCCCCCTCGCATCGTTCGGGTTCTCCCCCCGCTTCCGCGGGGGGAGAACTCAGACGGCGAGCTGGCCTCCGTCCACCGGCAGGGTGCTGCCGGTCATGAACATGGAGGCGTCGGAGGCGCAGAACAGCGCCACCCGGGCGACGTCGTCGGGTGTCCCGGCACGACCGAGCGGGATCTGCTCGGCGAACTCGTCGAGGCTGGTGCCTGCCTCTTCGAACACCGGCTTCATCGCCTCGACCCCGGGGGTCTCGATCAGCGTCGGGGCCAAGGCCAGGACCCGAATGTTCATCGGGGCCAGTTCGGCGGCGAGGGTTCGGGTGAGGCCCCGTACGGCGTGCTTCGCCGTCACATAGTGGGCCATCCCCGGGAACCCCCGATATCCGGCGGTGGACGCCAGGTTGATGATCACTCCGCCCCGTTCGGGGTCCATGCGTTCGGCGGCGGCCTTCGCTCCCCAGAAGGTGCCGTCGAGATCGACCGACATCACCTTGGACCACTGGTCGTCGGTCATCTCCAGGGCGGGCGCGACCGGGTAGATCCCGGCGTTGTTCACCCAGATGTCGAGTCGGCCGAACTCCCGGACCACCTGGTCGGCGAAGCTCTCCACCGAATGGTGGTCCGACACGTCGAGCCGCATCCCTTCGACCCGGTAGCCCTTCCGTTCCAGACGGGCGGCGGCCTCCTTGGCTGCGGTCTCGTCGAGGTCGCCGATGGCGACGTCGGCTCCCGCCTCGGCGAACCGGGCGGCGATGGCGTAGCCGATCCCGCGGGCTCCGCCGGTGACGGCGGCGACCCGGCCGGTGAGGGAGAACAGTCGGGACACCGGGACGTCCGTCACGTCTCGTATCGCCATGATCCTTCCTCCTTCCTCCGATGGGTGGGGTACGTCGGCGATATCACCTCCCTTCGGTGGAGGGCACCCTCCAACGTCTCCCTCCCCGTCGGAGGTCGCCAGGGTCGGAAGTCCCGGGATCGGCGTCAGCCGTGGTGGTGGGCGTGGGGTTGGGCGAGGCGGCGGGCCGCCTTCAGGTCGGTGGCTTCGGCGATGGTCTGGCAGCGGACCGGGTCGGTGCAGGTGGCCGGGTCGAGGCGGCGGGCCCGTTCGGTGAGGGTCGCCAGGTGTTCCCGGGTGGCCTGCAGGGTGGCGATCTGGGCGTCGAGGTCCTTCAGGTGCTGTTCGAGGAGCTCGGCGACGTGCTCACACGTCGGCTGTCCTTCCTCCCGCAGTTCGAGGATGGAGGCGATCTCGGTGAGGGTGAGTCCCGTCGCCTGGGCGTCGCGGATGAACCGGAGTCGGTCGACGGCGTCCTCCCCGTAGTCCCGGTACCCGTTGGGGGCACGTTCCGGCGGCGGCATCAGGCCGATGTCCTCGTAGTAGCGGATGGTTTTGGTGCTCACCCCGGTCAGGGCGGCGAGTTCACCGATCCTCATGGCCCGCATTGTAGCCTTGACATTCCAGTCGGCTGGAAGTCCTAGGCTGGGGGCGACGTCCATGGGAGGAGCACGATGAAGACCGACGCCACCTTGGCGGTCGTCTCCGCCTATCTCCGGGTGAACGGCTATTTCGTGCTCACCGAGCTGGAGTTCCACGAGCTGCGGGACGGCTCCTACCAGACCCTCACCGACGTGGACGTCGTCGCCGTCCGGTTCCCCTCCCATCGGGGTCCCGCCCACTATCACGACGGCGACGGGGCCGTCGAGTGTCTCCTCGCCGGGGAGGTGGATCCCGTGCTGGACGTCGCCACCGACCGGGTGGACGTGATCATCGGCGAGGTGAAGCGAGGTGAGGCGTCCCTCAACCCGGCGCTGCGCAGCCCCGCCGTCCTCCACGCCGTCCTCCGCCGGATCGGAGACGTCGCCTCCCTCCCCGTCGACCGTCTCGTCGACGGGTTGGCCCGGGACGGCTCCGTCTCCACCCCGACCGCCCGGCTGCGGATCGTCGCCTTCGGGCTGCGGGGCGGGGTGGCGGGGGTGACGACCCTGCATCACGACCATCTGGTCCGCTGGCTGAACGAGCTGATGGGTCGGCACCGGGACCTGTTCGAGGTCACCAACTTCTCCGACCCGATTCTGAGCGTGCTGGCGCTGTCCGCCCGGATCCGAGAGCCCTTCTCCCCATCCGACCAGGAGTGAACGATGACCGAAACGACCTGCGGCACCGAAGGCGAACGATGCGCCAACTCCCTCCACCGGCACTCCCGTGAGCTGCCCGCCGGACGGGAGGGCCTGTTGGAGTGGGAGGCGGAGCGGTTCCATCTGGCCACCGAGACCCTCGGGCTCGACTCGGCCCTCGTCTGCGCCCTCCACTGCGCGGTCCGGTCCGTCGAGATCGAGATCCCGCTGCTCCGCGACGACGGGTCCCTCACCGTCTTCACCGGATATCGGGTGCAGCATTCCACGGCTCTGGGCCCCGCCAAGGGCGGCATCCGGTTCCATCCCGGGGTGACCGGAGCCGAGGTGACCGCCCTCGCCCGGCTGATGAGCTGGAAGACGGCCCTCGCCGGTCTCCCCTTCGGCGGCGCCAAGGGCGGGGTGCCGGTCGACCCGACGACTCTCTCCACCCGGGAGCTGTGGGACCTGACGCGGCGTTACACGGTCGGGATGCTGCCCGTCATCGGCCCCGAGGTGGACGTGGTGGCCCCCGACTTGGGCACCGACGCCCGGGTGATGGGCTGGGTGCTGCGGGCGGCGGCCGAAGCCGGCCTCGACGATCCCCGACTCGTCACCGGCAAGCCGCCGATCCTGGGCGGCACCGCCTTCCGGGCGAGCGCCACCGGGGTGGGTGTCGCCCACGTCGCCGAACGGGCCTTCACCCATCTGGAGGGGCCCTTCGACCGGGCCCGGGTGGCGGTCGAGGGCTTCGGGTCGGTGGGTCGGTGGGCGGCCCGGGAGGCGGCGGACCGGGGTGCGAAGGTGGTGGCGGTCGCCGACATCACCGGTGCGATCTACGCCGAGGACGGCATCGACCTCCCCGATCTGGAGGCCTGGGTCGCCGGGGGTCGGCCCCTCGTCGAGTACCCACGGGCGGACACGGTGGACGGCAGCGTCCTCACCGTCCCCTGCGACGTCGCCATCCCCGCCGCCATGGAGGGGACCGTCACCGTCGAGGTGGCCCGGGAGCTGTCGGCCCGCCTCCTGGTGGAGGGCGCCAACGGGCCCACCCGCCCCGAGGCGGAGGCGATCCTCGCCGACCGGGGCGTCCCGGTGGTGCCGGATCTGGTCGCCAACGCCGGCGGGGTCATCTCCTCGTATTTCGAATGGGTGCAGAACCACCAGCGCCTCCCCTGGTCGATCGAGGTGGAGCGCCGGCGGGTGTTGGAGCGGCTCGACGAGGTCTGGGATCAGCTCGCGACGGTGCCGCCGGAGAAGTGGCGCATCCACGCCTTGGCGACCGGCATCGGTCGGGTGGTGGAGGGGATGGTCGCCTCCGGGGAGATCCTCGACGGGGAGGGACGGTGAGTCGCCGGCCGATGACGGTGATCGGTGCCGGCCCGGCCGGCCTGGTCGCGGCCGCCACCCTTGCCCGGGCAGGTCTCCCGGTGAGGGTGGTGGAACGGGCCGCCACCGTGGGACACCGGTTCTCCGGGGATTTCCAGGGGTTGGAGAACTGGTCGTCGTCGGTCGACGCCCTCACCCGTCTCGACGCCTTCGGGGTGGCACCCACCTTCGAGACACGGCCGGTGCACCAGGTGACGTTCTACGACCGGGACCTCCGTCCCACCGTGGGCCGGTCGTCGGAGCCGCTGTTCCATCTGGTGCGGCGGGGCTCCCACGCAGGCTCCCTCGACCGGGCGCTGGTCGACCAGGCCTTGGAGGCGGGGGTGGAGGTGGTGTGGGGCTCGGAGGCCCACCGGGCCCGTCGAGGCGACATCGTGGCGATCGGCCCCCGATTCGCCGACGGGATCGTCGTCGGCCTCGTCTTCCCGACGGGCCTGGCCGATCAGGCCCACTGCATCGTCTCCGAGGTGTTGGCGCCCGCCGGGTACGCCTACCTGCTGGTCTGGGACGGCCGGGCGACCCTCGCCACCTGCCTGTTCCGGGACATGCACCGCCGCCGGGAGGTGCTGCGCCTCACCGTCGACGCCTTCCGTCGGGTGGTACCGGGCCTCGACCTGTCCGAGGCGCGTCCCTTCTCCGGGTTCGGCACGGTGTTCGCGTCGCCCCGGTTCTGTGACGAGGCCGGCCGCCTGTATGTGGGGGAGGCGGCCGGGTTGCAGGATCCGGAGTGGGGGTTCGGGATGATGCTGGCGATGGAGTCCGGGATGGTGGCTGCCCGCTCGCTGGTCGACGGCTTCGACTATGCCCGGGCGGCGGAGCGGCGGTTCGGTCCCTTGCGGCGCACCGCCTTCTTCAACCGGATGCTGTTCGAGGCCCTGCCCGCCGGGGTGGTTCCCGGGCTGTTGGCCCGGGCGGCCTCGTCCCCGGATCTCCGTGCCCGCCTGATCCGGCATTGGCGCCCCCATCCGTTGAAGTCGGCGGTGGCGAGGGCCGCCTTGCCGTGGTTCGCCGGCCGCCGGATCACCCATCGCGACCGGGCCTGCCACGAGCCGGACTGCGAGTGCGTCTGGTGTGGTCATGGCGCCCATCCCGGCCGGAGCTGTCTGGAGGCCTCCGCCGCCCACGGTGCCTGACGACCTCATCCTGGTCTTCTTCCCCCTCTCTGAGGGGGAAGTACCCGCCGACGAAGGAGGCGGGGGATGGGGGTGCAGCAGTGCGCGGCCTGCGGCGCGTGGCGTTGAGGGGGAAGTACCCCACGCCGTCAGGCGTGGGGGGATGGGGGTGCAGCAGTGCGCGGCCTGCGGCGCGTGGCGTTGAGGGGGAAGTACCCGCCGA
>JALSJV010000058.1 GCA_026989215.1 Acidimicrobiia bacterium | reverse complement strand
CACCTCGTCGGGCGTCACCGGCTGGAAGAACACCATCGTGTAGAGGTCACAGCGGTCACCCGGCTCCTCGAACCAGGCGACCACCCAGGTACCGTCCTCGAACTGGCCCGCCACCCCCCGCACCCCGGCGATCTCCACCTCCCCCTTCCTTCCCGGGTATTCCCGAGGAGGGAGCGTCCCCCTGACCAGCTCGACCGCGGGCTCCCCGTCGGCGTCGAGCCAGATGAGCGAACTCGTCCCCGGGATCGAGGTGAACTCGTCGAGAGCCACCCGCGCCGGATCCCCCGATGCCTGCACGACCCGCGACGGCAGCACCCCCACCCGGTACGGAACCGGAGGACATTCCGGGGGGAACGTGACCGTGGTGGTCGGCTCCGTCGTCGTGGTGGTCGCCGTCGCCGGTGGCGACGAGGGCACCGGCTCCCCCGACGTCGCACAGGCGGCGGCCACGAGGGCGACCACGGTGACGAGCACGACCCGACGCATCGACACCAGGCTAGGCCGCCACCCACGGAGCCTCCCGACTTCCTAGGATCGAAGCACATCCCAGGAGGACCGATGGACCGCAAAGAGACCGCCCGCGCCCGACTCGAGGACGTGCTCGACACCCTGCGGGAGCTGTCACATTGGATGTACGAACATCCCGAGACCGCCTACCAGGAGAAGGAGAGCTCGGCGAAGCTCGCCGAGTTCCTCCGCGAGGCCGGCTTCGAGGTCGAATACCCCGCCTACGGCCTCGACACCGCCTTCGCCGCCCGAATCGGCACCGGTGACCCCCACGTCGTCATCTGCGCCGAATACGACGCCCTCCCCAAGGTCGGACACGCCTGCGGCCACAACATCATCGCCACCGCCGCCCTCGGTGCCGGATACGCCCTCGCCCCCCTCGCCGAAGAGCTCGGGTTCCGCCTCACCGTGTTGGGGACTCCCGCCGAGGAGCACTACGGCGGAAAGGTCGACCTCATCGAAGCGGGGGCCTTCAGCGGCGTCACCGCCGCCATGATGATCCACCCTTCACCCCTCGACGTCGTCGACCCGAACGTGATCGCCGTCGCCCACATCGACGTGGAGTTCCACGGCAAGGAAGCCCACGCGTCGGCGTATCCGCAGCTCGGCGTCAACGCGC
The DNA here is from genome assembly GCA_026989215.1 of Acidimicrobiia bacterium. Classification (GTDB taxonomy): domain Bacteria; phylum Actinomycetota; class Acidimicrobiia; order Spongiisociales; family ZC4RG35; genus S012-128. Next base: position 4,162 of record JALSJV010000058.1, on the reverse strand, counting down.
TCGACGCCTTCGTCCAGGCGTATGTGAACATCTCGACCCTCCGTCAGGCGCTGTACCCGACCGACAAGGTCCATGGGATCATCACCCACGGTGGCGACGCCCCCAACGTCATCCCCGCCTACACGAGATCGTCGTGGTACGTCCGGGCGGAGTCCCGGCGGCGCCTCGACGAGCTCATGGTCAGGGTTCTCGCCTGTTTCGAGGCGGCGGCCACCGCCACCGGCTGCAGCCACCACGTCGACCATGTGGGACACACCTACGAAGAGCTCATCTCCAACGAGTTGATGGTCGAACTCTTCCAGAAGAACGCCGAGCGTCTCGGCCGTGTGATGCTGCGAGGCGATGACCTGCCGCCCAGCCAGACCGGCTCGACCGACATGGGGAACGTCTCGAAGCTCGTCCCCACCATCCATCCCATGCTGTCGATCGACTCCATGCCGGCCGTGAATCATCAGCCCGAGTTCGCCTCCCACACCATCACTCCGGCCGGGGATCGGGCGATCCGCGACGGGGCCCTGGCCATGGCGTGGACCGTGATCGACCTGGCCGAGCAGAACCTCTGGGAGAAGCTGTGATCGTGACGAGCGGAGCGAATCCGACGTGACGCGGTGTATGTTCGACCGACTCCGTCCCTCTCGTCACGATCCGCCGAGGCCGTACACGTACCCATCACGGGCACCCACGTACACCCGTCCATCCCACACCGCCGGGGTGGACTCGATGCAGGATGCTGCCACCTGCACGCTCCACAGAGGTTCGGGCCGCGCCGGATCGTCGAGGGCGTAGGCCCGCAGCTCCCCGCCGCAGGTGGCGACGAGGAGCGCACCGTCGACAATCACGGGGGACGACCAGGCGTGCCACCCGACACGGTCACGCCACGTCACCTCCCCGGTGACGGTATCCACGGCCAGCAACTCGCCCGGTTGAGTCGGCACGTAGAGGAACCCGTCGCCGAGGGCCGGGGTCGCCCACACCCCGCCATCGTCACGGCCTCCGGGGATCGGCACCCCCCACAGGTAGGGGTCGTCGGGACGGGACGGGTCGAGCTTGACGAGCTGACCCACCTCACGGGAGCGGGCGTTCTTCCGTTCCTCCTCCACCGCCACGTAGAGCATGCCCTCTTCGTCCACCACCACCGTGGCGTCGACGTCGTCTCCCACCCAGTAGTCGAAGACGATGGGGGCGACCCCCTCGCGCACCCGGGAGACATCCAGCCCAAGCACCCGACCTCCGGAGTTGGCGAAGTAGACCCGGTCGCCGTACAACGCCGGGGAGTTCTCGATCGAGACGTTCCTCCCCACCCGCCGCAGCAGCTCGTCGGTCCAGGCGGGCATCTGGAACACGATCTCCGGTTCGACGGTGACCAGCCCGTCGGCATCGAAGGACCGGCGGAGCTCCACGACGAAGAACCACCCGTTCTCGCCTCCTTCGAAGAGGAGGTCGTCGACGATCGCCGGGTTGCCGTCCCAGTCGTCGTTCCAGATTCCCCGCACCGTGTCGGCGTCGAGGGACCAGAGCTCGGCGGGCGGGTCACGATCGAGGGCGACGATGCGAAGCTTGTTGTCGCGGGATCCGAAGTAGATGAGGGGGAAGCCGTCGGGATCGAGGGTCACCGAGCCCTTGATCAGGTCCCCGGTCTCGAAGGGTGGGCGGAGTGCTTCCCCGGTGTCGGCGTCGATGAAATGGACTGCTCGGTCGTAGGCCCCGACGATCACCTCGGTGACCCCGTCGGGCCGTTCCCACACGACCGGCTGGCCGGTCCATCCGGTCCCGCACCAGGTCCGGGTCTCCCCGCCCGACCTGGACCGGGAGCACATGGGCCGGTCGGGGTACCGCCACACCTGCTCCAGCCCGGTGTCGGGGAGGGGCCCGGTCCCGTACCAGGTGCGGGTGGGGTTGCCCCGGAACATGGTGATGCCCTCCACCTCGCCCCAGGGCCGACCGACGGAGGCGGGAGCCACCAGCCGAGGTTCCTCCGGGATCGTCGACGTGGAGGGCGCGGGCGGCGTGGTCGTCACCTCGGGGTCGGGAACGACCGGCGTCGTCGACGGCTGGGATGGGGATGACGTGGACGGAGGCGACGCCACGGCCTGGGGACGTGCCGGGGCATCGGGGACCCCGACGAGCAGGAAGGCGGCGACTCCGAGGAGCGTCCCGGTGACGACGACGAAGACGGCACGGGCGAGCGGCATGGGGACGCCGCCAGCTTAGGACCACAACCCTTTTGGCACCTGGATTCGCCGATATACGCGAAATCCAGGTGCCAGAACGGGAAGGTTCAGAGGATCTGGGAGAGGAACAGCTTCGTTCGGTCGTGCTGGGGGTTGGTGAAGAAGTGCTCGGGGGTGCCCTCCTCCACGATCTGACCCTGGTCCATGAAGATGACCCGGTCTGCCACCTCCCGGGCGAACCCCATCTCGTGGGTGACCACCAGCATCGTCATCCCCGACTGGGCGAGCTCCTTCATCACGTCGAGGACCTCCTTGATCATCTCCGGGTCCAGGGCCGACGTGGGCTCGTCGAAGAGCATGATCTTGGGATCCATCGCCAGTGACCGGGCGATCGCCACCCGCTGCTGCTGTCCACCCGAGAGCTGACCGGGGAACTTGTGGGCCTGTTCGGGGATCCCGACCCGTTCCAGCAGGGCCATCGCCTTCTCCTCGGCCTCGGCCTTGGTCCGCTTCCGCACCCAGGTCTGGGCAAGGGTGATGTTCTGCAGCACCGTGAGGTGGGGGAACAGGTTGAACTGCTGGAACACCATGCCCACCTCCGAGCGGATCTGCTCGATGTTGCGGACGTCGGAGGTGAGCTCGATCCCGTCGACGACGATCCGGCCCTCCTGGTGCACCTCGAGTCGGTTGATGCACCGGATCCAGGTGGACTTGCCCGAACCGGACGGTCCGATGATCACGACCACTTCCTGCTCGAACACGCGGGTCGAGATCCCCCGGAGCGCCTGGAAGTCTCCGAACCACTTCTTGACGTTCTCGCAGATGATGATGTCGCGTTTCCCGTTGTCCGTCATCGGGTCCTCCTACCGCGTGCCCACGCCGAGTTTGCGCTCCAGGCGGAGACTCGCCCGACTGAAGCTGAAGGTGAAGATCCAGTACACCACCGCCGCCATCACCAGGTTCTCGATCTGGCTCCCGAGGGCGGTCGGCTGGTTGGGGACGATGTCCCGGGCCACCCGGAAGAAGTCGGCCAGGCCGATGATCGCCACGAGGGAGGTGTCCTTGAACAGCGAGATGACCTGCCCGACGATGGCCGGGATCACGGCGCGGAGCGCCTGGGGGAGGGTGATGAGCATCGTCATCTGGGCCGTGGTCATGCCCAGGGCCCGCGCCGCCTCGTACTGGCCCTTCGGGATCGACTGGAGACCTCCCCGGATGTTCTCGGCCAGGTAGGCACCGGAGAACAGGGCGATGGCGATGATCGCCTTCACGACCCCGTCGAAGTCGAGGCCGGGTGGCAGGAACCGGGGGACCACCTTGTCGGCGAAGAACAGGACGGTGATGAGGGGGACGCCGCGGACGACTTCGATGTATCCGGTGGAGAGCAGCCGGAAGATCGGCATGGTCGACGTCCGCCCCAGGGCCATCATGATCCCGATCGGGAAGGACAGCAGCATGCCGCCCAGGGCGAGGAGGAACGTCAGGTTGAGCCCGCCGAGGAAGTCGCCCTGGGTCTCCAGTCCGGTCTCGGCCACCGACAGGGTGACGAAGTACACGAGGAAGAACGCCGCTCCCGTCCACCCGACCAGGAAGTTGCGCCGTCCCTTCTCGCTGGAGGCGAAGGTGGGGGCGGCGAGGGTGAAGCCCACCAGGAGGAGGAGCAGGAGCCGAGCGGCCATCGGGGCCGGCACCGTCCAGATGCCCAGGGCGGCGACGACGAGGACCGCGTTCACCGCCGCCGCCTGCTCCCGGCCCGCCCGACTGTTGTAGACGATGGCGAGGTAGCCGACCGCCAGGATCGGCAGCACCCACGGAAGCCAGGAGATCACCGTCTCCCAGGGGATGATCGGCTTGCGTTCCAGGTGGAGGTAGATGACCGGGAGGGACAACACCCACAGGAACGAGAGGACCACCTTGAGGACCTTCTCCCCGACGGCCCGCACCACCGGCCGCCCGACGAGATAGGCGGCGACCAGCACCAGGGCCTCCAC
>JALSJV010000057.1 GCA_026989215.1 Acidimicrobiia bacterium | reverse complement strand
AAGTCGCCGTACCCGGTGATGGGCGCCAGGGTGGTCGTGGTGGAGGTCCGTGATCGGGTGGGGGTGGTGTCGTGGGTGGTGGCCGTCGTGGCGGGGTCGTCGGGCGGGTCGCTGCCGGGGCTGGTCGCGGGTGGGGTGCAGGCGGCCACCACGAGGGCCATCACGACGGAGATCCCGGCCCATCGTCGGGGTCCCGTCCCGAAGGTGGCCGCCCGGTCCGTCATCGTCTCAGTTCCCCCAACAGAACGCATACGTACCCACGGTATCCACCAGCGCTCCATGGGAACCCCTGGCCCTCCAGGAATAGGCGCCAGATCGTGGGCACTCCCCGTCGTTTCCGAGGTTCCACGTCGGCCTCTCCCTTCCTCGCGGTGGTGATGATGCAGGCGGGCGTCAGCGTCGGGCGCGGTTGATGCGAGCGAGTTCCTGGGGTCGGATGCCGGCACGTTCGAACAGGTCGGGGAGATGGATGGGGCAGGATTCTTGGATGCGCAGTTGTTCGGCGATACCTGGAGGGAGGGGAGCGTCGGGGTCTCCGACACCGATTTCGTTGGGGGTCGACAGGTTCCCGTAGGGGTTCCAGCTCTCGAGGCCGTCTTCGAGGAAGGCATCGAGAGACGGGGCGTCAGGGGTCGACACGCCGAGATCTCGGAGGCATTGGTCGAGCCACGAGTAGGCCTGGTAGATGAGGGTCAGGTATTCCTGGGACATCGGTGGCTCTGGGACGACCAGTCCCACCTCGAAGGCTTTGTCCCTACACGCCCGTAGCGCGGCGGTGAGTTGTGTGGGAGGCGCGCCCGCGGGAGCGGTGAACCCGCGGCCGTCGGGGCGGGGACTGACAGGAAAACCGAGGTCGGTGACACACGAGACGATGTACGCCATGTGCTCGCGGCCATCGGGGAAGAAGGGCCCGACACGAGGACCGTCGTACGAGGGAGGCCAGTCAGGCAGGTCCGCCGTCGCGGGCGTGGGCGGCCCCTCGGTTGTCGAGGTCGTGGTGACCTTGGCCGTCGTCGGAACCGGTGTTTGCGGACTGTCGAGGGTGTGCGGTGCGCACGCGGCCACCGTCAATGCGACGACGAGACCCAGAGATCGCCCGATCATGTTTTCGTGCGTGGGCCGGTAGGGGTGATGGGGGTCATGTGATGCAGGTAGCGAGGCCTCCGGATGGTGCGTTCACGGCCCAGGCCCGGTTTCCTGACCGCCAGGTCCAGTAGAGGGTGAGCGTACCCGAAGCCTGATACCAGGTGCCTGCGCTCCCTTGGACCCAGTGATACTGCAACCCTCCCCCGTAGCCAGTGGTACGAGGGGTGCCTCCGGATCCGCAGCTCATCGTGCCCGATGACGCCGCCGACGGTAGGGCGACGCCGAGGGTGATGGTCAGGGCGACGAAGAAGCAGCCAAGGCGGCGGGGCAGGCGTCGCCGGAGGCCTGGGCCGGTGGTTCGGCTTTGTTGCTGGGAGTTCATGTAGTCTGCTCCTTGGTCGGGTGGCGTCGGGTGCTGACGGGTTGGTGTCTGTTGGGGCCCGGCGCCACCGGCGTGTCTGGTGTTGGGGTTCGCCGTGGGGGTGTTCCTTTCGTCGCGTGGGGGTGATTGTCCGACGGGTGGAGCGGTCCTGTCTACCCCCGTTCTCGGACCTGCCGGGACCGCCCGCGTGCGTGCCGGGACCGCCGGTGGTGGGGCCATACCGCTGTGGGGAGGGTTGGTCATGTGTCTTGGTCGGGGGTCTTCCATGATCCGCGGTGGCGGGTCCACAGGCCGACGGATCCGAAGGCTGTGTAGGCGGCGGCGGCGATCGTCGAGGTGGCGGCGGCGACACCGGCGGTGACCGGAGCGAGGGTGTGGAGGTAGAGGATGTTGGCGTTCCAGGGGACGACTCCGGGGGCGGTGAAGACGGAGACGAGGATCAGGGGGAGGAGCCATCCGGCGGCGAGCCCGAACAGGGCGACGGACAGGACGGCGGCGGCGGTGAGGAGGACGGCGTCGGCGACGACGAGGAGTGGTGGGGTGGCGGACATGCCGGCGGCGGCGAGGGCGGCGATTCCGGCCTGGCACGCGATGAGCAGGAGGGACCAGAGCATCCTGGTGGAGGCGAGCCGCCGGGAGGCGGTGAGCACGAGGTGGGCGGGTCCTTCGTCGAGGAGTCGGGCGAAGGCGACGGCGGGGAGGAGGAGGCCGATGACGAGGCCGGTGGCGATCACCGTGCCGAGCACCTCGCTGGGGTAGCGCCAGGGGAGGGCGACGGCTCCGAACAGGAACACGCCGAGCCAGCTCGCGGTGGTGAATCTCAGCCACCGTCCGTCCAGCCCGTGGACCGCGAGGAAGGTGGCGAGATGGGACGGCGGGTCAGTTGAAGGCATCGAAGGTGAGGGTGCCGCTCATGATCTGGGAGCGGTGCTCGGCGAACCATCCCCGGCGATCTTCGGGGGAGAGGCCCGTCAGCCATCGGAGTTCGTCGAGGACGTTCGTGTAGTCGACGACCCGTTCGTCGAGGATGGGCGCCCCCGGCCAGCCGGAGCCGTCGAGGGGAAGGTCGAACCGTTCGTAGAACCAGCGGGTGAGGACGTGGGCGGGGGTGGCCGGCGTGGGCAGCCGGGAGGGTTGGGTGTCGGTAGGGTCGAGTCGTTGGTCACCGACGGTCCAGCGGACGAGATCGCCGAGGAACTGGGAGCGGTCGAGGCGACTCACCGCCGAGAGGTCGGTGAAGGCCGACAACATCACCTGGTCTACTTGCGGTTCCGGCAGCGACCCGAGCGCCTCATCGAACCCGCCGATCCCTGCGGCTTCGTCGTCGACGAGACGGATCCCCTGTTCGACGAGTCCGTCGGCGACCGTCCAGAACTCGTCGACGGCCGCCGCGACCTCGGGCAGCATGTGTGCCTTCGCCTGAGGAAGGCAGACCTCCACCCTCGGCCCGATCTCACAGACGAACCGCATCGCTTCGGGGTCGGGCCGCCGATCGTTCCAGCCGACCAGCAGCAGCGGCGACGCCGCCAGCCCGGCGGCGACGGCGAGGAACCCCGATGCGCGACGGAGCCCTTCGAACCGGACCAGGACCGCGGCTGCGGCGAGGACGAACCAGATCCCTTGGAGGGCGTGGATCCAGGCGGGAACCCGGTAGAAGAACATCGTCCGTCCGTCGTAGGGAGACAACGCCGCCAAGACGTCGTCGCCGATGAAGAGGGCTGCCACCGTCGCCCCGTAGATCCCGACGGCGGCGGCCGCCGCGGCGAACACGGGCCGGAACCCGAGCCCGGCGACCACACCGAGGAGGCACACTCCGAGCACCCCCGCAGCCATCGGGAACCATACCCACAGACCGGGCCGCCCGAACGCAGCCTCCCGCGCCGTCCAGACGAGGGGGACCAGACTGCCCAAGGTGATACCTGTGATCGCCCACAGGGCACACTCGGCGCCCAGCCGGAATGCCGGCACAGACCGAGGGCGGCTCGACGCCTTCCACAGCCACCGAACCCCCTCGCGGCGTTCTCCACGGACCACCCAGGCGGTCACTCCGGCGGCGACCGGGCCGGTGATCAACAGCACCTGACCGAGCGCGGCCGCCGTCTGCGGCCACGACCCCACCCACGTCCTCCACGAAGCCAGCACCGCCGTCTGGGCGACCGCGACGGCCACGACCAGAGGCCACCCCCGCCGCCAGGGAACCAGCACCGGTGCCGTCATCACGCCCCGTCTTCGCCGATCACGGAGAGGAACCCGGCCCGAAGGCGCTCGGTCCGGTCACCCTCCCCCACCGCCAGTTCATCGACGTCACCGGCGAAGCGGATCCTGCCTTCGTCGATGACGAACACCCGTTCCCCGACGGCGGCCACATCCTCCAACAGATGAGTCGACAACACGACCATCCGCTCCGAAGCGATCCGCCTCACGAACCGGTGGAACGCTGCTCGCTGCACCGGATCCAACCCGGCCGACGGCTCGTCCAACAACACCAGACCGGGATCGTTGATCAGCGCCTGGGCCACCCCCACCCGCCGCAGCATCCCCCCTGACAGGGTGTCCATCCGGCTCCGACGGCGATCCACCAGATCCACCGCCGCCAACACGGCATCGATCCGTTCCCCCACCACCGACCGCGGCACCTCCTTCAGCCAGGCCACATACGCCAGGAACTCCTCCACCGTCAAACCCCGGATCAGAGGTGTCGTCTGCGGCAACCACCCACATCGTCGCCGATGCTCACGCCACGTTTCCCCACCGTCGAGTATCACACCACCGCGAGCCACCACCCCGGCATCGGCCCGCTCCGCCCCCGCCAGGATCCGAAACAACGTCGACTTCCCCGCCCCGTTCCTCCCCAACAACACCGACACCCCCTCCTCCAACACCAACGACACCCCCACCAACGCCGCCGTTCCGCCATACGACTTGGAGATGCCCGAGACCGATACCCCGGTCGCCAACCCGTTCACGATGGCCATCCACCGAACATCGGCTCACCGCACCTCATGGCCGGCCGGCGGATGAGGCGCCGGCCGGCCACGGGGTCGACGTGGGTTACCTGAGCTGCGTGGACCACGAGCCACACGGGTCTGGAGCATATGGCTTGTTCCTGCAGACTCGGAACTTCGCTCCGTCCACATCGTTGAAGAGCGGCGGCGGGAAGACCGAGCATGTCCCACCTCGGCTCACTGGCGTCAGTGACGTCGTATCCGACGTATACCGCCCGCAGATGGGGTCTGCATCCCAGTCGTACACGATTCGTCCCGAGTAGTAGACGGGATCACCGTGGGTCGACTGGAGGGTTCCGGTCGCTGTCCAACCGTTGGAGAGCCAACTGTTGACCGATTGCTGTCCGAAACCATCGTTTGAAGAGACGTTGACCGCGTACGCGGTGGTGGGAACAAGCCCGATTGCGAGCCCCCACATCACCGCAGCGGTGAGTCCTTTCCTGATCCTCATTGGTCGTCGTTCTCCTTGGTCGGGTGGCGTCGGGTGCCGACGGGTTGGTGTCTGTTGGGGCCCGGCGCCACCGGCGTGTCTGGCCGGTTGGGAGATGCTCCGAAGGCCTCTCCTTTCGTCGCGTGCATGTGTGCATGTGATTGTCAGACGGGTGGGGCGGTCTTGTCTACCCCCGTTTTCGGACCTGTCGGGACCGGTCGCGTACGTGCCGGGACAGCCGGTGGTGGGGGTGGTAGCGGCGTCGAGGTTTCGAGAGGCGGGTGATCCCGTCGCGGGGTCGGTATGTGGGGGGTGCTGGTAGTCTCGGCGTCTCGCCGATCTGGAGGCTGGAGTTGGAGCTGTCCGTCTGGGTGGCGGACGATCCCCTCTGGGTGGGCCGGGTGGAGGAGGTGCTGG
>JALSJV010000056.1 GCA_026989215.1 Acidimicrobiia bacterium | reverse complement strand
TCGTCACCGACGACCAGGCGACCCTCCCCGAGGACTCGGCCGTGGTCGTGGGCGTCCTCGCCAACGACTCCGACCCCGACGGCGACCTCGATCCCGCCAGCCTGGCGGTCACCACCGGACCGAGCCGAGGCGAGGCCACCGCGACCCTCGATGGGATCCGGTACACGCCGGCACCCGACTGGAACGGAACCGACCTCCTCCGCTACCGGGTCTGCGACCTGGGCGGACGGTGCTCCGAGGGCGCGCTCACCCTCGTCGTCACCCCGGTGAACGACCTCCCCCGCCTCGCTCCCCTCGACGTCACCACCTCGGAGGAGACCCTGGTTCAGGTCCCCCTCCTGTTCACCGATCCCGACGGGGACACCCTCCGGTGCCTCCTCTCCGGTCTGCCCTCCAGCGGCGCCGCGACCGTCCCCGCCGACTGCGCCCAGCTCATCTACCAACCCGCCCCCGACTTCTTCGGGACCGTCGGTCTCGTGATCACCGTCGCCGACGCCGAAGGAAGCGTCGAGGTCCCGGTCACCGTCACCGTTCTGGGTGTCAACGACCCGCCCACCGCCGTCGACGACGCCGCCACGACCACCTGGGCTCGACCGGTGACGATCCCCGTCCTCGCCAACGACTCCGACCCCGACGGGGACACCCTGACGGTGTCGGTGGTGAGCGCCCCCGACGTCGGCACCACGCGGGTGAACGGCGGCTCGCTCTCCTACACACCGGTCCTGGGCAGGGCCGGCTCCTTCTCCATCGTCTATCAGGCCTGCGACCCCGACGGTCTCTGCGACCGGGCCACCGCGGTGGTGACGGTCGGCGCCGTGACCGTGGCCTTCGACGACGCCATCACCACCGACGACCGGCATGTGCGGTTCGACATCCTGGCGAACGACATCCCCGGCTCCGGCACCTTCGATCTCACCACGCTGCGCCTGGTGAGCCCACCCGAGGTAGGCCGGATCCGCATCCACCGTGACGGGAGGGTGGACTTCCGCACCTCCGGCCACTTCGCCGGTGTCGTCGGCTTCGTCTACGAGATCTGCGACACCCGGGGGAGCTGTGACACGGCGACGGTGACGATCACCGTCGAACGCGACTGACCATCACACCGCCGCGAACCACCCGACCGCTCCCCGCTCGGCCAGCCAATGCTGATGGGGGTGGAACATGTACCGGCCCGGCTCGGGAAGGGTGAATTCGAGGACGGCCCGATCCATCTGCCCCAGCGTCACGACGTCCGTCTCGAAGGCGGGTGCCGCTCCGATCCCGGTCGGGAACACCCGAAAGGTCTCGGCGTGAAGATGGAACGACCCCACCGGCTCGTACTCGAGGACGTTGGCGAGATAGACCCGGACCGGCTCGCCGGCCTGCACCTTGATGGGGAACCGTTCGTAGAACCCGGCCACCCCGTTCCAGGCCACGACGGCGTTCGGCTCCCCGTCTACTTCGAACCCCGAGAGCATCAACACGACCTCTTGTGCCGCCGGTCGCGGAGTGGGAGGGTCGACGATGAGGAGCCCATAGAGCCCACGGGCCACATGGACCTGGAGGGGCATCACGTGGCAGTGGTAGGGATGCAGCCCGGCCGGTCCGGCCACGATCTCATAGGTGGCCTCGCCGCCCGGAGGGACCGGCTCCCAGCCGTCCTGGGTGGGAGCGTGACGACCGTGGAAGTGGAGATTGTGGGGACGGTCGGTGCGGTTGCGGAACCGGATCTCCAACACGTCGCCCTCGGTCGCCCGCAGCGTCGGCCCCGGGACGGTGCCGTCGTAGGTCCACGCGTCGAAGAAGACCCCTTCGGCCACTTCGAGGGTCCGCTCCATCACCGTCATCTCGATGATCTGCCGACCCCGGCTGGAGACGACGGGCGGAGCGGTGACGGCGTCCAACGCCTCCGGTCCCATCCAGGCCGGAGGGTCCGCCGCCCCCCCGTACAGCCCGGCCCGATGCAGCGGGGAGATCCCCACCGCCCGGCGATACCGCTCGGCCTGGTCCTCGGCTCGGGCCGACCCCACCAGACCGGCACCCAGCACCGCCGCCCCGCCCACCCCGAGGCGGCGCAGCAGGTCGCGCCGGGACCACCGTCGCATCCTCAGACGATGCCCCCGACCACCGCGCCGATGACGAGGATGACGAGGTAGGCGAGGAACCCCCCGGCGACGAAGGTCGTCCGCTGCCACGCCGGGATCGGCGAGCGCCCCAACACGTAGTACCCGATCACCCCCAGGAACGGCACCACCAGGATCACCGCCGTCCAGGCGATGGACGCGCCCCGGCCGAGGTCCTGACGCCGAGCCAGATCCCAGAGGGCGATCGCCACCCAGGCGGCGTACAGGACGAAGGGCAAGAAGTAGGCGTACAGGCCGAAGAACACCGAGGTCACCGAGGCGAACATCACTCCGAACACGGTCAGGCTCCTCCCTTGGTCGATGGTCAGTCCGGCGGGCAGCGTCGGGACCTCGACGGCGTCGAGGTCGAGCGGATACGAGGCGAAGACGTCGGTGGCGGGACGGACCGGGGCATCCGCCGGCATCGAGGGCTGCGGACCGGGTTTGGGTGCCGAACCGACCGGGTTGTCGGGGCGGGCTCCCAGCCCGTTCTCCATGACCCTGCCGAGCTGCTCGGTCGTCCCGCCCAGCTCGAAGAGGAAGGGGAGCCGCAGGCCCCCACAGGACTGGAAGACCTCGAGCCCGACCGGGAAGCTCGTCGCCGCGTCGTTGTCCTCGAAGCAGTTGCCGGTGCCGGCGGGCCCGGCGAGGACCACATCGGCCCGCCCCGACCCACGGACGACGTTGTCGCGTACCACGTTGTCGAAGCTCATCCAGAAGTTCTCGTCGAGGTTCGGGGTGACGGCGATCCCCGACACGGCATGGTTGACGACCAGGTTCCTCTCCACCACCGAACTGCGGCCTCCCGCCAAGAGGATGCCGTTTCCGAAGGCCGCCCACTCGGCGTCGAACATGGGGGCGTCGGGGTTGTCGTTGTCGTGGACCAGGTTGCCGACGATGGTGACGTCGTGGAAGGGCGGGAGCAGCTCCGAGTCGAGGGTGTTGGGCACGATCCCGGCGACGTTGTAGCGCCACACCGAGCCGATGATGTACAGGTCACCGGAGGCGTTCGTGCCCGAATAGCCGAGGCCGTTCCATTCCGAGATCACATCGACGATCACCACTTCGCAGGGGTCGCACTGGCCGATGTAGAACCCCGAGTCGGGCGACCCCGAGGCGTAGGAGTGCTCGAAGACGCCGTCGGAGGAGTCGAAGGCGTAGATGCCGTAGTCGCCGTTGTCGATCGCCGTCACATAGGAGGCACGGAACCCCCGCACCCCACTCCAGAAGACCCCGTTGAACGTCGCGTTCTTGACGGTGAGGTTCTCCACCGCCACCCCGTCGGCGAACACCTCGATGCCGTTCTCCCGCTGGAACTCCCCGTCGATCACCACCTCGTTGCGGTCCACTCCTCGGATCACCAGGCCCGGCGTGGTCACCGTCACCTTCTCCCGGTAGACGCCGGGTCCGATGAGCACGAGATCGCCCGGCCCGGCGGCGTCGACCGCCGTCTGGATCGTCGGGTAGTCGCCGGGGACCCGCCACGTCACCCCGCTCCAGGTCGAGGGCGCGTCCGTCTCGGTCACCCCCTGGGCCGCGGGCGAGGCCTCGGGATCTCCGACGATCACGACCCCGGCCATGCCCTCGCCGGCGGCGGTTCCGTGGAAGATGCAGTAGAAGGGGTACCTCCCCGGCTCGTCGAAGGTGATCGTGACGGCGTCGCCCTCGAACTGCTCGAGACTCCCGAACGCCGTCTCCGTCGACCAGGAGCCGTCGACGGCGACCGCGTTGTGGGGGTTGTCCCCCGCACCGACGAAGGTCACCGAGCCCCCGACCGGGATCCTGATCTCGGCCGGGGCGAACCGATTGTCGAACATCTCGACGACCACCGTGTCGTCGCTCGGGGCGCCGCCGCTCGCCGCCCCGCAGGCGGCGACCACCAGGCCGAGGAGGAACCAGAGGCCTCGTTTCATCGCCCTCGGCTGAACAGACGCCTGATCCAGGCCCACAGACTGGCGAAGAACAGCGAGATTCCTCGCACCTCGCCGGCGCTGATCTCGGCCGCCTCTTCCGCGGTCCCGGCCTCGAGCTTGGCGTGGAGGCATTCGACGAACTCGCCGATGAGGCGATTGGACATCTCGTTGATGAGGCCGGTACGCCCGAACTGGGCGGCGGCGCCCGAGAGCATGACGTCGGCGTCGACGATCACCTTCGACCCGCCACCCTCGGCCTCTTCGATCCGGTAGACGACCTGGACCTGGCCGCGACTGCCCCCTCGGCGGTCGACGCCCTTGCCCTTGATCGTGGCGCTCCGTGCCCCCTCGTCGGGTGTGACCGTCGCCTCGCCTTCGAAGGTCGCCGACATCGGACCGAGCTTCACCGAGACCTTCCCCGCGTAGACCCCACCGCCTTTGTCCTCGGTGATCTCGGCCCCGGGGAGACACTGTGCCACCGACGGGACGTCCTGGAAGAACGTCCACACCGTGTCGACCGGTACGGCCACCTCGAACTCCTGGTTGATCTTCACCTTCGGTTCCCTCCGTCGCGGGGGTCTTACGGTAGACGGCGCAACACCTCGGGACCTTTGCGCCGCCGGAGAAAGCCCGCCCCCCGGCCCCTCCGCACGGCCAGGATCTCCGCCAGGATCGCCCAGGCGATCTCCTGGGGCCCTTCGGCGCCGACGTCGAGCCCGGCCGGGGCGTGGATCTTCGCCAGGTCCGTCTCGCCGACCTCGACCCCCTCGGCTTCGAGGTCCTTGAGGAGCCGCTCGAGCCGGGCACCCGGCCCCAACGCTCCGATGTAGGCCACCTCCGTCCCGATGAGACAACGGAGGTAGTCGAGGTCCCGCAGGTAGTTGTGCGACATCACCACGACGTACGTCCGGGCGTCGAGTTCGACGTGTTCGGCCAGGTCGGCCGGCCGGCCATGGACGAGGGCCACCTCGCGGTCGAAGCGCTCCCGGTCGAGCACCTGGCGGCGGTCGTCCACCACCACGACCTCGAAGCCGAGCTCCCTCCCGTACCGGGCGACCGGGGTGGCGTCGTGGCCGGCTCCGCAGATGACGAGCCTCGACGGAGCACCGACCACCTCGATGAACAGCTCGGCCCCACCGACGGTCGCCAGCTCGTGACGTCCGCGATGGAGGGCACGACGAGCCAGTTCCTGCACCGGCGCGTCGAGGTCCCCGAGTCCGTCGGCGCCGTCCCCGTCGAGCCGGTCGTACCGTCGGGCGCCCACCGCCAGGCCCGAGGGTCCCGGATCGAGTACATGGGTGATGGCGAGAGGTCGTTGGTCCGCCCGGGCGGCG
>JALSJV010000055.1 GCA_026989215.1 Acidimicrobiia bacterium | reverse complement strand
CCCAGCCACCTCCACCGAAGATCAACGCGGCGAGAGCGTAGGAGAGCAGCTGTGCTCCGCGGCGCCTGGCCAGCGAGTCGCGTAGATCAGATAGTTTTCTGAGTAGGGCAGTCATGCCACCGAGTTTCCTCAACTCGGTGACCGAGCGGGTGTCGAACGGGCGCTTTCGGTACCGGATGCCCATGGCGAGCAGTTGTCGCTCCACGGCGCTCCAGGTAGATGGGCCCTTGACATGTTGGCTTAGTTCAGACTGCGAAGGTAGTCGAGCAGTACATCGAGCACCACTGATGAAGGGGACAGACTGAGATCGGACAACGGCGACCTCCATTGTTCGTATCCTCGGAGGAACGACTTTGCTGTTTCTAGGTCGTAGTTCGAGAGGACAGCGTTCTGTTGCAGATTCTCGGGTCGTTCTGTCGCTCCACGCCACAGGAGCACCGGTACTCCGAGGAGTACGCATTCCTCCTGGATCGATCCACCGTCTGTGATGACGAACGGTGCGGTAGCGATCCTCCGGACGAACTCATGGTGTGGCAGGAGGTCGAAGATCGCAACGCCATACCGCGCGAGTTCATCCAGGAGACCTTCCTTCTCAAACACGCGTCGGGTGGGGGGATGGAGAATGAAATGCACCGGGTGGTGCTGGGCGGCCATCCGGAGTACTTCGCAGAACCCCCGGATTCGTTGTCGGCTCTTCAGGTTTTCAAGTCGGTGCAATGTCGCGATCGCTGGACCTGTGGCGGGAACGTATTCCCAGCGATTCAGTGAGTGGTTGAGGGACTCAACGATGGTATTCGAAGGTAGGAGAACTGCTTCACCTCGGATTTTCATGGTTTTGATCTGATCGTAGGCCGCCTGGCTTTCGGCGAAGAGAAACCTTGCCAGCCGCATGGTCAAGATGCGAACAATTTCCTCCGGGAAAGGGTTGAGAAGGTTGAAAGATCTGACTCCTGCTTCGAGCTGCGCTACATCAAGTCCTGCCCGGCGGGCAAGTAGAGCTCCTAAGAGCGTTGATGGCGTATCTCCGTGTACTACACAGACTCCAGGTTCTGGGCCGAAAATATCCCGGATCAAGCGTCGTCTGTTCAGCAACAACCTGAGGATCCGGAGGGACCATACGATTGCAGCCGAGATACTAGTGATATCCTTTTTCCCGCCTATGAAGACGTCGGGCTCCCGGATTCCAAGTTCTTTCCTGAGTTCCTGAGACCATTCTCCGTGTTGCCCGGAATCGATGAGGCGGTAGGGCAGACGCTTTTGATCGAGGAGCCTGAGGAACGGGGCCGTTTTGATGTATTGGGCTTTGGTTCCGATGAGGACGCGGATCATGCCAGCCGATTCATGGTGTGAGCGGCAGGGGTGACCTGATCTCGGTCCTTGCTGATCTGGACGATGAGGTCGGCGAGCAGCGCCACCACCGTCACGCCGAGGGCGGCGAGGAGGATCACGAGGGTGTTCGTGGCGATCCGAAAGTCCTTCGTTGCCACGTCGTAGACGGTCTTGGCGATACCCAGCGCTCCCAGGGCGAGCCCGACTGGCATGAGGACCCGCAGCGGGTTGAAGAGCATCGTCATCCTCACGACCTGGAGGAGATAGCGCCGAGTGTCCCGCAGCCAATGGAACTTGGAATCACCGGCCCGGGGGAAGTAGTCGATGGGCACGTACTTCACCGAATAGCCGTTGCTCAAGAAGGCGAGGGTGATCGTGCTGACACAGGAGAAGCCATCGGGGAGGAGGTGGAGATACTGGAGGGCGACGTCGCGCCGGAAGGCCCGGAACCCGGAATTGAGGTCCGGGATCTCGGTGGCGGCGAGGATCGAGGCGAGCTTTCGGATGAACCACTTCGCCGGGACCCGTAGGAATTTCGAGGTCCCCTGTTCCGAGGACCGGGCTCCGACGACCTGGTCGAATCCATCGAGCTCCCTGACGAGCCGGGGGATCTCGTCGTTGGGGTACGACATGTCGACGTCGGTCCAGACGACCACACGTCCACGGGCGGCACGGGTCCCGTATCTCCGGGCGTACCCGGACCCATGATTGGTGTGGAACCGGATCAGCCGGATCCCGGTCATCCCCTGCAGGATCTCGGTCGAGCCGTCGGTGGAACCGTCGTCCACCACGATCATCTCATACGAGAGGTCGGACTCGTCCATCGCCTTGCGGATACGGTCGATCTCGTCGCTCAGATGTCCCCGTTCGTTGTGGACGGGCAGGATGATGGAGACGTCGATCTCCGATTCGGTGTCGCGGTCGGACGCGGTCATGGGTTCGGAACTTCGGTCGAGGGGTCGGTGGGCGGAGCTTAGTCCGCCGCGGCGTCACGCCCTCCGACGGGGTCGGGGGGCTCCCAGGGTGGGTGCCTGCGTGCCCTCGGCTCGATCGTCGAGGGAGGTCGGAGGTCATCGGCGACCGAGGGTGGTGGGGAGGTCTCCCGATCTCAACGGATGGCGAGCAGCCGACCCCCGCGGAAGCCGCCGAGATCCTCCACGGAGCGACCTTCACAGCATCGGCTGAGATCGTCGACCGTCCACACGCGGACGTTGAAGAGTCGCCGCCGGGTCCCGACCGGCCGGACCGCCACCGGCCCGACGACCAGGATCCCGCCGGGACGGAGGGCGTCGAGGAGATGCCGAAACGCCCGGTTGAACCTGTCGCGGTCGACGATGTGTTGGATCACTTCGATGACGAGGATCAGGTCGTAGTCGCCGGATATCGGGGTGGTGGTGACGTCCTGTCGTTCGAATCGGTACGACGGAAAGCGACGGGTGAGGTCGGCGAACAGGACATCGGTGATGTCGAGACCGCGATAGGAGGTGACGCCTTGCTCGGCGAGAAGTTGGGTGAAGGCACCCGATCCGGGCCCGACCTCGAGGACGTCGGCGGAGGCGAGGTCGACCCCGAGGTCCGAGAGGGCCTGAAGGAGGTCGGATTTCGCCTGCTCGTAGGCCGCTTCGTTCTCTTCCTCGGTGAGGCCCTCGTGGCCCGATCCCCTCAGGGAGAACCGATAGTGTCGAAATCGGTCCGACCAGTACCGTTCGGCGTCGTAACCGCCGGCGCCTCGGTAGCGAAGGGGATCGATCAGGAGCTTGCGGAGGCCGCGTCGGATGAGGGCGATGGGTTGTCGTAGGGTCTTGGGGATCATGTGGTTGGTCCAATCGTCGCGGCGAAGGTCCGCCTTCCCGCCCAGACCGCTGTGCCGACGGCGTGACGAATCCTAGGCTGATCGCGCAGGTCCGGCGAGTCCAGGTCGGGCGGGGGTCGATATCCTCCGCGCCTGTGACCCGTCGCCGAAGCCCGGGCCGGGAAGGGGGCCCGTCCACGGCCGGAAGGAGAGCATGCACGAGATCGTCACCATCGTCGGGGCGCGGCCGCAGTTCGTGAAGGCGGCTGCCGTCAGCCGTGTGCTGCGGCGGGTCGCCGACGAGTACCTCGTCCACACCGGCCAGCACTACGACGAGGCCATGAGTCAGGTGTTCTTCGCCGAGTTGGGCATCCCCCCGCCGGATGTGAACCTCGGGGTCGGGTCCGGTCCGCACGGTGCCCAGACGGGGACGATGCTGGCCGCCATCGAAGAGGTGCTCCTCGAGCGGAAGGCGAAGATGGTCGTCGTCTACGGGGACACGAACTCCACCCTCGCCGGGGCGCTCGCCGCCGCCAAACTCCACATCCCCGTCGCCCACGTGGAGGCGGGCCTCCGTTCGTATCGACGGGACATGCCCGAGGAGATCAACCGCGTCCTCACCGATCACGTCTCCACCTTGCTGTTCTGTCCCACCGATCACGCCCGGGAGTGTCTGCGCCGGGAAGGGATCGTCGAGGGAGTCGAAGTGGTGGGCGACGTCATGGTGGACGTCCTCGAGGGGGTGCGCCCCCGACTGGAGCACGGCATCGCCGCCCGGTTCGGAATGTCCGGCCCGTACGTGGTCGCCACCCTCCACCGCGCCGAGAACGTCGACGAACCCGGGCGTCTCCAGCGGGCGCTCGAGGTGCTGGACGCCGTTCCCTACTCGGTGATCCTGCCCGTCCATCCCCGGACCCGGGCGTCGATGGAGCGGCTGGGGCTCACATGGCCCGACCGGGTGACCGCCGTCGAGCCACTCTCCTACGTCGAGATGCTGAGCCTCGTCGCCGGTGCCGAAGCCGTGCTCACCGACTCCGGAGGACTCCAGAAAGAGGCCGTCCTGTTGGGAACCCGATGTCTCACCCTCCGTCCGGAGACCGAATGGCCCGAGACCCTGGAGGGCGGATGGAACACCGTCGTGGATCTCGACGCGGCCCGGGTCGTCGAGATCCTGCGAGGTGCCGCCCCCCGGGGGTCGGTGTCGGGGTTGGGGGACGGGAACGCCGCCGAACGGATCGTGCAGGCCATCGTCGACGCCGCCTCCTGATGCGACTCCTCGTCGTCTCGAACATGTACCCGGGGCCGAGGAAACCCAACTTCGGCGTCTTCGTCTCCGACCGGGTCGGGGCATATCGGCGGCTGGGAGCCGACGTGGCGGTGGTCGCCAACTCCGACCCGCGCACCGGCCCGTGGGCGATCCTCAAGTACCTGTCGCTCTCGCTGCGGGCGGTGTGGCGGGCATGGCGGTTTCGGCCACACCTCGTGGAGGGTCACTACCTGTGGCCGACCGGGGCGGTCGCCGCCGTCGCCGCCGCCGTCGCCCGGGCGCCCTACGTCCTCTATGCCCACGGCAGCGACGTGCCCGACGGGTCCGCGCCGTCGCCGGTCCGACGGGTGGTGGGTCGGGCCGCCGAGATCCACACCAACTCCGCCGACACCGCCGCTCGGATTCGCCGGGCCTTCGGGGAGGACACCGCGGTCCGCGTACTTCCCCCCGGGGTCGACCTCACCGTCTTCGAACCCCGAGGCGAGCCCGATCCCCGCCTGGTCGGATTCGTCGGCGACCTCGTCGCCCACAAGGGGGCGGACGTGGCGCTCCGTGCCCTCGCCGACATGTCGGAGACCGTGAGGCTCCTCGTCGTCGGTGACGGGCCGGAACGGGCATCCCTCGAAGGGCTGGCCGGCGAGCTCGGAGTGGCCGACCGGGTCGTGTGGCGCGGGGCGGTGGAGCACGCCGAGCTCCCCGGGCTCTTCTCCCAGATGGCCGTCGTGGTGGTGCCGTCACGACGGGACGCCCTCGGGCTCGTCGCGGTGGAGGCGCTCGCCTGCGGCCGCCCGGTCGTCGTCTCGGCCGTCGGCGGCCTGGCGTCCCTGCCGAGCCCTGACTGTGGGGAGTCGGTTCCGGCGGGGGACCCGGCGGCGCTCGCCGAGGCCGCCGAACGCTGGCTGGCCCGAGCCGGGGATCCCGAGATCGCCCGAGCTGCCCGACGTCGCGCCGAGACGTTCGCCCTCGACGACACCGCCGCCCGGGCCCTCACACGTCTCGAAGAGGTGGTGAAGGTGGTCCGTCGGACTTCGTCCTAGGCTGGGCCCTCCCATGGCGACGACCTCGGCACACCCTCGGACCGATCCCGTCCCCGCGGTCATCCTCACCATGGCGGGCGTGTGGGCGGT
>JALSJV010000054.1 GCA_026989215.1 Acidimicrobiia bacterium | reverse complement strand
TTCCTCACCGACGACTGCGACACGCTGTACCTCACCTCTAGTCGGGACGACCCGGACCGTCTCCAGATCTACCGCCTGTACCGTCTCGACGAGGACGGCGACGAATGGTCGGATCCGGAGCTCTTCATCTCGGCGCCGACCCACGTCGCCGAGCTGTCGATGACCGCCGACGGAACCGAACTGGCCTTCGCCCAGGTGTTCTGGCGGGAGGACGGGACGCCCGGGATCGACATCTACTGGGCTCGCCGCCGATGATCGGGATCCGGCCCGGACGGCTGAGCCGGGCTCGGTGACGGAAGGGGAATCCCCGCGGTGGCGGGTAGGATGCACCTTCGTGCCCACCTCATCCGATCGTCGGGGGACGCCCTGAACGCCTTCCAGATCCCCCGTCTCCGCACCCTGGCGCGTACCGCCCTTCCCCATGTCGTCGAAGGGGTGGTGCTGCCACTCGCCCTCTTCTATCTGGCGATGGGGCTGATCGGGATCTGGGGCGCGGTCGCCGCCAGTCTCGGCTGGTCCTGGGGGGCGGTCGCCGTGCGCCTGCTGCGGGGACGCCGGATCCCGGGTCTGCTGCTGCTGGGGGCGCTCGGTCTCACCGCCCGCAGCCTCGTCTCCTTCGCGGCCGACAGCGTGTTCCTCTATTTCCTCCAACCCACCGTGGGAACCGTGCTCCTCGCCGGAGCGTTCCTGGCGTCGGTGCCTGCGGGCCGTCCCCTCGCATACAGGCTCGCAACCGACTTCCTCCCCATGCCGGAGTGGTTCTCGTCGCATCCGGCGATCCGACGGTTCTTCCTTCGGATCACGCTGCTCTGGGGCGGCGTCCAGCTTGCGAACGCCGGGATCGCGCTGTGGCTTCTGCTCAGCCAACCGGTCGCCGTCTACCTGGTCGCCAAGACCGCTGCGACGCTGACGGTGATGGGGATGGGCGTCGTCGGGTCCACGGTCTGGTTCCGTCGGCTCGTCGCCCGCCACGGGCTCGCCGCCTAACGTTTGCGGGCCAGCTTCCGCTCCGATTCGGTGAGGTGCCGTTTCCGGATTCGGACCGAGGTCGGCGTGACCTCCACCAGCTCGTCCTCGGCGATCCACTCGATGGCCGTCTCCAGCGTGTGGACGCGGGCGGGCTGCAGTTTGATCGCGTCGTCGGAGGCGTGGGTGCGGATGTTGGTGAGCTGTTTTCCCTTCGTCGGGTTGGCGGTCATCTCCTCGGGTCGGGCGTTCTCCCCGATCACCATGCCCTCGTAGACGACGTCCCCCGGGCGGACGAAGAGCTCCCCCCGCTTCTGGAGGTTGTCGAGCGCGAATCCGGTGGCGGTTCCCGCCCGGTCGGAGATGATGGCTCCGCCGTGCCGGTGGGGGAGCTCACCCGCCCACGGGGCCCACCCGACGAGCTGCTGGTGCACGAGCGCCGTCCCCCGGGTCACGGTCATGAGCAGGGTGCGGAAACCGAGCAGTCCCCGGGCCGGCGCCTGGAGGGTGATGATCGTCCTGCCGGTGTCGCCCGGGCGGAGGTCGAGGACGGTCCCCTTGCGGGGTGCCACCGCCTGGGTGACGGAGCCGACGTGCTCGTCGGGGACGTCGACGACGGCCCGCTCCAGAGGCTCGTGGAGTGTTCCGTCGATCTCCTTGGTGACGACGCGGGGGCGACTGACCTGGAGCTCGAACCCTTCCCGTCGCATCGTCTCGATGAGCACGGCGAGCTGGAGTTCGCCCCGTCCCGAGACCTCGATCTCCTCCGGGGAGTCGGTCGCCTCCAGGCGGATCGAGACGTTGCCGAGCGCCTCCCGCTCCAGCCGTTCCCGGATCTGGCGTGAGGTGAGCAGATGGCCTTCCCGGCCCGCCAAGGGGGAGGTGTTCACCCCGAAGGTCATCCGGAGCACGGGCTCTTCGACTTCGAGCCGGGGAAGTGGGCGGGGATCGGACGGGTCGGTGAACGTGTCGCCGATCTCCACCTCCCCGAAGCCGGCTGCGATGAACAGGTCGCCGGCGACGATGGACTCGACGTCCACCCGGTCCAGGCCCGAGAAGCCGAGCATCTTGGTGGGACGGCGAAGGATCGGCGGCTCTTCGGGTCGACGGTGGCACAGGGCGACGGGCTCACGGGCGTCGAAGGTCCCGTTCACCACCCGGCCGATCGCCAGGCGGCCCAGGTAGTCGGAGGCGTCGAGGTTCGTCACCAGCGCCTGGAGGGGCGCGTCGGCATCCCCCGCCGGAGCGGGGATGGTCCGTACCACGGTGTCGAGGAGCGGGGCGAGGTCGGCGTCTTCGGGAGGGACGCCGACACCGAGCATGGCCCTGGCTCGACGGGCGACGGCGGAGACGATCGGGAAGTCGATGTGGTGCTCGGAGGCGTCGAGGTCGAAGAACAACTCGTAGATCTCGTCCACCACCGCGTCGAGGCGGGCATCGGGCCGGTCGACCTTGTTGACCACGACGACCGCGGGGAGGTGGCGAGCCAATGCCTTCGACAGGACGTATCGAGTCTGGGGCATCGGTCCCTCCGCCGCGTCCACCAGCAGCAGCACCCCGTCGACCAGGGCGAGGGCCCGCTCCACCTCCCCGGCGAAGTCGGCGTGGCCGGGGGTGTCGACGAGGTTGATCTTCGTTCCCCGCCAGGTGACCGACGCCGCCTTGGCGAGGATCGTGATGCCTCGTTCCCGCTCCTGATCCTCGGAGTCGAGGATCCGATCCACCTGCGTCTCATGGACCCCGAACACCCCGGTGGCGCGCAGCATCGCATCGACCAGGGTGGTCTTGCCGTGGTCGACGTGCGCGATCAACGCCACGTTCCGGAGAGGGGGGTGTCCCGACACGAGACTCGCATGGTACCGACGTCGGAGGGATCTCGGCCCGGGGGCAGAGGTAAAGCGCTCCCACTCCGAGCCGACAGGACCCCGGTAGCCGCGGTCGCCGATGGGACGACGATGAGCAGTACCGACGAACGCCGAGGGACGACGGTCGCCGATTCGATCGCGCCGGGTGCCAACCTCGTCGGCGCCGACCTGACCGGTGCCGACCTCCGAGGTCGTGACCTGTCCCGGGCCGACCTCAGCGACGCCCTGCTGGAAGGCGCCGACCTCACCGAGGCTCGTCTCACCGGCGCCACCCTCGCCGGCGCCCGCCTCGCCGGGGCACGGCTGGAGCGAGCCCAGATGCTGGGGGCGGACCTGACGGGGGCCGATCTGACGGAGGTGAAGGCGTCGGGGGTCGGCCTCGGCGGGGCGAAGCTCGTCGACGCCACACTCTTCGGTGCCGACCTCGCCGACGCCACCCTCTCCCACGCCGATCTCCGTGGCGCCGACCTGCGGGTGGTGAATCTGCGGGGTGCCCGGTTGCGGGACACCAGCCTCGTGGGAGCCGACTTCGCACGGTCCGACCTGACCGGGGCAGACCTCACCCACGCCGACGTGGACGGGGCCTCGTTCCGTGAGGCCGACCTCAGCCAGTCGCGGCTGAAGGGCCTCACCGGGTACACGACCGCCGACTGGATCGGCGTCGACGTCTTCGGAGCCGACTACACCGGCGCCTACCTCGCCCGGCGAGCGATCATGGACCAGAACTACCTCTACGAGTTCCGGAACCAGAGCCGGCTCAACGCCTTCATCTACCGGGTCTGGTGGCTCACCTCCGACTGTGGGCGGAGCTTCGTGCGTTGGGGGCTGTGGACGGCGGTGGTCGGTCTCCTGTTCGCCCTCGTCTACACCTTCGTCCCGGTGGATTTCGGTCCCAACCCGACGGTGCTGTCGCCCATCTACTTCTCGGTCGTCACCCTCACCACCCTCGGATACGGGGACGTGCTGCCCGCCTCGACGACCGCCCAGGTGATCGTGATGATCCAGGTGGTGATGGGCTACGTCATGCTGGGGGGGCTGCTGAGCATCTTCGCCGCCAAGATGGGGAGGAGGGCCGAGTGATCAAGGTCCGTCGGGAGAAGAAGCGGTGTGGCCACGCCGAGCTGCGGAAGGTCCTCGGCGACGTGGAGCTGCCGACCATCCCCGCCGTGGTCACCGAGGCGATCGACCGGATCGCCGATCCCGAGTCGGGGCTCAAGGACGTCGCCGACGTGATCGGCCGCGACCCGGGACTCTCCGCCCGTCTGTTGAGCATGGCGAACTCGGCGGTGTACGCGCCCCGTCATCCCATCGCCGCGGTGGACCGGGCCGTCATGATGTTGGGTCGGAACCACGTGGAGTCGCTGCTGGTCTCCCTCGCGGCGAGCGGCGCCGTCAACCAGGTGGCGGTGCCGGGATTCGACCTGGTGGCGTTCTGGTCGACGGCGTCGTGGCGAGCGGCGACGGCGAATGAGGTGTCGAACATCGTCGACCGGGATCGGCGCGCCGAGAACTTCACCGCCTCGCTCCTCCTCGACGTCTCGGTTCCGGTGATCGTCCGCTGTCGGCCCGAATACGAAGAGGTGCTCCGCCGCTGGCGGGAGGGCGAAGCCCCCCTCCGGGAACTGGAACGGGAGGTGTTCGGCTTCACCCACGGCGTCGTCGCCGCCTGGATGTTCGAAGAGTGGGGGTTCCCGGGGTCGCTGCGCACCGCGGTGGCCGAGGACGGGGACCCGGAGACGGATCCCGTCGAGTACCCGGTCGTCCGCGTCGTCGCCGAGCTGGGCGGGCCCGGCGACGCCGAGGAGGTCGTGGCCAGGGTCGTCGAGCGCCTCAGCCGTGTGTTCGGGCTGGACGGGGCCGAATGCGAAGAGCTCGTGCTTCAGGCGCGTGAAGCATCGGCGGCCCTGGCCCGGTCCCTCGTCTGATCCAGACTCAGTCTCCGTAGTCGTAGAAGCCGCGACCCGACTTCCGGCCCAACAGTCCCGCCTCCACCATCCGGGTCAGCAGCGGTGGGCTGGCGTAGAGAGGCTCCTTGTACTCGTCGAAGAGGACGTCGGCCACCAGCTTCATCGTGTCGAGGCCGATGAAGTCGCACAGCTCCAGCGGGCCCATCGGATGGTTGGCGCCGAGCTTCATGCCGGTGTCGATGTCGCGTACCGAGGCGACCCCCGCCTCGTACATCCGGATCGCCCCCAGCAGGTAGGGGACGAGGAGCATGTTGACGATGAACCCGCCCCGATCCTTGGCGCGGATCACGGTCTTGCCGAGGGTGTCGGAGGCGTAGGCTTCGGCCCGGGCTTCGGTCTCCGGCGACGACAGCACCGTCGTCACCAGCTCGACCAGGGCCATGACCGGCACCGGATTGAAGAAATGCAGCCCGACGACCTGCGACGGGCGGCGGGTCACCGACGCCAGACGGGTGATCGGGATCGACGACGTGTTCGAGGCGAGGATCGCGTCGTCGGTGTGGACGATGTCGTCGAGGCGCCGGAAGATCTCCTTCTTCAGCTCTTCGTCCTCGGTCACCGCCTCGATGACGAGCTCTCGGTCGGCGAAGTCGCCGAGGTCGGTGGTGACCCGGATCCGCCCGAGTGCCCCGTTCCGATCCGCTTCGGAGAGCCGGCCCCGTTCCACCGCCCGGTCCAGGGCCTTCTCGATCCGACGGAGCGCGGCGTCGGCGAGCTCGGCGTTCGCCTCCTGCACGATCACGTCGCTGCCGGCGAGGGCGGCGATCTGGGCGATCCCCGACCCCATCTGCCCGCCGCCGACGACTCCGACCCGTTCGATGCTCATGGGTGCCCTCCCTGGATCGACTGTCGGTCCCATCTTGGCAGGTGGCGATGGAGGTTCCGCCTCCGGGATCCGGGGCCTTCGGTAGGCTCGTCCCGGTGGCATTCGACGCGTCGCGCTGGTCCCTCCACTACGCCTTCGGGTTGACCCCCTGGGATCTGGGGATGCCCCATCCCGAGCTGGTGCGGCGGCTGGAGAGACCGGGTGCCTCCCGGCTCCGGCCCGGGCGGGTGCTGATCCCCGGATGCGGGCGCGGCCACGACGCCCTCGCCTTCGTCCGGGCCGGCTGGGAGGTCGTCGCCCTCGACTACGCCCCCCAGGCGGTCGCCCAGGCCCGGGAACTGCTCGGGGACTCCGCCGAGGTGGTGGAGGCGGATGCCTTCGGTTTTCGGGCGGATCGATCCTTCGACCTGCTCTTCGACCACACCTTCCTGTGTGCCGTACCCCTCGACCGGCGACCGGATTTCGGTGTCCTGGCCCGGAGGGTGTTGGAGGTCGGAGGGAGGGTCGTCTCCATCGTCTACCCGATCGGGAAGTGCCCTCCGGAGCAGGGACCGCCGTACGCCCTCGACGTCGACGACGTGAGCGCCGCCTTGGGAGACGGGTTCGTCCTCGAGGAGGTCTCGGCCCCGATCGAAGACGATCCACGGTCCTGGCCCGCCAGGTGGGGTGTGTGGCGGCGGCTCAGGCGCTGACCGGCTCGGTGGTCTTCGCTTCGACGGGGTCGGGTGGTGCGGGGACGGCCCGTTCGGGGAGGGAGATGCCGAAGCAGGCACCTCCGAGGCGCTCGGATCTGCGGTATCGGGCCGTGCCGCCGTGGGCGACGGCGATCGCCTCGACGATCGCCAGCCCGATGCCCGAGCCGGGAACCGCGGCGTTGAACCGGTGGGCGCCTCGCTCGAACCGCTCCCAGATCGTCGCTTCGTGGCGGCGCGGGACGCCCGGGCCGTCGTCGTGCACCTCGAGGAAGGCGGTGGTTCCCTCCCGGCGGAAGACGACGAGCCTGGTGGGTCCCCCGTAGCGGACGGCGTTGCTGATGAGGTTCGTGACGACCTGTCGCAGACGATCGGGATCGCCGCGGAGACGCCAGCCGGCGGTCTCGTCGAGGTAGGTGACCCCGGGAGCGTCGAGGGTGTTGATGGCGGTTCCCACCAGGTCCGAGGGGTCCAGGATCTCCTCGTGGAGCTCGATCTCCCGGAGGTCCCCACGGGCGAGGAGGATGAGATCCTCCACGATGCGGGCCATGTGGCGGGCGTGCTCGTCGGCGAGGGCGACCAGCTCACGGCGCTCCTCGTCGGCGAGGGAGGCGACCGAGTCGTCGGCGAGGAGGCTCAGGAACCCCACCACCGCGGCGAGGGGTGTCCGGAGCTCATGGGAGACCGACGAGACCAGGGCTTTACGTTGCGCCTCCACGAGCTCCCGGTTCTCCCTGATCGCCACCGCCTGGCGGGCCACCACCAGACCGGTCGTGATGAGAAACCCGATGAGGAGCTGGAAGCCGGTCTCTCCGACGCCCGACGAGGCCATGGTGGAGATGAGGACGACGACCAGCACGCCGGCGACCAGGTACGGGAAGATCATCGGGATCAGCGACGGACGCCGCTCGGCGTACTCCCGACGTGGAGGCGGATACTCGACGAGCAGCGCGGCGGCGAACGCCAAACCGGCCGCCGTACCCAGCAGGCCCCAGGATGGATGGGCTTCGGCGAAGGACGATCCGATGGCGCGGGTGAGGAACCGGAGGTCGGAGGCCGCCTGGACGGCGAGGGTGAGGCCGACGACGACCAGGCGGAGGTCGAAACGGAGCGCGCTGCGGCGGATCACCACGATCATCACCATCACGAGGAGGATCAGGTCGAGGATCGGATACGCCATCGCGACGATCGTCTCGAGGGTTCCGACCTGGGGCATGCGGGAGATGAGGGGGCCGACCACCAGAGCCCAGAGGAGGGTGCCGAGGGAGACGCCGCCGACGAGGGCGTCGAGGAGGAGACGGACGCGCTGCGCCTTCTCGGCTCGGACGTGGGGGAGGGCCGCGAAGCCCACGCCCATCGCCGCGTAGGCGGTGAGGAACACGATGTCGACGGGTCCGAACGCCCCCATGTCGGGGTTGAAGAGGAGGGCTATCGCGAAGACCGCCACCCCGAGGGCGGCCGTCGTCACCCCGGCGCCGATGATGCGCCAGGCGAGCCGCTCCCTTCCTTCCAGGCGGGAGGCGTTTCGCATCAACAGGATGCCGGCGAGGCCGAACGACACGAGGACGAAGCCCGATCCGAGCACCCCGGAGGGTTCGGACGGGAGGAGGTCGATCGACACCCCGACCGCGGCGATCGTCACCGCCCCGGCGAGGGCTGCGAAGATCCGCCGCCTCGGCCAGGGGCGAGTCGTCGCCGGCGTTGCCGCACCCTCATCGGAGACCATACGTCTACATGTCGGCAGCCCGAAGGGGGGAATGAAGCCAAAACCGGGCCCCCGATCGTCGCTGGTACCCTCACCGGCCACCGGAGGACCCATGCCCTACGACTTCGCAGCGATCGAACGGAAATGGCAGGAACGGTGGGAGGTCGAGCGTACCTTCTACGTCGACGAGGATCCCTCGAGGACCAAGTACTACAACCTGCAGATGTATCCCTACCCGTCGGGGGATCTCCACATGGGTCATCTGCGGAACTACTCCTACGTGGATCTCCTGACCCGGTACCGGCGCATGCAGGGCTACAACGTGCTCGCCCCCATGGGGTGGGACTCCTTCGGTCTCCCCGCCGAGAACGCCGCCATCAACACCGGCGTCCATCCGAAGGTGTTCACCGAGAACCAGATCGCCCGGATGAAGGCGCAGCTTCGCCGACTGGGCGCCGTCTACGACTGGAGCCGGGAGATCGCCTCCCACACTCCCGAGTACTACCGCTGGGACCAGTGGCTGTTCCTCAAGCTGTACGAGCGGGGTCTCGCCTACAAGCGCAAGGCCCCCGTCAACTGGTGCCCGACCGATCAGACCGTCCTCGCCAACGAGCAGGTCGTCGACGGGCGCTGCGAACGCTGCGGCTCCGAGGTGGAGAAACGGGATCTCGCCCAGTGGTTCTTCAAGATCACCGACTACGCCCAGCGGCTCCTCGACGACCTCCAGAAGCTGGACGAGTGGCCCGAACGGGTGCGGGTCATGCAGGAGAACTGGATCGGTCGCTCGGAGGGAGCCACCTTCACCATGGAGGTCGCCGACGCCGAAGGCCTGTCCTTCGAGGTCTACACGACCCGTCCCGACACCGTGTTCGGGATGACCTTCGCCGTCCTCGCCCCGGAACATCCGCTCGTGGAGCGCCTCATCTCCGGCAGCCCGACCGAGGCGGAGGCGAGGGAGTACATCGAGCGGGCCCGCCGCGCCACCGAGCTGGAACGGCTGGCGGAGGGGGAGAAGACCGGCGTCTACGTGGGGCGAGACGCCGTGAACCCGGTGAACGGCCGTCGGGTCCCCATCTACATCGCCGATTACGTCCTGATGGGGTACGGGACCGGTGCGATCATGGCCGTCCCGGGCGAGGACCAGCGCGACTGGGATTTCGCCTCCCGGTACGGGATCGAGATCATCCGCACGGTCCAGCCGCCCGACGGCTGGGAGGGGGAGGCGTGGAGCGGCCCCGGGAAGGTGATCAACTCCGAGTTCCTCGACGGGCTGGAGACCGCCGAGGCGAAGGAACGGATCATCGAGTGGTTCGAGGAGCGTGGGATCGGTCGCCGGACGGTGAACTACCGGTTGCGGGACTGGCTCATCTCCCGGCAGCGTTACTGGGGCTGCCCCATCCCGATGATCGAATGCCCCGGATGCGGCATCGTGCCCGTACCCGAAGAGGACCTCCCCGTCATCCATCCCGACGTGGAGGACTACGCCCCGAAGGGCCGGTCGCCGCTGGCCGCGGTCCCCGAGTTCGTCTCGACCACCTGCCCCCGGTGCGGTGGTCCGGCCCGGCGGGAGACCGACACGATGGACACCTTCGTCGACTCGTCGTGGTATTTCCTGCGTTTCTGCGACCCCCACAACGACCAGGCGATCTTCGACCCCGAGAAGGTCGCCTACTGGATGCCGGTGGACCAGTACATCGGTGGCGTCG
Organism: Acidimicrobiia bacterium; assembly: GCA_026989215.1. GTDB lineage: Bacteria > Actinomycetota > Acidimicrobiia > Spongiisociales > ZC4RG35 > S012-128. The sequence continues at coordinate 19,967 of JALSJV010000054.1, read as the reverse complement.
AGCACGCCGTCCTCCACCTCCTGTACGCCCGGTTCGTGACGAAGGTCCTCTACGACATGGGGTTGGTCGCCGTCGACGAGCCCTTCCAGCGGCTCTTCACCCAGGGCATGTTGGTGAAGGACGGCGCCAAGATGTCGAAGTCGAAGGGCAACGTCGTCGCACCCGACCCCTACTACGAACGCTTCGGGGCCGACGCCATCCGGCTGTTCGAGCTGTTCATCGGCCCCCCGACCGACGACGCCGTCTGGTCCGACCACGGCGTCGAAGGGACGGCCCGGTTCCTCGACCGGGTCTGGAGGATGGGGACCGGTGAGATCGGCCGGGTCGACGACCGGCCGCCGGGACCCGAGGACCGGAGGATCCTCCAGGTCGCCCACCGGACGTTGAAGAAGGTCACCGGCGACATCGACCGTTTCGCCTTCAACACCGCGGTCGCCGCCCTCATGAGCTTCGCCAACGCCCTCCAGGACTATCTGAGAGAGGGCGCCGAGCGGGGGACCTTCGACCAGGCGTTCCGGCTCATGCTGCTCATGCTCGGACCGATGGCTCCGCACGTCGCCCACGAGCTGTGGGAGCGACGGGGGTACGGGACGATGCTCGCCACCGAGGCGTGGCCCGAATGGGATCCCGAGCTCGTGCGTGAGGAGACCGTCACCATGGTCGTCCAGGTGAACGGGAAGGTACGAGATCGGATCGAGGTCCCGGCGGACATCGCCGACGAGGAGGCCGAGCGGTTGGCGCTGGCCAGCGAACGGGTCGCGAAGTGGCTCGACGGAGGCAGCGTGAAGAAGGTGATCGTCCGGGCGCCGCGCCTCGTCAACGTCGTCGTCGGCTGACCGTGTATCCACCGTCGGCCGTCTTGCGGGCCGCCGGCTTCGAACCGGACCTGGTCGGGAGGGCGTTGGGGCTCGAGGATCTGGACCGGCCGACGTTGCGGCCCGCACCGTGGTGGATGCGTCGGATCTGGGCCCGGGAGCTGGGAGCGATGACCCTTCCGTGGGGGATCTACGTGGATCCCGGGCTGCTGCCGGGAGATCCCCGGACCTTGGGTCCCCTCGTCGTGCACGAGCTCGTCCATCTACGGCAGTGGCGCCGTGATGGGGTCGTGCGGTTCCTGGTCCGGTATCTGGGCCCCTATCTCCGCGCCCGGCTCCGGGGTGTGAGCCACCGGGCCGCCTATGAGGCGATCCCGGCGGAAGCGGAAGCCCGTTCGGTGACGGCGGCCCTGCTGGGGCGGTGAGGGCCCTCGGCGGCGTTCACACGACCACGATGTCGCCGAGGTCCTCCTCGGGGTCGGGATAGGCCATGTCGAGCGACTCGAGGGTGTCGACGAGCACCTTGGAGACCACGAGGTTCCGGTACCACTTGCGGTCGGCGGGCACCACGTACCAGGGGGCGTAGGTGGTGGAGGTGCGGCTGAGGGCCTCTTCGTAGGCGACCGTGTAGTCGTCCCAGCGTCTCCGCTCCGCCAGGTCGCCCTTGGAGAACTTCCAGCGCTTGTGGGGCTCGTCGAGGCGGGCCTGGAGCCGTTCCCGCTGCTCCTCCTTCGAGATGTGGAGGAAGAACTTGACGATGGTCGTCCCCTCGTCGGCCAGGAGGCGCTCGAACGCGACGATGTGGTCGAAGCGCCGACGCCATCGGTCTTCGGGGACGAGACCGTGCACCCTCACCACCAGCACGTCCTCGTAGTGGCTCCGGTTGAAGATGGCGATCTCGCCGTCGCCGGGGACGTGAGGGTGCACCCGCCAGAGGTAGTCGTGGGCCAACTCGGCGGGGGTCGGTCGCTTGAAGGCGGCCACCCGGACGCCCTGGGGGTTGGTGCCGTCGAACACATGGCGGATGGTGCCGTCCTTGCCGCCGGTGTCCATCGCCTGGAGGACGACGAGGAGTCGATGCCGATGCTCGGCCCACAGGAGCTCCTGAAGCTGTTCGAGGCGACGGTTGAGTGCCTTGGCGAGCCGGCGGCCCTCCCGCTTCTCCCCAGAGAAGAACGATCGATCGGCCGGGTTCCGGCTGGCGAGGTCGGCCGGGCCGCCCGGAGGGACACGGTACTGGTCGGGATGGAGCAACTCGGACATGCCCGCCAACCTAGCGAGGGACCTCTGGACGTGACCGGATCCGACTGATAGATACACGGGGGCGGGCGGTGGGAGGTCGGGGAAGGAGCACCGTGGTCCGGGTCCTCTTCGGCCTGCTCTTCGTGATCGTGGCCGCCTGCTCGACGGCGCCGCCCGCGGAGCTGGTGGTCCCCGCCCCGGCGGCGCCCACCTCCACGACCGTCGAGTCCCTGGTCGTCCACGTGGCCGGCTGGGTGCGACGTCCGGGGCTCGTCGAGGTGGCGGCCGGGGCGCGGGTCGCCGACGTCGTGGCGGCGGCCGGCGGCGTCCTCCCGGGAGGAGATCTCGCGGCGCTGAATCTGGCGGCGCCGGTGCGTGACGGTGACCAGGTGCGGGTACCGGGACCGGACGAGTCGAAGGTGGCGGGCTCCGTCGGGTCCGAGGGCCTGGTGGACGTGAATCGGGCCGGTGTCGCCGAGCTGGAGCGGCTGCCTGGGGTGGGTCCGGTGCTCGCCGAGAGGATCGTCGCCCACCGGGAGCGGTACGGGCCCTTCGAGACGGTCGAGGATCTCCTGGACGTTCCAGGCATCGGGGAGGCCAAACTGGCGGCGCTCCGGGACGCGATCGCCCTTCCCTGATGTCCGTCCCGTCCGCCCGATCCGAGGGGGGAGAGGTGGCGTCGGGATGGTGGGAGCGATGGGGGATCCGGCCCGGGGCTCGCTGCTGGCCGGCGGCGGCTGTCGGGGCTTGGCTGGGGTCGGGGCTCGTGGCCGTGACCCCGGTCTCGGGTGGCGTGGTCGTCGTGCTCCTCGTCGGGGCCCTGGTGATGATCGCCTCGACTCGCTCATGGCCGAGGTGGGCGGCGACCGCCCTGATCCTCGCCGCCGCATCCGGTGTCTGGTCCCAGGCGGGCGCCGCCGCCCGGACGGCGCTCACGGTCCCCGAGGGCGTCTCGACGGTGGTGGGAAGGGTCTTGACCGACCCGGTGAACGTCCGAGGTCGGGACACCGTCGTGATCCGTCCGGCGTTCGTCGACGGCCGCCGGGCCCGCCTCCCGGACCTGGCGGTCGAATGGCCCACGGGTCGTCACCGGGTCGAGGCGGGCGAGTGGCTCCGCGCGCGGGGTGTGGTCCGGAGCGGGGAGCGGCGGATTCGGGGAAGGTCGGTCGGCGGCACCATGGTCGCCCGTTCGCTCGTCACCGGCGATCCCACGGAGCCGTGGCTTCGGGCGGGTAACGGTCTCAGAGCCGCGGTTCGAGCACGGCTCCCCGTCGACGCCGGGCCGGAGACCGCGCTGCTCAGGGGCTTCCTCATCGGCGACACGTCGGGTCTGACACCGTACGACCTGGAGGCCCTTCGAAGGGCCGGACTCACCCATTTCGTGGCGGTCTCCGGCAGCAACGTGGCGCTCTTCCTCGGGATGTGGTTCCTCCTGCTCGCTCCCGTCGTCGGGTCGGCCCGGCTGCGCGCGGTGGCCGGGCTGGCGGCCCTCGCGGTCTTCGTCGTGGCGACCCGTTGGGAGCCGTCGGTGGTGAGGGCCGCGGTGATGGCAGGCCTCGTACTCATCGCCCGGGCGTTCGGCGTGTCGCTCGACGCCTGGACCGTCCTCGGTGGGGCGGTGGCCGGACTGCTGATCCTCTCCCCGCCCCTGGCGGCATCGGTCGGATTCCAGCTCTCGGTGGCGGCGACGACCGGTGTCATGATCGGAGCGCGAGCTCTCGACGGGCGAGCTCCCCGGCTGATCGCGAAGACCCTCGGCCCCACCCTCGGCGCGCAGATCGCCGTCGCCCCCCTCCTCCTGGCCCATTTCGGGACGGTGCCGCTCGTGGCACCGCTGGCCAACCTGGTGGCGGCCCCCCTGGTCGCCGCTGCCACCACCGCCGGGGTGATCGGAGTGCTCATCGGGGACGTCCCGCTGGCGGTCGGTACCTGGGTGGCGGGCCGCGTCATCGACGTGGCCCGTCTGGCGGCGGGGTGGCCCCAGCTCGACGCGCTCGGGGTGGCGGTGATGTCGGCCGCCGTGTGGGCGCTTCGCTTCCGCCTCGGCCGGAGACTGCTCGTCCTCCTCACCGTCGCGCTGCTGACGCTGCCCGGGCGGTCGCCCGACTTCCGGCCGGGCGTCGTCTTCCTCGACGTGGGCCAGGGCGATGCCGTGTTGGTCCTCGGGGCGGAGGTGACCGTCCTCGTCGACGCCGGGCCCGATCCCCGGATCCTGGCCCGAAAACTCACCCGGTACGGGGTGGATCGACTGGACCTCGCCGTCGTCTCCCATCCCCACGCCGACCATGCCGCAGGCCTCACAGGTCTCGCCGGGCGGATCCCCATCGGTCGGGTCTGGTACGCGTCCGCCCCCCACACGAGCGAGACGTGGGACCGACTGGCGGCGGAGCTGGCCTCGGCGGGGGTGCGGGTCGTCGCCCCGGACCTCGGCCGATACCGGCTCGGGGACGTCACCATCGACGTGCTGGGACCCCGGCGGCGGTATGCGTCCCCGAACGACCAGTCGTTGGTCGTCCGCGTCTCCATCGGTGACCTCTCGGTCCTGCTTCCCGGCGACGTCGAGGCGGTGGCCCAGCGGGAGCTCGGACGGATCCCCGCACAGGTGCTCGCCGTTCCCCACCAGGGGGCCGGTACCAGCGACCCGGACTGGCTGGCCGCCCAGGCGCCGGCCCTCGCCGTCATCTCGGTCGGACCCAACACCTACGGGCATCCGGTGCCCTGGGTGTCCCAGGTCCTGTCGGGCGTCGGAGCGCGGGTGGTGAGGACCGATCAGGTGGGAGACGTCGTCGTGGGCCCCGGCTCGATCACCCCCAAGATCGACGCGACCCCCTCGGGATCGGCCGGGTACACCGCGATCCGAGCAGCCTCCACGTCGAATCCGGTTCGCGCCGCCGCCTCCCGGAGGTGATCGATCGCCGGTTCGGCGCCGTCGGCGTCGGTGCCGGTGAGGATGACGGCGAGGATCGGGCGCCCGTCGACGGTGACGAGGGCGAGATGATCCGACTTCCGAAGCGCCGAGCGGGTGGCGGCTCCAAGCTCGGCGAGGGCCCGACGACGGAGGACGTGGCGGGCGGGGAGGCCGGTCAGGGGGAGGAGCGCCGCCGTGAAGGTCCCGCCGTAACGGTCGCTTCGCAGCATCTCGGCACGGGCCAGACGGGCGAAGGCCGCGGCCGTGTGGAGACCGGTCGCGGGATCGACCTCACCGATCTCGGAGAGGTGTCGCAGGTCGCCGAGGAGGGTGCGGGTCGCCCAGCCTCCCGCCAGACCGAACAGGACGTATCCGACTCCCCGGGTGGCGATCCGGCCGACGAGGGGCTCCCATCCCACCAACTGGATCGCAGGCCACCGCATCGCCACGTAGGCGGCGGTGGCTCCGGCGGCCAGGGCGAGCCCCCCTCCCGGCCCCAGATAGAGGAGCCCGGCGAAGACGGGGGCGAAGAAGAGGACGGCGGCGACCTCGACCGGATCCGTGCCCCGGACGAGCATCACCAGCGACACCCCGAACACGACGATCAGGCCGGTCAGGAGGATGACGGTGCGGGCGTGTCGGGTCGGGTCGGCGGCGGGCACGGCGGCGCAGTCTACGTGGGGTGCGGGGTGGTTGACAGGACCCCGGTCGGTCCGTGACACTCACCCGGTGCTCCGATCCAAGGTCGCCGTCGCCGTGCTCGCCCTCGTGCTGCTGATCCCCATCGCCCAGGCATGGCTCGGGGGACGGACCCACCTCGTCTCGTGCAGCCGTCCCGTCACCACTCCCTTCCAGGTGCTCGTGGTCGACGGGACGCCGGTGGTGACGAGCTCGGCCCGGCTGCTGACCGCCGACCCGGAGGAGTCATGTGGCGGTCTCGCCGTGGATCTGGGTGTCGGCCCGGGACCGGGGGAGGAGCAGGTGACGGTGACGATCAGGTTCACGAACCCGACCCCGTTCGTGTGGCGCGGCAGTGTGGACCTCCAGATCGGTGAGGCCTCGATCCCCGTCGACGTGGGCACGGTCCCGTCCGGGACGACCGTCGAGTCGCAGATCCCGGTGCGGGTGGGGGAGGGGACCACCGACCTCTCAGGGTGGCTGGTGGTCGGTCCGTGAGACGACTCGACACCCCTGCCGGCCCGTTGTGCTTCGACGGCGGCACCAAGGTGATGGGGGTCCTCAACCTCTCGCCGGAGTCGCACAACACCCAGACGGTGGCGACCACGGTTCCGGCGGCGTTGGAGCTGGCCGCCAGGTACCGGGAGTGGGGGGCGGAGATCATCGACGTCGGTGCTCAGTCCAGTCGGTACGACGTCCCGACCTTGGACGTCGACGAAGAGATCCGTCGCCTGGTTCCGGCCGTGGAGGCCCTCAGCGCGGAGGGTCATCTCGTCTCGGTCGACACGTGGAAGCCGGAGGTGGCCCGGGCCGGGGTGGCGGCGGGGGCGGCGATCGTCAACGACACGGGGGGGCTGGGTGATCCGGAGATGCGCCGGGTGGTGGCGGAGAGCGGCGCGGCTGCGATCGTCGTCTACGTCGAGGGGGCGAACCCCCACGCCGTGGACGAGATCGACGTCCGACCCGACAAGGCGGCGGTGACGGCCCGGTGGCTCGCCGAGCGGGTGACGGCGCTGGAGGCCGACGGCATCGACCGGGTCATCGTCGATCCCGGAATCGCCATCAACTATCCGGGCGACTACGCCGGGTACACGCGGATGCAACTCGACGTGATCCGGCGCCTCGACGTGATCCGAACCGTCGGGCCTCCGATCCTCGTCCCCATCCCCCGGAAGCAGGAAGACCACCGGGTGATGGCCTACATCACGTTGGCGGTGGAACACGGGGCCGACATCATCCGTGTCCACGACGTCGCCGAGGCCTGCGACCTGGTCCGTCTGCTGACGGATGTGTCCGGGGGCGCCGGTAGGTTGAGGACGTCATGAGCGCCGTCCTCGCCATCGTCATCCCATCGAGCTCCGGACCGTCCGAACGAGACGAGGCCCTGCGCCTGGCGAAGGAGCACCTGGCCGGCCACGGGATCGGCGCGGACGACGTCGTCAGAGTCGACGTCCCGACCGGCGGCACGGCCGACGGAGGGGCGCTCCGCGGAGACGTCGAGGCCATGGTGCCCGTGCTCCAGTCGGGGTCGCTGTTCGGTGGTCGGCAAGGCCTCCTCGTGACCGACATCCAGAACCTGACCGCTGCGGAGGTGGAGGTGCTCGCCGACCTGCTCCTCGCCGTCGATCCGGAGGCCGTGGCCGTCGCCCTGGTCTCGGTGGGCGGCCCCAAGGCCCCGGTCGCCAAGGCGGTGAAGCAGGTGGGGAGGTCGGTCACGGTTCGCCGCCTCCAGGAGCGGGACGTCCCCAAACGCCTCGTCGAGATGGCCGCTGCACGGGGGCTGGAGCTGGGTCGGGACGCCCAGGAAGCCCTGGTGCAGCGCTTCGGCACCGATCTCGGATCGCTGGAGAGCGCCCTCGATCAGCTCGCCGAGGCCGGGGGCCGGATCACCGGGGAGGAGATCCTGCGACGGTTCAAGAACCGGCCCGACGAACCGATCTGGCATTACACCGACGCCGTCGCCGCCGGCCGTGTCGACGAGGCGCTCCGACGTCTCGGCGACCTGTTCGTCCACACCCATCCCCTGCAGATCCTGGCCACCCTCGAACACGATCTGCGACGGAGGGCCCTCGCCTCCTCGTCCCCCGACTTCGAGACCTTCCGGGAGCGGGTGGGGGCGCGTCCCTCCGACCGGTGGCCGGAGCACGTGTGGAGGAGACGGGGTCGGGTGAAGGACTCGTCGCTGCGCAGGGCCCTCGAAGCCCTCGGGCGTGCCGACCGGGTGCTCAAGTCGGCACCCGAGGAGCTGCACCGGGTGACGATGGAGCGGCTGACGGTGGCGCTGGCCCGCTGGTACGCGGGGCGCTGAGTCAGGACGAGGACGCGTCGGCGCGGACCGCGGCGATCCGCTTGGCGAGCCGGGACTTGCGGCGGGCGGCCGTCTTCTTGTGGAGGATCCCCTTGGAGACGGCCATGTCGATCCGTTTCTGCGCCAGGCGGAAGCGTTCCTCGACGTCGTCGGTGCCCATCTCGGCCGCCTCGATCGCCCGCTTCATGCGGGTCTTGATCTCCGAGCGCACCGCCTTGTTGCGGAGGCGGCGCTTCTCGTTTTGGCGGTTCCGCTTGATCTGGGACTTGATGTTGGCCATGGCTGCTCCACGTGAAGTCTCGAAGGGTGGCGGTGCGCGCCGGGGCACCGGCGGGTGGAAGAGGCTAGCAGCGGCGTTGGGAGCGGTACAATCGTGCCCCGTCCCCCCGATCCCCCGAGGACATGGTCGATCGAGCGCGCATCCGCAACTTCTCCATCATCGCCCACATCGACCACGGCAAGTCGACCCTGGCGGACCGGCTCCTCGAACGCACCGGTGCGCTCTCCGAACGCGACATGCGCGAGCAGGTGCTCGACACCATGGATCTCGAGCGGGAGCGGGGCATCACCATCAAGGCCCAGGCGGTTCGTCTCGAGTACGTGCACCCTTCGGACGGACACCACGTGCTCGACCTCATCGACACGCCCGGCCACGTCGACTTCTCCTACGAGGTGTCCCGATCGCTGGCCGCCTGCGAAGGGGCGGTCCTCCTGGTCGACGCCGCCCAGGGGGTCCAGGCTCAGACCCTCGCCAACGCCTATCTGGCGATCGACGCCGGTCTGGAGATCATCCCGGTCGTCAACAAGATCGACCTTCCGTCGGCCGATCCGGACCGGGTCGCGGCGGAGATCGTCGGGGTGTTGGGCGGCCGACCCGAGGACGTGGTGCGGGTCTCGGCGAAGACCGGGGAGGGGGTCGACGAGCTGCTCGCCCGCATCGTCGCCGACATCCCACCGCCGTCCGGCGACCCCGACGCGCCCCTGCGGGCGCTCGTGTTCGACTCGTATTACGACCCGTACCGAGGGGTCGTCTGCTACGTACGGGTCGTGGACGGGCGCCTCTCCAGCGGTGACCGGCTCCGGTTCATGGCGACCGGCGAGACCCACGACGCCACCGAGGTGGGGGTGCTCACCCCGGCGGCGGAACCCGTCGCCGTTCTCGGTCCCGGCGAGGTCGGCTATCTCATCACCGGGGTGAAGGAGATCGGGCGCATCAAGGTGGGGGACACCGTCACCGCCGTCGCCCGACCGGCGGCCGAGGCCCTCCCCGGGTACTCGGAACCGAAGCCGATGGTGTTCGCCGGGATCTTCCCGACCGACGGCGACGACTTCGTGCGGCTTCGGGAGGCGCTGGACAAGCTGGCTCTGAACGACGCCTCCCTCGTCTATGAGCCCGAGACCTCGCGGGCCCTCGGGTTCGGGTTCCGATGCGGGTTCCTCGGTCTGCTGCACATGGAGATCGTCCGTGAACGTCTCGAACGCGAATACGACCTCGACCTGGTCGCCACCGCCCCGTCGGTGGCGTACCGGGTGATGACGGCGTCGGGGGAGCAGCGGGAGATCCGATCCCCTCAGGACATGCCGGATCCGGGAGAGATCGTCTCCATCGAAGAGCCCTTCGTACGGGCGATGATCATCACCCCCTCCGAGTACGTGGGGGCGGTGATGGAGCTGGTCCAGGGGCGGCGGGGCGAGATGGTGAACATGCACTATCTGGGACCGGAACGGGTGGAGCTCACCTATCTCCTCCCCCTCGCCGAGGTCGTGTTCGACTTCTTCGACCAGCTCAAATCGCGGACGCGGGGATACGCCAGTCTGGACTACGAACCCGCCGGGTATCGGGAGGCCGACCTCGTGCGGGTGGACGTGTTGCTGAACGGGCAGCCCGTCGACGCCTTCTCGTCCATCGTCCACCGCGACAAGGCCTACCAGTACGGCAGGGCGATGGTGGAGCGCCTCCGCGAGCTGATTCCCCGCCAGCTCTTCGACGTGCCCATCCAGGCGGCGATCGGCAGTCGCATCATCGCCCGGGAGACGGTGAAGGCGAAACGCAAAGACGTCCTCGCCAAGTGCTACGGCGGTGACGTCACCCGGAAGAAGAAGCTGCTGCAGCGTCAGAAGGAGGGGAAGAAGCGGATGAAGATGGTGGGGTCGGTCGAGGTGCCCCAAGAGGCCTTCGTCGAGGCCCTCAAGGTCGATCGGTGACCGCACCCGACTCGCCGGAGCTGGCCGACCGGGCGGCCGGGTGGGCCGGGGCGTACGTCCACATCCCCTTCTGCGCCCGGCAATGCCCCTACTGCGACTTCACCGTCGTCGTCGGTCGCGACGCAGAGGCCGACCGGTATCTGGAGGCGCTCTCGATCGAGATCGCTTCGGAGCCTCCGTGGCGTCCCCTCGACGCCGTGTACGTGGGCGGCGGAACCCCGACGCGCCTCGGCGCGCGGCGGCTGGCGACGATCGTGGAGACCTTGGCCGACCGCTTCGGGTTGGCGTCCGACGCCGAGGTGGGGCTCGAGGCGAACCCCGAGGACTGGACCCCGGAGATGGCCGGGGAGTTGGCGGCGGCGGGGTTCGGACGGGTGTCCTTCGGAGCCCAGAGCTTCGATCGACGGGTGCTGGCCGCGCTGGGGCGATGCCACACCCCCGCCGACGTGGCCCGGGCGGTGGAGGTCGCCCGGCGTGCGGGGTTCGGCTCGGTGAACCTCGACCTCATCTACGGTCATCCCGTCGAGGACGCACGGTCCTGGACCACCACCGTCGAGGCGGCGTTGGGTCTGGCCCCGGACCACCTCTCCGTGTACGCGTTGACGGTGGAGCCGGGGACGAAGCTGTGGCGAGACGTCCGTGCGGGAGCCTCGGCTCCCGACCCCGACGTACAGGCAGACCGCTGGGAGGAGGTCCAGGTCCGGGCGGAGGCCTCCGGCCTCGTCCGGTACGAGGTCTCGAACCTGGCTCGGCCGGGGCACGCCTGCCGCTACAACCTCACGGTGTGGGCCGGAGGCCAGTACCTGGGCTTCGGGGTGGGAGCCCACGGTTTTCGAGACGGGGTGCGGCGGGCGAACGTTCGCCGACTCGACACCTACCTGGATCGGGTGCGGGCCGGGCTGGGCGCGGTGCAGTCGAGCGACCTGGTGTCGGGCGCGGAGGCCGAACGGGAGCGTCTGATGTTGGGTTTGCGTCGAGCGGCGGGTGTGGTCCTGGGGCAGGGAGGCGAGGCGTTCGTCGCCTCCGACGAGGGTCGGCGGCTCCTCGACGCAGGGGTCGTCGAGGTCCGGGACGGCCGTCTGGTGGTGCTGCGTCCCCTCCTCACCGACCTGGTGATCCGGAGCGTCCTCGGCTGACCGGGCCGGCTGGTCGGCGGCCTCCGGTGGCCGCCGCAGAAGGTGGGGGCGGGCTCTCGACCCTTATCAGTCACCAAGGGTGACTGCTAACGTGATGGGCATGCTGGAGGATCGACGAGCCACGGTCCTCCGGGCGCTCGTCGAGGAATACATCGCCTCGGGTGAGCCGGTCAGCTCTCGGACGATCCTCGAGCGGACCGGGCTCGACGTGTCGGGCGCCACGGTGCGCAACGACCTCGCCGCGTTGGCGGCCGAGGGCTATGTCGCGCAGCCACACACATCAGCGGGACGGGTACCGACCGCGGCCGGATACCGCTACTACGTGGATCACCTCACTCCCCCTCGTCTCCGCGGTCGCACCCGCGAACGCATCGCCACCTTCTTCAACACGGTGCACATGGAGCTGAGTCGCCTCTTGAAGGCCACCAGTCAGCTCCTCGCCGACGTCACCCACTACCCGGCGGTCGTGGTCGGTCCCCGTCCCACCGGGGAGAAGGTGAAGGCGCTCCACGTCGTCCAGCTCACCCCCGAGCGGGCACTGCTGGTCATCGTGACCGAGTCCGGCCAGGTCTGCCAGGAGGCATGTGACCTCGCCGAACCGGTGGACTCGACGGAGCTCGCCGAGGTGGAGCGGCTCCTCGCCGGAGCACTGGTGGGGGGCGAGTTGACGGCGGTGGAGGCGGTGGGATCCGCGGGCACCCAGCTCTCGGGTCCTGCTCGGGCCGCCCTCGACGTCCTGGCGGCGGGTGTCGGACGCGCCGCCGCCGAACATTCCGAGCTGTACGTCGGCGGGGCGGGACGCATGCCCGCCATCTGGGACGACCTGCAGACGGTCCACCGGGTGCTCGAAGTCCTCGAACGGGAGGCGATGATCCTCGACATCCTCGCCCGGGCGTCGGGCACCTACATCCAGATCGGCGACGACCTCCCCGTCGAGGACCTGGCGGTGGTCTCCACCACGTTCCCCGTCGCCACCGGCGGCGAGGGCCGGGTCGGCGTGATCGGTCCGATGAGGATGGACTACAAGAAGGCCATCTCGGCGGTGGAGGAGATCGGCCGCGAGCTCGGGGACCGGATCAGCGGATAGCCGATGGCCAAGGACTACTACGCCGTCCTGGGGGTGCCCCGGGACGCGTCCCAGGAGGAGATCAAACGGGCGTTCCGGCGTCTGGCCCGCGACACCCACCCGGACGCCAATCCGGACGACCCTTCCGCCGAGGCGAGGTTCCGGGAGGTCGCCGAGGCCTACGAAGTCCTGTCCGATCCGGAGCGGCGGCGAGCCTACGACCGGGGGGAGTCCCTCGACCTGGGCGACCTGTTCGCCGGGTTCGGCAGCTTCGACGATCTGCTCCGCTCCGTGTTCGGCGACGCCGGCCCCTTCGGGACCGGGCGGGGGCCCACGGCGCGGCCCCGCGGGCGGGATGTCGTCGCCCGGGTTCGGGTGAGCCTCGACGAGGCCGCCTTCGGGACGGAAGCCGACGTCACCTTCGAGACGAACGTGGTGTGCGGGCTGTGTGGGGGGAGCGGCGCCAAGCCGGGGTCGCGGCGGTCGACCTGTCCCACCTGTGGCGGGGCGGGAGCGGTTCGCGTGGCCCGGCGGGGGCTGCTGGGGACCGTCATGTCGGTGGCCGAGTGCGACCGCTGCCGAGGCTCCGGGGAGATCATCTCCGAGCCGTGTCCCCGCTGCCTCGGTCAGGGGGTGCATCCCGACCGACGGTCGGTGCGGGTCGAGATCCCCGCCGGAGTCTCCACGGGCACCCGACTCCGGATGACCGGTGAGGGGGAGGCCGCAGGCCAGGGTGGACGGCCCGGGGACCTGTACGTGACGATCGAGGTCACCCCCGACGAACGGTTCGAACGCTCCGGGGACGACCTGATCCATCGGGTGACGATCGGGATCGCCGAGGCGGCCCTGGGGACCAAGGTGGAGGTGCCCCTCCTCGAGGGCGGCACGGAGACCGTCGCCATCCCCGCCGGGACCCAACCGGGCTGGACCACCCGCCTCGCCGGACGGGGTACCGCCCACCTGGGACGGCGAGGCCGCGGCGATCTCGTCGTGCAGGTGGCGGTGGAGGTTCCCTCGGATCTGACCCCCGAAGAGGAGGAGCTCCTCCGCCGGTTCGCCGAGCTGCGGAACGAGCACCCGGCGAAGCGGCGTCGCCGTCGACACCGCTGACGGCTCCCATCCGCGGAATGTGACTCCCAGCGCGCAACGACCACTCTGAGTGGTAGGATGCGGGTGGCTGGAAGGGACGAGACACACCGGGAGACGTGTTCGTGAGGGACCTGAATCGGGCTCTGGGGGAGCGACTGCGGGCCGCCCGTCGGGCGCGGGGATGGTCTCTGCTCGACGTCGAGGAGAAATCCGGTCACGAATTCCGGGCCTCGGTGTTGGGAGCCTACGAGCGGGGCGAGCGGAACCTCTCCATCCCCCGGCTGTACCGTCTGGCCGCGCTCTACCGGGTCTCCCCGGCCTCCCTCCTCCCCACCGGACCCGACGATGAAGATCGCATCGTGGTGGACATCGCCGCGGCAGAGCAGGTCTCCGGTCGGCGGGCCGAGGTGATCGATCGGTTCCTCCAGGCCATCCACCGGATGCGCCAGGACGGGTCGAGCCCGGCACTCACCGTCCGCCAGAGCGACCTGAAGATCCTGGCCGGGCTCCTCGCCGAGGCCGGTGAGGACGCCGAGGCGGAGTCCGGCTCGGAGTGGGTGGAGGACGGCTGAAGCGCATCCGACGACCCGGGGTATACTGCCGGGGCCCGTTCGGGCAGGTCCGTCCGTGACGTCTGACACCATCGAACGCCGCTTGCGCGTCCCCAGCAACCACCTCATGTTGGAGTTGTTGGGTCCCGGGGATGCGAACCTCCGCAGAGTCGAGGGGCTCTTCCCGACTGTGCGGATGGTCGCGCGCGGCAACGAGCTCTCCCTGGCGGGGCCCGGAGAGGACGTCGAAGCGGCCGAGACCGCCCTCGAGGAGCTGTTGATCCTGATCCAGGAGGGTGAACCGGTCGACGGTGCGCGGGTGGAACGGGTCGTGGAGATGGTGCGGGAGAAGGTTCCCAGTCCCTCCGGTGTGCTGACCGAGTCGATCTCGGTCGGGCGCGGCAAGACCGTCCGGGCGAAGACCCGGGGACAGCAGCGGTACATCGAGGCGATCCGGGACAACACCCTCACCTTCGGCATCGGTCCGGCGGGGACCGGCAAGACCTACCTGGCGATGGCGGCGGCCGTCGAGGCGCTGGTGTCGGGGTCGGTCCGACGGATCATCCTCACCCGTCCCGCCGTCGAGGCGGGGGAACGTCTCGGGTTCCTTCCCGGTGATCTCACGGCCAAGGTCGACCCGTACCTCCGGCCCCTGTACGACGCCCTCTGGGACATGCTGGGTCCCGACGAGACCACCCGGCTCATCGAGCGGAACACGATCGAGATCGCCCCCCTCGCCTACATGCGGGGCCGCACCCTCAACGACGCCTGCATCATCCTCGACGAGGCGCAGAACACCTCCCCCGAGCAGATGAAGATGTTCCTCACCCGCCTCGGGTTCAACTCGAAGATGATCATCACCGGCGACGTCACCCAGACCGACCTCCCCAGCCAGCAGCAGTCCGGCCTCGCCGTCGTCCGCAAGATCCTCGACGGCATCCCCGGTGTCGCCTTCGTGGAGTTGACCAGTCGCGACGTGGTCCGTCACCGGGTGGTGGCCGCCATCGTCGAGGCCTACGCCCGATTCGAGGGGATGTCATGAGCGGTGCCCGGATCCGGATCCTCATCCTCGTGGCGACCGTCGCGCTCACCTGGGTGGCGTTGGCGGTCGGTGCCGAGCCGACCACCCCGAAGCTCGAGGTGGGGGACGTGGCGACCCGGGACTACGTGGCCCGTCGAGACGCCGAGGTGATCGACGAGGCGACCACCGCCGCGCTCCGGGAGGAGGCGGCGGCGAGCGTCGAACCCACCACCGTCCGCAACTTCGACGTGGAGGACGAGGCGAAGCAGGGTGTGGAGACGCTCTTTCTGGCGGTGACGTCGGGGGTGCTGGCCGAGCCGGCCCCCTCTTCCACGACCACGGTCACCGAGCCCGCACCGACCTCGACGACGACCACGTCGACGACCGTGGCGGAGGAGACGGGGACCGACACGACCACCACGACGACCACCGCCCCTCCCCAGCTCGAGTTCACCGAGCTGGTGGGGTCGCTGTTCGTCGACGTCGAAGGCGACGGGGTCTTCGACGTCGAGCCGGGCGAGCTCGGGCTTCCCGACGCAGGTCTCCCCGGGGTCACCGTCGAGGCGACCGGGATCGACGGCAGCGTCTACAAGGGTGAGACCCAGACCGACGGCAGCTTCGTCATCGAGGTGCCCGTCGGTGACGTGGTGCTGACGGTGGACACCCGGGACCCGGAGTTCCCCGCCAACTTCTCCTTCTCCACCGAGAACGCCACCCAGGAGCTGGAGTGTCGGGAGGGGAGACAATGTGCCGCCGATCCGATCGGCGTCGCTCCGATGATTCGTCCCCTCGACGCCCAGGTGGCGGAGCTGCGCACCGCCTACGGCACGCTGCGGGAGGAGACCCTGCGGACGCTCGTCGCGGTGGCGAGCGCCGACGTGGTGCGGCGGGCGATCGGCCAGCCGGAGCAGCTCACGAAGATCTCCGAGGCCGTGCTGCAGCGGCTCGACAGCGAGTTCGAACGGGGCATCGGCAGTGTCGAGGATCTCACCGAGCGGAAGAGCACGGTCATCGCCAGCCCGCCCCTCGTGGTCGACGAGAACGGCCAGCGTGACCTGGCCGCCCAGGCCGCCGCCGCCGACATCGTCGCCCTGTTCCTGCAACGCAACGTCTTCGTCGACGAGCAGGCCACGGCCGCCGCTCGGCAGAGGGCACGAGAGGGGGTGCCCGACGAGACCGTCACCTTCGAGGCGGGGAAGGTGATCGTGGCGGAGGGGGACACCATCGAGAACGAGATCCAGCTCGCGGCGATCGAGGCGACCGGGGCCGACGCCGGCGACAGCCTCGACGCGGCGGCGATGGCGGCGGTGCTGGTCGTGATCGTGGCCCTGCTGGGTTTCTACCTCGCCCGTTTCCGACCGCAGTTCTGGCAGCGGCCACGGATGGTGGGGCTGCTGGGGTTGCTCATCGTCTTGGCGGCGGGCTCGGTACGGCTCACCGTCGCCCTGCAGGAGTCGACGAGTTGGTACATCCTCCCCGCCGTCGCCTTCGGGTATCTGGCCGCGGTGCTGTTCGACGCACGGATGGGGGCCTTGATGGCGCTGACGATGGCCATCCTCACCGCCGTCGGCACCCGCGAACTGGGGGTCACCGTCTTCGCCCTGTTGGCGACGATGGCGCCGATCGGATTCGTGTCGGCGGTGTCGACCCGACGGGCGTTCCGCAACTCGGTGGTGATCTCGGCGGTGGCGGTCGGGCTGATCGCCGGTGCCGTCTCCTGGTTCTTCGACAGCGGTGCCGACACCACCCTGGCGGACATCGGCCAGGACGTCGCCTGGGCCTTCGCCGCCGGCGTCGTGTCGGCGCTGGTCGCCTTGGCGGCCCTGCCGTTCTTCGAGGCGCTCTTCGACATCACGACCACGCTGCGGATCCTCGAGCTCACCGACCGCAACCACGAGGCCCTCCAGCTCATCCAGGAGAAGGCCTTCGGGACGTTCAACCATTCGCTGATGGTCGGCACGCTGGCCGACGCCGCCGCCCGGGCGATCGGAGCCAACAACCTCTTGGCTCGGGCCGCTGCCTACTACCACGACATCGGCAAGACCGAGAACCCGACCTACTTCATCGAGAACCAGTTCGGGATCCCCAACCCCCACGACTCCCTGCCGCCCGAGCAGTCGGCGGAGATCATCCGCCGGCATGTCCTCGACGGGGTCCGGCTCGCCAAGAAGTTCAAGATCCCCTCCGAGGTGGCGGAGGGGATCACCTCCCATCACGGGGACGCCATCATGCGGTACTTCTACGAGAAGGCGCGGGAGCTGTACGGGGACGAGAACGTCGATCCCGACGACTACCGCCATGCCGGACACAAGCCGCAGACGAAGGAGATGGCGATCGTCATGCTGGCCGACAGCGTCGAGGGGGCATGCCGGGCGAACTTCGGGGAGCAGGAACCCACCGCCGAGGCGATCGAGAAGGTCGTGAACCGGGTGGTCGACGAGAAACTCGACGACGGCCAACTCTCGGAGGCGCCGTTGACGATGGCCGAGCTCACGAAGATCCGGAAGGCCTTCATCGATGCGATGGTGGGCCACTACCATCAACGTATCCCCTATCCGAACTTCCCGGGCAGTTGAGGTTGGACGACCCTTCGAGATCGACCGAGGAGCGTCGGTGAACGTCGACGTCACCGACGAGCAATCCCTGCCGGTGGACACCGCCGGACTCCGACACCTCGCCGAGCTGGTCCTCACCGCCGAAGGCCTGCCGGCGGACACCGAGGTGTCCGTCGTGTTCGTGCCCGACGAGGTGATCGCCGCCTACAACCGACGGTTCATGGAGCGGGAGGGCCCGACCGACGTGCTGGCCTTCCCCCTCGAGCGTCTCCGACCGGGCGAGGTGCCCGAGCGGGCACCGGGAGCGCCGCCGCTCGTCCTCGGTGACGTCTTCATCGCCCCCGGTCACGTCGCCGTCCAGGCGGAGCGTCTGGGAGCGGACGTCGAGACGGAGATGGCGTTGATGGTCGTCCACGGCCTCCTCCACCTTCTCGGATACGACCACGTGGACGACGAGGACGCCGAGTTGATGGAGCGGCGGGAGCGGGAGTTGCTGGCCGAGGTGGGGATGGTGCGCCGGTGATCGCCGAGCTCATCGCCGTCGCCCTCGTCGCCGGGTTCACCATCCTCGCCGGGGTGCTCCGGGCTGCCGGGACCTCCCTCGTGCTCACCCCTCGGGCCGACGCCCTCCACGACGCCGGCGACGGGATCCGGGGGGCGGAGCAGGCGGCCGAGCTCCTGGAGAACCGGGAGACGATCCCTTCGGCGCTGGGGGTCGTCCATTCGGCGCTGCTCATGGCCGCCGCGATCCCGGGGACCTGGCTGATCGCCACCCGCCTCCGCTCCCCCGGGGTCGTCGTGGCGATGGCGTTGATGGGGCTGTCCCTCGTGCTGCTCGGAGATCTGGTCCCACGGGCGGTAGGGCGGGCCCGTCCCCGCACCCTCGCCTACCGATTCTCCGGCCTCCTCGGAGCCGCCATCCGGGTCGGGTCGAAGGCGACGGACATGCTGACCGAGGACGAGGGAGAGGAGGAGGGCGAAGGCGACGAGACCGACCAGGAGGAGATCGAGCTGATCTCCTCGGTGCTGCAGTTCTCCGACACCCTGGTCAGGGAGGTGATGGTCCCTCGGACCGACATGGTGACCATCTCCCGGGATGCCCCGGCCGGGACGCTGCTGGAGTTGGTGGCCCGGCACGGGTTCTCCCGTCTCCCGGTCACCGGTGACGACATCGACGATGTGGTCGGCATCGTCATCCTCAAGGACCTCCTGCCGGGGATCATCGACGGACAGATGCCGGAGACCGTCGCCGAGGTCATGCGCCCGGTCGACTTCGTCCCGGAGACGAAACGGGTGTCCGACCTCCTCCGGGAGATGCAGGCGTCGAAGGCCCACATGGCGGTGGTGGTCGACGAATACGGGGGAACCGCCGGGCTCGTCACGATCGAGGATCTGCTGGAGGAGCTGGTGGGCGAGATCGTCGACGAGTACGACGACGAGGAGCCCTTGATCGTCCAGGAGCAGGAAGGGGTGTGGGTGGTCGACGCCCGGTTCCCGGTGGAGGAGCTGTCCGAGGAGGTGGGAGCCGACCTTCCCGACGAGGACTGGGACACCGTCGGCGGGCTGGTGTTGGGTCTCGCCGGACGGGTCCCTCGCGAGGGTGAACGTTTCGACGTCGACGGCGTCTCCCTCGTCGTCACCAGGGTGCAGGGTCGGCGTGTCTCGGAGGTCCGGGTGGAGAAGGAACCCCGGGTCGGCGCGGAAGGGTCGGCATGAAGTCGGGGTTCGTCCCCGTCGTGGGCCGACCCAACGTGGGCAAGTCGACGTTGGTGAACGCCCTCGTCGGCCGGAAGGTGGCGATCATCTCCAGCCGACCGCAGACGACCCGCAACGCCATCCGGGGTGTGCTGACCGGGACCGACGACGACGGCACGCCCCTCTACCAGGTGGTCTTCGTCGACACGCCCGGACTCCACAAGCCGAAGACGGAGCTGGGGAACCGCCTCAACGCCCTGGTGTACGGGACGCTGGCCGAAGCCGACGCCGTCGTCTTCGTGATCGACGCCACCGCGCCGATCGGTCCGGGCGACCGGCTCATCGCCGAGCGCCTCCGGGCGGCGAAGGCGGACGTGGTGGTGGCGGTGAACAAAGTGGACAAGGCGGGGAAGGAGCAGGTCGCCGCTCAGTTGCTGGAGGCCTCGCGTTGGGATTTCGGGGCGTACGTCCCGGTCTCGGCCCTGAAGGGCGCGAACCTGGCGCCGCTGGTCCAGGAGGTCGTCGAGCGACTCCCCGAAGGCCCCCTCTACTTCCCACCGGACATGGTCACCGACCAGCCCGACGAGATCGTGGCGGCCGAGATCATCCGGGAGAAGTTCTTGAGTCGCCTCCGGGAGGAGTTGCCCCATTCGGTGGCGGTCGTGGTCGACGACATGTTCCGACGGGGCGACCTGCTG
>JALSJV010000053.1 GCA_026989215.1 Acidimicrobiia bacterium | reverse complement strand
CGGTCACCCTGACGGCGAAGCGAATCGCCCCGGTGACGACGAGGCCGACGAGAGTCCAACCCGCCGAACGCAACAGGCGGGGCGACGCCTCGTCGAGGGGTCCGGGGAGACGCTCAGCCACCGCCGACGTCCCGGATCGTCACCCCGGTCCACCACAGGACCAGGGCGGCCAGGGAGAAGTCGACGAGCCCCGGTCCGGTGAGCGAGAACAGGATGAGGAGGAGCAGCAGTCCCAGGGCGGGAGCCGAACCGCTCCGCCAGGCCCGCGTCGCCAACGACGCCAGGAACGCCAGGGAGAGCCCGAGCCCCACGAGTCCCAACTCGGTGCTCACCTGCAAGAACCCCAGGTCGAGCTGGGCGATGCCGACGTCGATCTCCCGGTCGTCGCCGCGGCGTCGCAGCTCCTCGACGAACTCGGGGGAGCGGACGTCGGGGAGTCCGTAACGCTCGTGGAGCTCCGAGCGGGTGGCGAAGGCGGTGGTGCTGCCGAACCGACCCGGTCCCGCGCCGAGGAGGGGCCGGTCGGCGATCAGCGCCAGGCCGGAACGAAGGTTGGCAACCCGGACGTCGGTGAGCATCCCGGCGGTGTCGGAGACGGTGGCCTCCACCCGGGCGGCCAGATCCTGGCGGGCGACGGGAAGGAGAGCCTGGAACAGGAGGAACGACGCGACGAGCGCGACCGCCCCGGAGGCGATGATCCGTCGTGACCGCCAGGGGAGCAGCGCCACCGCCCCGAGCACGACTCCGGCCGCCAGCGCGGTCCGGCTCCCCGAGGCGGCGGCGGCGACCCCGGCCGTCACCGCCGCGACCACCCCCCATCTGCCGGGTCGTGCGACCATCGGCAGGATGGACGCCCCGACCTGGCCCAGCCGACCAGGGTTGGCGACCAGCCCGGTCGCGCGTCCCCGCTCCCACCAGCGGGGGTAGTCGAGATCCTGGGCGAACATGACGTATCCGACGCGTCCCAGCAGCAGTTGCAGGACCGCCGTCACGGCCAATACCAGCCCGGTGGTCGCCGCCGTCCACGCCGCCGCCACGACGGACTCCCTCCGAGGAGCCGCGACCAGGGCCGCCACGCCGACGAGGGGAGGCGCCAGATAGGGAACCGAGCCTCGCAGGGCGGTCCCTGCCGGGACCTGGTTGACGAGCACCGTCGTCACGACGGCCAGGGTCAGGGCCAGCCAGAGCAGCAGCTCCCGCCGAATGGTCCGAAGCCGACGGCGACGTACCGCCAGGATGACCACCGCAGCCGCCAGGAACGCCAGGTTGAAGGCCTGACGGGTGGGGAGCTGCCATCGAATCGCCAGCCACTGGGACACGACGAAGAGGGGGAGGGCACCGACGGTGAGCCACCCGGCCAGAAGCTCGCCGGCCGCCCCCTCGCGGCTCGGCTTCATCCGATGGGCGGCGTTGCGCGAGGGCACGGCGTCGGCACTCCTAGACTGCGGAAGCCGCCGGGGGCGGCGTTGTCGAAACGAGCGCGAGCTTAGATGGGTGACGAACCGTCACAACAGACCGAATCGACCGCCGCCGGGGTCCACCGCACCGTTCGGATCGCACCCAGCGCCGTGGTCTCCCCCCACGCCACGATCGGTGAGGACGTCGTGGTGTGGGAGTTCACCCAGGTTCGAGAAGGGGCCGAGATCGGGCGCCGCACCAGCATCGGGAGCCACACCTACGTCGATCGCGACGTCGTGGTCGGCGCCCACTGCAAGATCCAGTCGGGGGTTCTGCTGTTCAAGGGGACCGTCGTCGAAGACGGAGCGTTCATCGGACCGGGCGCCGTCGTCACCAACGACCGGGTACCCCGGGCCATCAACCCCGACGGGACCCTCAAATCGGGCGACGACTGGTCGATCTCGGAGACGCGGATCGGTCGGGGGGCCTCCCTCGGGGCCCGCTCGACTTTGATCGCCGGGGTCGAAGTGGGAGCATTCGCCCTCGTGGCCGCCGGTGCCGTCGTCACCCGGGACGTCCCCCCGCACGCCCTCGTGGCCGGGGTGCCCGCGCGGGTGGTCGGCTGGGTGTGCTGCTGCGGCACCCGCCTTGAAGTCCATGATGAGCGAGGAGTCTGTCCGTCGTGCTCGCGAACACACACGATCTCATCCCGATAGCGGCCCCCGACATCGGGGAAGAGGAGGAGGCCGCGGTGCTGCGGGTCCTCCGGAGCGGCCGGCTCGCCCAAGGCCCGGAGGTGGAGGCCCTGGAGCAGGAGTTCGCCGAGGCCGCCGGACTGAGCCACGTCGTCGCCGTGGCCAACGGCACCCTCGCCCTCCAGGCGGCCCTCCACACCGCGGGCGTTCGCCCGGGGGACGAGGTTCTCGTCCCCGACTTCACCTTCGCCGCCACCGCCAACGCGGTCATCGCCGTGGGAGCCGTCCCCGTCTTCGTCGACATCGACGACCATTTCCTCATCGATCTGGACGACGCCGCCGCCAAGGTGAGCGAAGCGACCACGGCGGTGATGCCCGTCCACCTGTACGGGCTGATGGTCGACATGTCCGCCCTCGAGGCGTTCGCCTCCCGGCATGGGCTCGCCATCGTCGAAGACGCGGCCCAGGCGCACCTCGCCCGTCGGGGAGACCGGGCGGCAGGCGGCACCGGGATCGGGGCGTTCTCCCTCTACGCGACCAAGAACATGACCACCGGCGAAGGAGGGTTCGTCACCACCGGAGACGAAGAACTGGCTCGGGCGCTCCGCCGGTTCCGGAACCATGGGATGGTCAGCCGATACGAACACACCGAGTGGGGTTTGAACCTCCGGATGACCGATCTGGCCGCCGCCATCGGCCGGGTTCAGCTTCGCAAGCTCCCCGAGGCCACGAGGCGGCGGCGGGAGAACGCCGGCTACTTCTCCGCCCACCTCCCCGGATTCTTCGTGACGCCCGACGTGCCCGACGATGCCCACCACGTCTTCCACCAATACGTCGTGCGGGTCCCCGCCGAGACGAGGGACGCCGTTCTCGCCGGATTCCGAGACCGACATGTGGGCGCAGACGTCTACTATCCGACCCCACTACACCATCAGAAGGCATTCGGTGGGTTCGCTCGCCGAGACTGCCCCGCCGCGGAGCGTGCCGCCGCCGAAGTCATCGCCCTCCCCGTACATGCCCGCGTGGGACGGGGCGAGCGCGAGCGGATCGTCGTCGCCGCCGTCGAGATCGCAGAGGAGATGACATGACCCGAGTCGCCGTCGTCGGGCAAGGGAAGCTCGGATTCCCCGTCGCCGCCTACCTGGCTCATCGCGGCGCCGAGGTGGTGGGCATCGACGTCGACCCGTCGGTGGTCGGGACCATCAACCGCGGCGAGAGTCCCGTCCCGACCGAACCGGGGGCGACCGACCACGTCGCCGACCTCGTGGCGACGGGTGCACTCCGAGCGACATCCGACTATGCGGAGGGGGTCGGCGACGCCGAGGCGGTGCTGGTCCTCGTCCCCCTGCTCGCCCGCGACGGCGCACCCGACTTCTCGATGCTCGACGCGGCCGTTGCCGAGATCGCCCGTCACCTGGCCCCTCGGGCGTTGGTCGTCTTCGAGACCACCCTCCCCCTGGGCACGACCCGGCAGCGTTTCGCCCCCGTCCTCCGCTCCGTCTCCTCGGAGGTGCGCGTCGCCTACAGCCCGGAGAGGGTGTCGTCGAACCGCGTGTGGCGGGACCTCGACACCTACCCGAAACTGGTCGGAGGCGTCGACGGACCCTCGGCGGAGGCCGCCGCCGCGTTCTATCGGAGGTACCTCGCCGCCGACGTTCGTCTCCTGAGCTCGGCCGAGACCGCCGAGTTGGCCAAGTTGGCGGAGACCACGTACCGCGACCTCAACATCGCCTTCGCCAACGAGCTGGCGAAGTTCGCCGACGAATGGTCGATCGACGTCGGCGAGGTGATCGACGCCGCCAACTCGCAGCCGTACTCCCACATCCACCGGCCCGGGGTGGGCGTGGGAGGCCATTGCATCCCCCACTACCCGTACCTGCTCCAGGCGTCGACCCAGGGGTCGTCGCTCATCGCCACGGCCCGGGAGATCAACGAACACATGCCCGAATGGGTCATTCAGCGGATCGAGAAGGAAGTGGGCCCACTGGCCGGGACCACCGTCCATCTCCTCGGCGTCAGCTACCGGGGAGGGGTGAAGGAGGCCGCCAGCTCCCCGGTCCACGCCCTCGTCGCCTCGCTCCTCGCCCGCGACGCCGCCGTCACGGTCTCCGACCCCTTCTACTCCGCAGAGGAGCTGCGACGGCTCGGCCTCCCCCCGGGGCCCGCCGATGGGGCGGAGGTGATCGTGCTGGTGACCGACCATCAGCGATATCGGTCGATAGACTGGCGACGCCACGCGCCCGCACTGATCGTCGATGGGAGGGGCGCCTTGGATCGTCGTGAGGTCGAGGCCGCGGGTTGTCGGTATCTGGGGGTCGGCCGGTGAACAGACGACGACCAGGCAGGTGAGTGTGAGTGGGATGAGCGCGCAGGACGACACGACGGTGCCCGACCCGGTTCGAGTCGGGGTCGTGGGCCTCGGCAACATGGGTCGGCATCACGTGAGGGTTCTCGCCGAGATGGAAGAAGCCCATCTCGTGGCGGTCGCCGACGTCGACGACGCCGCCCGGGCCGCCGTCGCCCGTGCCCGGTCGGTCCGTACCTATCGCGACTACGAGGAGATGCTCCGGAGGGAGGATCTCGAGGCGGTGATCATCGCCCTGCCGACGTCGGCCCACGAGGAAGCGGTGATGGCGGTCATCGACGCCGGATGTCATTTCCTGGTGGAGAAGCCCCTGGCGGCGACCAGGGACGTCGCCGAGCGGCTGGCGGCCAGGGCGGAGGCATCCGGACTGGTGTGCACCGTCGGCCACATCGAACGGTACAACCCGGTGGTCTCGGCTGCGCGGCGGGGACTCGACCAGGGGGAGTTGGGGCGGGTGTTCCAGCTCCGGGCGAACCGAACCGGGCCCCTCCCCGACCGGGTGAAGGACGTCGGAGTCGTCGTCGACCTCGCCACCCACGACTTCGACGTGGTGCGGTTCCTCATCGACGCCCCGGTCGAGCGGGTCTACGCGGAGACCGCCCAGCGGATGCACTCCATGCACGAGGATCTCTTCTCGGGGCTGATGCGGTTCCGGGACGGCACGATCGCCCTCTTCGACGTGAACTGGCTCACACCCACCAAGATCCGGGAGATGCGCCTCGTGGGTGAAGGCGGCATGTACCGTATTGACCTGCTGAACCAGGACCTCTACTTCTACGAGAACAGCCACGTCGGCTACTGGTCCGACGCCACCGGCAGGCAGGGCGTGAGCGAAGGGAACATGGTGCGGTACCGTATCGACCGGGCCGAACCCCTCCTCCGGGAACTCCAGGCGTTCCTCCGGGCGGTACGGGGAGGAACCGCACCCCTCGTCTCGATGGCGGACGGGGTGGCGGCGGTGGCGCTGGCGGAGGCGGTGAAGCGATCCGCCAGCCTGCAGCGAGCGGTCTGGGGTCCCGACCTGACCGACTACGTCGCCGAACCGGTGACCATGAGCGTGGAGCCGACACGATGACCGCAACCGCCGAGCAACGGATCGCGACCC
>JALSJV010000052.1 GCA_026989215.1 Acidimicrobiia bacterium | reverse complement strand
CGACGGCTACGTCTACTGGATGCACGACGAGCAGGGCGGCAAATGCTGCGCCCTCGGGATCAGGCACGACGACGGCTGGGCGTCGTGGTACATCCACCTCAACAACGACACCCCCGGCACCGACGATGGACAGGGATGGGGGTTCGCCGAGGGGATCACGATGGGTGCCCGTGTGACCGCAGGTCAGCTCATCGGGTGGGTGGGAGACAGCGGAAACGCCGAGGCCTCCAACATCTCCCAGCTCCACTTCGAGATCCGCCGACCCAACGAGAACGGCGGCACGACCCCCATCAACCCCTACCCGAGCCTCGTCGCCGCCGAACAGGCGAGCATCCCCCGGCTTCCCCGTCTGGCCGGCGCCACCAAGTTCGGCACGGCGGCGGCGGTGGCCCAGCACGGATTCCCCGACGGCGCCTCGACCGTGTTCCTGGCGACCGCCGCCGATTTCGCCGACGCCCTCGCCGGAGCTGCACTGGCGGGGTCGATGGGCGCACCGGTGCTGCTCACCGAACCGGACCGGCTCCCCTCCGAGATCGCGACCGAGCTGCAACGTCTCGCCCCCACCGACGTGGTGATCCTGGGTGGCACGGGAGCCGTCACGTCCGCCGTGGAGGAGGCGGTCGTCGCCGCCACCGGAGCGGCGACGAGGAGACTGTGGGGTCAGGACCGCTTCGCCACCGCCGTCGAGGTGTCCCGGGACGCCTACGCCTCCGGAGCATCGACGGTGGTGATCGTCAACGGCCTCAACTACCCCGACGCTCTCGCCGGGGCCCCGGCGGCGGTGAAGATGGGGGCGCCGATCCTCATGGTCTACGCCGACCGCATCCCCCCGGTCACCCGCGACGAGCTGCAGCGGCTCGCACCGGACGACATCGTCATCTTCGGTGGAGCCGGGGTCGTCGACGAGGGGGTCGAGGCGGAGTTGGCGACCTACGCGGGGTCGGGGACCGTCACCCGCGTCTGGGGTGTGACCCGCTATGAAACCGCCACCGAGATCGCCACCCGGTACTTCGACTCGACGATCGACCGGGTCTATCTGGCGACGGGCGAGAACTTCACCGACGCCCTCGCCGCGGCCCCGGTCGCCGGGAGCCTCGGAGTCCCTCTCCTCCTCACCAGGCCGACCGGTCTGCCGAGTGCCGTCGAGACCACCCTGGGGAGCCTCTCCCCGCAGACGGTGTACGTCCTCGGCGGGGAGGTGGCGCTCCCCGTCACCATCGACGTCGAAGTCTGCGCCATCATCCCCGCCTGTGAGTGACCCCTCCCGCCGCCCCGCCAGCCCCCGCCGGTCCGAGCCCGACGGGCCGGCGGCCCGGCACGACCGGGGTATTTCGGTCCTGGAGTCACCGCAGCCCGCTCCGTACACTGCCAGATGATGTCGTCGCTCCGCGCCGGGGGAGGAACGTTCATCGCCGCGATCACGGCGGCGGTTCTCTTCCTCGCACCCGCCGCTACGGCGAGCCCGGGCGAGTCGTGGCCCTCCTTCAACGAATCGGGAGGCTGTGATCAGCCTGCCGGGTTCCACGGGCCCTTGGCGAGCCGCACCGGATACCTTCCGAACACCGAACGGGTCTACGGTCCCTTCGGGGACTTCTTCGGTCGGGACATCGCCGAGATCCGCGGTGAGCTGGTTCCGTGGGAGGTTCCGATGAGCGGCGGCAAGACCGTTCTGGTCCACCGACAGGCTCTGCCCGCCTTCCTCCAGGTCAGCGCCAACCTCGCCCGCGAACAGGCGGCAGGTCGCTTCTACGAGGTGCGGCCGCGCCAGACCTTCGGTTTCACCCCTCGGACGATCGGCGGGCGTCGGGCCATGTCGCTGCACACCTTCGGGATCGCCGTCGACGTGAACTCCCGCACCAACCCCTACCGGGCCGACAACGTGCTCATCACCGACATGCCCGACTGGTTCGTGCAGGCCTGGAAGGACGCCGGGTTCTGCTGGGGCGGCGACTGGCAGTCGGTGAAGGACCCGATGCACTTCTCCTGGAAGGGCCCGGCCGCCACCCCCGGTGTGACGTCGATCCCGCCGCCGCGGACCCCACGGACGGGAGCGGCGAACTTCTCGACCGTGGCGAGCCTGACGGTGCCGTGGTCGCTGGCGGCCCCGAAGACCCCGTTCTTGATGGACGCCACCCGAGACGGCGCCACCGACGTCTACCGCCTCCGCCCCTTCGGCGGCGGCACCCTCGTCGAGTTCATCCGCTCGTCGGCGTCGTACGCGGTCTGCTCGGTGGGACGCCGCTGGTCTCCGACCCCCTTCGATCCGGAACGCATGGACCTCGCCGACTTCGACGGAACCTCCCGTGCCGACCTGTGGACCTGGGATCCGAGCGGAGCGACCCTCCGCTTCCGGGTCGATCTGCAGCGATCCGGTTTCGCCGATGGGGTCGACGTCGTCACCTCGATCCCGACGTCTCCCGGGATGGAGATGATCCCCACCGATTACGACGCCGACGGCGCCATCGACCTGCTCATCGTACGGCCCGGGAATCCCACGGCGGTCGAGGTCTGGAAGGGCCCTTCCTTCGACGTCCAGCTCGGCGCGACGACGGTCGGCGGGACGGAGGACGCCCGGTACACGGTCGGCGACCGCAACGTCGACGGTCGCCCCGATTTGCACGTCGTGACCGGCACCACCCTCACCATCGACTACGCACCCTTCGACGGCGTCCCCGACGAGACCATTCCCCTCCCCCTCGACGCCGACTCCCTCGTCGCCGTCGAGATGGGTGATTACGACGGTGACGGCCGCGACGATCTCTTCACCCTCGACCGGTCCGGCAAGCTGGAGGTTCGGATGGGCGGGATCCCCGACGGCCGCGCCGATCTCGCGGGGTGGTTCCGCGACCCGGCGTGGGACTGCCCGGCCGACGAGGACCTCGGTACGCTCCCCTCGGTCCTCGACGACGCCCTCCCCCGGCTGGCGGGATCGGACCGATACGAGACGGCTGCCGCCGTCTCCGCCGCCGTCTTCCCGGCGGACGTGCCGGTGGCGTTCGTCGCCTCCGGTGAGGACTTTCCCGACGCCCTCGCGGCGGGACCGGTCGCCGCCAGGCTCGGTGGTCCCGTCCTGCTGGTCGACCGGGACTGGGTTCCGACGTCCACCGCCGACGAGCTGGCCCGCCTCTCCCCGGACGAGATCGTGATCGTCGGCGGCACCGGCGTGATCTCCCCGGAGGTGGAGGCCGGCCTACGGTCGTTCGCCGGCCGGGTGTCGAGGATCGCCGGTGCCGACCGGTACGGCACCGCGGCCGCCCTCGCCGACCTCGTGACGACGCCCGTCTCGACCGTCTACGTCGCCACCGGGGAGAACTTCCCCGACGCCCTCGCCGCCGCTCCCCTCGTCGCCGCCGAGGGTTCGCCCCTGCTGCTCGTCAGCTCCACGGAGGTTCCCGGCCCCGTGCGGTCGGCCCTCGAACGCCTCGATCCCGACCGGATCGTCGTGCTCGGCGGTCCCGGGATCATCCCGCCTTCGGTCGTCGCCGAGCTGAGCCGATACGCGCCCAGTGTCGAACGGCTGGCGGGCGCCACCCGGTTCGCCACCGCCGAGGCGATCGCCCAGCGACTCGACACGACGGGTGGGGTGGTGCTGGTGGCCACCGGAGACGACTTCCCCGACGCCGTGTCCGCGGCCGCCGCCGCCGCCGCCCTCGGAGCTCCCGTCGTGCTGGTCAGAGGTGACGACCTCCCCGCCCCGGCCACCCGCACCCTCTGGTCGACGGCACCGCATCGAATCCTGATCGTGGGTGGACCCGCCACCGTGAGGGAGCTGGTCCGTCACCTACTCGCCGAGTACGTCGTCCCCTGACACGACGGCCAGCAGGCGCTCCCGTTGCCGCGGCCATTCGATCCGGCCGAGTGCGTCGCGGGCGAGGGCGACCCGGCGGGCGACCTGTTCAGCCGATTCCCGGTGGAGCTCGACGAGGGCCTCGGCGATCGAATCAGGAGAGCCGGGGTCGACGTACCACAGGGTGCCGTCGGGGAAGTACTCGACCATGGTGGCCGTCCTGGCGGCGACGACGGGCAGCCCCATCGCCACCCACTCGACCACCTTGTTCGAGAAGGAGAGGTGCCCCAGCCGATCAGGCTTGGGGACGTTGATCCCCGCCCAGGCGTCGACCTGGTGACGATGAACCTCGGCGTAGGGGACCCGACCGACGACGTCGAGCTCCACCCCGAGGGTCCGGGCGAGTCGGGTGATCTCGTCGAGATCTTCGCCGTCTCCGATGATCCGGAAGCGGACGTCGGGGATGGCGTCGCCGACGAGGTGGAGGGCCCTGACGATGTCGTCGAGTCCATATCGGACGGCGACGGTGCCGGTGAACACGATCGTGCGTCCCGACGCATGCTCCCGCCGCTCCGGGACGGTTCCGAGGTCGGGGACGTTCATGACGACGTCGATCGAGACGTCGGGGACCCGCGAGGCGAGGAGCCGACGCATCGGCTCGTGCACGGTGATCACCCGATCGGCGAAACGGAGACTCCAACGCTCCTGAATCCGCAGGGCCCGGCCCAACAGTCTCGAGTCGCCGCCCTTCGCCTCGAACAGTTCGGGCATGGGGTCGTGCACGTCGAGGATCACCGGGACCCGGAACAGCTTGGCGATCCAGGCCGCGAACACGAACGCGTCGGGAGGCGAGTTCACATACACGGCGTGGGGACGGCCCCTCGCCATCCGCAGGGCGGTCCACAGCATCGCCGCCAGTCCGAAGGTGGCGTACTCGAAGAGGTAGCGGAGGGTCCCCCCTCGTCGGTGGGCGATGGGGACCCTCCAGGTCCTCAACCCGGGTCGTGGCGGCCGGGGACGGTCGAGCACCAGCGCCTCGACCCGGTAGCCGGCGTCGAGGAAGGCCGCCACCGCACGCCGCACCCTGGGATCCAGCTCCAGGTGGGACATGCTGGTGACGAGGACCCGTCGCCGCTCAGACGCCACGTCGTCCGATCACCGCCGGGATCGTCGCCAGGAGGATCTTCACGTCGAGCCACAGCGAACGCCGACGCACGTATTCGAGGTCGAGCTCGACGATCTCCTCGAAGGTGAGGGAACCCCGCCCCTTGACCTGGGCCAGGCCGGTCATCCCCGGTTTGACGGTCAGTCGGCGGCGGCTCCGCTCGTCGTACATCGCGACCTCGTAGGGGATGGGCGGTCGTGGTCCCACGAGGGACATGTCCCCGCGGATCACGTTCACGAGGTTCGGCAGCTCGTCGATGGAGAGCAGACGGAGGATCCGCCCCACCTTCGTGACCCGGGGGTCGTCGAGCAGGTACACGACTTCGCCCCGCCCGTTCCGTCGGGGACGGGCCCGGCCGGTGAGGAGGTCCTGCATGTACCGCCGGTGGATCGACTCGTCGTTCTCGGGGAGCATCGTCCGGAACTTGAACATCGTGAACTCGCGGCCGTCGAGCCCGACCCGTCGCTGTCGGAAGATGATGGGACGACCCGAGTCGATCACGACGGCGAGCGCGGCGACGATCATGAGGGGAAGGGAGACGACGAGGAGGATCACCCCGAGGGTGACGTCGAGCACCCGCTTTCCCACCAGATAGGACGGTCGGGTCGCGATCTGTTGCTCGGCGGTTGCGGTCATCGTGTCGGCTCCA
>JALSJV010000051.1 GCA_026989215.1 Acidimicrobiia bacterium | reverse complement strand
GCAGTTTCGCGGTGCTCCACCCTGGACCTTATGCGGAGATCGAGGAGCGACTCGCCGAACGTGCCCCCGAACGAGAGGTGTTCATCGACAAGATCGTCGCCGAGGTCGAAGGCATGCTCGGTGAGGCGGGCATCGAGGCCACGGTGACGGGGCGCCCGAAACACCACTACTCGATCTACCGGAAGATGGTGGAGTCGGGTCTTCCCTTCGAGGAGATCCACGACCTCATCGGGATCCGCATCATCACCACCACGGTGCAGGACTGCTACGCGGCGCTCGGCCTCATCCACGCCCGGTGGATGCCGATCTCGGGGCGCTTCAAGGACTACATCGCGATGCCCAAGTTCAACCTCTATCAGAGCCTCCACACCACCGTGATCGGCTCCGACGGCAAACCCCTGGAAGTCCAGATCCGGACCGCCGAGATGCATCGGCTCGCCGAAGTCGGGATCGCCGCCCACTGGCGGTACAAGGAGGGAGCAGACGCCCAGGAGCTCGACTGGGTCGGGGATCTGCGGAGCCTCCAGGAGGACGCGACCGATCCCGAGGAGTTCCTCGATCACCTCAAGCTCGACCTCTACCAGGACGAGGTGTTCGTCCTCACCCCGGCGGGTGACGTGAAGACCCTCCCGCGCGGTGCCACCGCCATCGATTTCGCCTACGCGGTCCACACCGAGGTCGGGAACCGCTGCGTGGGCGCTCGGGTCAACGGGAGGCTGCTTCCCCTCTCCACGAGGCTCGAGTCGGGAGACATCGTGGAGATCATCACCTCCAAGTCGCCCGATGCGGGCCCCAGCCGCGACTGGCTCAACTTCGTGCGGACGAGCCGCGCCAAGTCCAAGATCAAGCAGTGGTTCCTGAAGGAGCGCCGCGAGGCCGCCCTGGCCGAGGGGCGGGAGCAGGTGATGGCCCTGCTTCGGAAGGAGGGCCTCGGACTCTCCGCCGCCGAGCGGGAGTCGCATCTGGCCGAGGTGGCGGCGGACCTCAACAAGAAGGATGTGGACGCCCTCCTGGTGGCGGTCGGTGAGGGAGCCGTCTCGGCCACCACCGTCGTGCAGCGTCTCGTCCGGCTCGCCCGACCCGACGAAGACGAGGTCGAGGACCTCCTGGCGCCGCCTCGTCCCCGCCGCGGCGGCGTGGCGGGGCCGGCGATCATCGTCGAAGGGCTCGACGACATGCTGGTACGGATCGCCCGGTGTTGCGCACCGGTGCCGGGCGATCCGATCATCGGATTCGTGACCGTGGGCCGCGGTGTCTCGGTACACCGGGCCGACTGCACCAACATCGCGGCGCTGGCGGATCGGCGCGAACGGATGGTGGAGGTCTCCTGGCCCCCGGAGCGGGTCGGGAACTTCACGGTGTGGGTGCAGGTGGAGGCCCTGGACCGCACCAAGCTGCTGCGCGACGTCACCGCGACGATCTCGGACATGGGAGGCAACATCACCGCCTCCTCGTCGGTCACCAACCGCGACCGAGTCGCGATCCTGCGGTACGAGGTCGAGCTCTCCGACCCGACGCAGGTCCCGCGTCTCATCTCCGACCTGCGGGGGGTCGACGGTGTCTACGCCGCCTACCGGATCATGCCCGAAGGAGAGCCGAGGTGAGCCCGTGCTGATCGCCTCCGCCTCCCTCTGGGTCGCCGAGACCAACACCTACGTCGTCGCCACCGAGCCGGGAGGGCTCGGCGTGGTGATCGACGCCCCGCCCGATCCGCCCGCGGTCGCCGAGCTCCTGGCCCGCCACGGCGTGACACCCGTCGCCCTCCTCATCACCCACGGGCACATCGACCATGTGGGGGGCGCGGGGTCGGTCGCCCGCGACTTCGGCATCGCCGCCTATGTGCACCCGGACGACGATTTCCTCACCCTCGACCCGGTCGGCCAGCTCCGGATGCTGTTCGGCATGGTGCCGCCCGGCGACTACGCACCTCCGGAGGAGCGGCGGCCGCTCGCCGACGGCGAGCGGCTCTCGATCGGCGGGTTGGAGTTGGAGGTGCTCCACACCCCCGGCCACACCCCCGGCCACTGCTGCTTCCTCCTCCGGGATGAGGGGATCCTCTTCTCGGGCGACCAGCTCTTCGCCGGGTCGATCGGACGCACGGACCTTCCCGGTGGAGATCTCCGGACCCTCCTGGTCTCGATGCGTGACAAGGTCCTCACCCTCGCCGACGACGTCCAGGTGCTGCCCGGACATGGGCCCGCCACCACGATCGGACGGGAACGACGGACCAACCCCTTCCTGCTCCAACTCGCCCCGGATTGAGACCCGGTCGCTCGGGCGGGGAACGAGATCGGAGCGTGCGGACCGTGACGAACCGCGCCACCGCCGCCTCGGGCTACCCTGCGGTTCCCCCTCCAACGAGATCCCCATGGTCACACCGCGAACGATGCCCGGAGTCCTCGAACTGCTCCCCGCCGAGCAGGTCACCTTCCGCCGCATGCTCGAGACGATCCGAGCCGGATACGAGCGTTTCGGATTCGTCGAGGTGGAGACGCCCGCCATCGAGCTGGCCGACGTACTGCTGACGAAGACGGGAGGGGAGACCGAACGGGAGGTGTACTTCGTCCAGTCGACCGGAGCCCGCCAGCAGGGTCTCGAACCGGACCTCGCCCTGCGTTTCGACCTGACCGTCCCCCTGGCCCGGTATGTGGCCCAACACGAGCAGCAGCTCGCCTTCCCCTTCCGGCGATACCAGATCCAGCGGGTATATCGGGGAGAATCCCCCCAGCGGGGCCGTTTCCGTGAGTTCTACCAGTGCGACATCGACGTGATCGGACGGGACGAGCTCGATCTGCGCTACGACGCCGAGATCCCGGCGGTGATCCACCGCGTCTTTACCGACCTCGAGGTCGGACCTTTCACCATCCGCCTCAACAACCGTCGTCTGATGCGGGGCCTCCTCGCCGGCCTCGAGGTCGCCGACGCCTCCCGGCAATCGGCCGTCCTCCGGGAGGTGGACAAGCTGGAGAAGCGGGGGGTGGAGAGGACCGCCGACGCCCTCGTCGCCCTCGGCCTGCCCGGCCCGGCGGTGGACCGTCTCCTCACCACCGTCGCCTACCGATCCACGGGCCTCGAGGATGCCCTCGCCACCCTGGACCGCCTGGTCGACGAGTACCCGGAGACCGCATCCGGTGCCTCC
This sequence comes from Acidimicrobiia bacterium, assembly GCA_026989215.1. GTDB lineage: Bacteria > Actinomycetota > Acidimicrobiia > Spongiisociales > ZC4RG35 > S012-128. Next base: position 2,464 of record JALSJV010000051.1, on the reverse strand, counting down.
GATCTGGCCACGGTTCTCGAAGCGGTCGCCGCCTTCGGCGTCCCCGAGAACGCCTACGCCCTCGACCTCTCCATCGCCCGCGGTCTGGACTATTACACCGGCACCGTCTACGAGACCACCCTCGACGACCACCCCGGCATCGGCAGCGTCTGCTCGGGGGGCCGATATGACGACCTCGCCGGGTACTACACCTCCTCCCGCCTCCCCGGGGTGGGGATCTCGATCGGCCTCACCCGGCTGTTCTGGCAGCTCCGGGACGCAGGGGTGGTCGGGCCGTCCCCGGCGGTCACCCGGGTTCTCGTCACCCTGATCGACCCGGAGGGCCTCGAATATGCCCTCTCGGTCGGGGCCCAGCTCCGAGATGCGGGCATTCCCACCGAGACCCGGCCCGTCCCGTCACGGCTGGGCAAACAGCTCAAGTACGCCGATCGGGTGGGGATCCCCTTCGCCGTCATCTGCGGGGAGGATGAACGTGCTCGCGACACCGTCACCGTGCGTGATCTCCGCCGCGGAGCCCAAGACGAGGTGGCACGCCGCGATCTCGTCTCCCACCTTCGCACCCTCATCGACCAGGAGTGAGCCCGATGCCACCGACCCAGTACCGCACCGTCCACACCATCGAGGTGACCGAGGACCGGATCGGCCAGTCGGTCACCGTGGCGGGATGGGTCCAGCGGCGGCGAGACCACGGCGGCATCGTGTTCGTCGACGTCCGAGATGCCACGGGGATCGTCCAGGTGGTGCTCGATCCGACGGAGATCCCGGACGCGCACCGGCTCCGCATGGAGTTCTGTGTCTCGATCACCGGGAAGGTGCGGGCCCGTCCGGAGGGGACCGTCAACCCCGAGCTGGCGACGGGACGGGTCGAGATCGGAGCGACCGAGCTGGTGGTGCTGAGCCCGGCAGACGTGCTGCCGTTCATGATCGAAGACCGGGTCGACGTCGATGAGCGGACCCGCCTCGAGTTTCGTTATCTGGATCTGCGGAGGCCGTCGATGGCCTCGAACCTCGTCGCCCGATCCCGAGCCGTCGGAGCGATGCGTCGGGTGATGGACCGCCTCGGGTTCCTGGAGGTGGAGACACCGACGCTCATCGTCTCCACCCCCGAAGGCGCCAGGGATCTCCTCGTGCCGAGCAGACTCCGTCCGGGCACGTTCTACGCCCTTCCCCAGTCGCCGCAGCTCTTCAAGCAGCTCCTCATGGTGGCGGGAGTGGAGCGGTACTACCAGGTCGCCAAGTGCTATCGGGACGAGGACTTCCGAGCCGACCGGCAGATCGAGTTCTCCCAGCTCGACCTGGAGGGATCGTTCTGGGGGCGCGAGGAGGTTCTCGAGACGTTGGAGGAGATCGTCGTCGAGGTGGTACGGGAGCTGCGGGGAGTCGAGCTGGAGCGACCCTTCCCCCGCCTCACCTGGGCCGAGGCGATGGACCGGTACGGCACCGACAAGCCGGACACTCGATTCGCGATGGAGATCGCCGACCTGTCCGACGTGTTCGCCCAGACCGAGTTCCGGGCGTTCTCGGGGACGCTGGAGCGCGGGGGAGTGGTCCGCGGTTTCAACGCCGGCGCCCAGGAGACGTCACGTTCGCGTCTCGACGGCCTCGTCGAACGAGCGAAGGAGTTGGGAGCGAAGGGCCTGGTGTGGATGGTCGTCGAGGCCGACGGCACGATCCGCTCACCCGTCGCCAAGTTCCTCTCCGAGTCCGAACTCACCGATCTCGCACAGGCACTGGAGGCCCGCCCGGGTGACCTCCTCCTCCTCGCCGCCGACGACCGATGGCGCACGGCGGCGACGGTGCTGGGTCAGCTCCGCGTCGAGCTGGGACGCCCCCGGGGTCACGACGAGCTCGCGCCGCTCTTCGTGATCGACTTCCCCACCTTCGAGCCGACCGACGACGGCGGGTGGGCGCCGTCGCACCATCCCTTCACCGCCCCCGTGGACGTGGAACAGATGGCGACCGATCCCGAACGCTCCATCTCCTGGGCGTACGACCTGGTCCTGAACGGCGCCGAGCTCGGCTCGGGAAGCGTCAGGATCCACGATCCCGAGGTCCAGGAGAAGGTCTTCGAGGTGCTCGGGATCGCCCCCGAGGAGGCGGAGCGGCGCTTCGGATGGTTCCTCCGTGGCCTCCGCTACGGGACTCCCCCCCACGCCGGGTTCGCGATCGGCATCGACCGCTTCGTCTCGATCCTCTGCGACGAACCCAACATCCGCCAGGTCATCCCCTTCCCGAAGACCCAGACCGGAGCCGATCCGCTCACGGGGGCACCGTCCCCGGTCGGCGACGAGCACCTCTCCGAGCTGGGGATCATGCTCCGCCCGGGCCTGCGGGAACCGACGTCGGAGGGCTGACCGGCCTCAGAGGAGGCCGACCACCAGCGCCGCGAACGCGGCGAGCAGGAGGATGCCTTCGAGGCGCACGACCCGCTGCCCCGAGCGAGCGAAGGCACCGGCGAGGACCG
>JALSJV010000050.1 GCA_026989215.1 Acidimicrobiia bacterium | reverse complement strand
GTGGCCAAGATGTCGCTGCCCTGAACGACCTGTCAGGGGGTGCCGAATCCGCTCGGATCCGAGTGGTAGCTCGTGAGCGTGCGCATGTAGTTCGCCCGGGCGTAGGCGGTCGGGTCGGGGACGGCCCGCTGGCTCAGGCTCCCCTTGGCCTGTCGGATCGAGTCGTAGCCGTGCTCCTCGAACCAGGCGGCCAGCCCGTCCCGTACGCGGCGAAGATGGCTCGGGCCGTGACGGAGCAGCGCCGCCGCCATCATCGTGACGTCGGCTCCGACGAGCACCATCTTGATGGCCTCCTCCGCCGTGTGGACGCCCCCCGAGGCGGCCAGGGAGCACTCGACCCGCCCGTAGAGGATGGCCGTCCAGCGGAGGGGTAGGCGGAGATCCGCCGGGGTCGACAGGATCAGGTCGGGGATGACGTCCAGGTGTTCCAGGTCGATGTCCGGTTGGTAGAAGCGGTTGAACAACACCAGGCCGTCGGCTCCGGCCTCGACCAGCCGCCGCGCCATGGAGGGCAGAGAGGAGAAATAGGGGCCGATCTTGACGGCCAGAGGCACCTCGATCGCCGCCCGGACCTCCTCGACCAGCTCCAGGTATCGGCGCTCCACGTCCTCGGCCGACAGACCGGGATCGGCGGCGACGAAGTAGATGTTGAGCTCCAAGGCGTCCACGCCGGCATCCGCCAGGATTCGGGCGTAGAGGGTCCACCCGCCCTTGGTGGTGCCGTTGAGGCTGGCGATCACCGGGATCGGGAGCTCCCGCTTCGCCGCCCTCACCAGATCCAGGTACTGGTCGGGGCCGGTGTTGTAGTCGTCGAGCTCGGGGAAGTACCCCGCGGGGGCCTCCGCGAAGGCCTCGGCACCGAACTCCAGGCCGAAGTGCACGGCCATCGCCTCGTGTTCGATCTGCTCCTCGAACAGGGAGGGCAGCACCACCGCCGGAGCGCCTGCCTCGACGAGTTCGTGGAGGCTGTCGAGGTCGCCGGTGACGGGTGACGCCGAGGGCATCACCGGGTGGGCCAGCGTCATCCCCAGATAGTCGGTGCTCAGATCGGTCATGCCCCGCTCCCTCCTCCCGTGTCGCTCATTCCTCCACCTCGGCGTATTCGGCCGTCCGGTGGATGTGGACCATCTGCTCGTACAGGTGCCAGCGGTCGTCGATGTCTTGTTGGGCGCGGCGCAACAGCTCGTCGGCGTGAGCCGGGTTGGCGCGCGCCAGCATGGCGAACCGGGCCTCTCGCCGGGCGAACTCCCGGAACGGGAGCGTGGGTTTTCGGCTGTCGAGCCGGAGCCCGGGGAGACCGGCGTGCTCACGGGCCGGGTCGTAGCGATACAGGGGCCAGTACCCGGTCTCGGCCGCGAGCTTCTGGTGGTCCATCTGCTCGGCCATCTCGATGCCGTGGGCGATGCAGGGGCTGTAGGCGATGAGGAGGGAGACACCCGGATAGGCCTCGGCTTCCGCCATCGCCCGGACCGTCTGGGTCATGTTCGCCCCCATGGCGATCTGACCCACGTAGACGTTGCCGTAGGCCATGGCGATCTGACCCAGGTCCTTCTTCGGGGTGGTCTTCCCGCCGGCGGCGAACTTGGCGACCGCCGCCCTGGGGGTGGCCTTCGACGCCTGCCCTCCGGTGTTCGAATAGACCTCGGTGTCGAGGACGAGGACATTGACGTTCCGTCCCGAGGCCAGGACGTGATCGAGTCCCCCGAAGCCGATGTCGTAGGCCCATCCGTCACCGCCGACGATCCAGACGCTGGTTCGGATCAGATGGTCGGCGACCGCTTCGAGGCGGCGCGCCAGGGGTCCGTCGAGGTCGGCGAGGCGGCGCTTCAGCTCGGCGACTCGCTCCCGTTGACGCTCCACCCCCGCCTCGTCGCTCTGGTCGGCGGAGAGGAGACCCTCGGCGAGATCGGGACCGATGTTCGGGGCGAGGGCGGTGACGAGGAGCTTGGCGTCGTCGGAGAGCTGGTCGATGGCGAGTCGCATCCCCAGGCCGAACTCGGCGTTGTCCTCGAACAGGGAGTTCGACCATGCCGGTCCCCGGCCGCGAGCACCGATCGCCCACGGCGTCGTGGGGAGGTTCCCTCCGTAGATGGAGGAGCATCCCGTGGCGTTCGCCACGATCAGGCGTTCCCCGTAGAGCTGGGTGAGGAGTTTGAGGTACGGGGTCTCGCCACATCCTGCGCAGGCCCCGGAGAACTCGAAGAGGGGATCGAGGAGCTGCGATCCCTTCACCGTCTCGTACCTGATCTCGGTGCGCGGCGGCTCGGGGATCGTGAGGAAATACTCGAAGTTCCGACGCTCCCGGTCCAGGTGGAGGTCCTTCGGCTCCATGTTGATCGCCTTGTGCTTGACCTCCTCCTTCGACTTGGCGGGGCAGACGTTCACACACACCGCGCAGCCCGTGCAGTCGTCGGGGGCCACCTGCACGGTGAGGAGCTTCCCCTCGAACTCGCGTCCGGTCGCCTCCTTGGCGGCGAATCCGGGCGGGGCATCGGCCACCGCCTCGGCGTCGAACACCTTGATCCTGATCGCGGCGTGGGGACAGACGAGGGCGCATCGGGCGCAGTCGATGCAGATCTCCGGATCCCAGATCGGGATCTCCAAGGCGATCGAGCGCTTCTCCCATCTGGTCGTCCCCAAAGGGAACGTGCCGTCCACCGGGAGCGCCGACACCGGGAGCAGGTCCCCTTCGTCCTCCAGCATCCGGGCCGTCACCCGCTTCACGAAATCGGGGGCGATGTCGGGGACGGGTGAGGGCTCGGTGATCGGGTTGGTCGGCTCGGGCGGAACCTCCACCTTCGCCAGCCCGGCGATGGCCCGGTCCACGGCCTCGAAGTTGCGCCGGAGGACGACGTCACCCCGTTTGCCGTAGTTCTTTCGGATCTGGTCCTTGATCGCCTCGATCGCCTCGTCTCGTTCCAGGATGCCGCTGAGGGCGAAGAAGCAGGTCTGCAGCACCGTGTTGATCCGACCCCCGAGCCCCGCTTCGCGGGCGATCCGGTACCCGTTCACCACCCAGAGATCGAGGCCCGCCTCGATGATCTGGCGTTGGACCCGACCGGGGATGTGGTCCCAGACCTCGTCGGGCCCGTACGGGCTGTTGAGCAGGAAGGTGGCGCCGGGGGCGGCGAGCTTCAGGACGTCCCGCTTCTCGAGGAACCCGAACTGGTGGCATGCCACGAAGTCGGCCTGGCGGATGAGGTAGGTGGAGTGGATGGGGCGGGGGGAGAACCTGAGGTGGGAGACCGTCTGGGAGCCCGCCTTGCGGGAGTCGTAGACGAAGTACCCCTGGGCGTAGAGGTTGGTGTGCTCGCCGACGATCTTCACCGACGCCTTGTTGGCGCCGACGGTGCCGTCGGAGCCGAGCCCGTAGAACACCGCCCGGTAGACGTCGTCGGGTTCGGCCCAGGTGTCGTCGTCCCAGGTGAGGCTCAGATGGGTGACGTCGTCGTGGATCCCGACGGTGAAGCGGGGCTTCGGCTCGGGGGAGGCGAGCTCCTCGTAGACGGCCAGGACCATCGCCGGGGTGAACTCCTTCGACGCCAGCCCGTAGCGACCGCCGATGACCCGGGGTGCGGGACCGGGGGTCTGGGCGAGGGCGGCGGTGACGTCGAGGTAGAGAGGCTCACCGGTGCTTCCCGGCTCCTTCGTCCGGTCGAGGACGGCGACGGCCCGCACCGTGTCGGGCAGGCTCGCCCGGAAGGCCTCGATGTCGAAGGGGCGGTACAGCCGGACCACGACCATGCCCACCTTCTCGCCCCGGGCGACGAGATGCTCGACGGCTTCTCGGACCGCACCCGCGCCCGAGCCCATCAGCACGACCACCCGCTCGGCGTCGGGCGCCCCGACGTAGTCGAACAGGTGATAGGAGCGGCCCGTCAGCTCGGCGAACCGCTCCATGGTGTCGGCCACGATGCCGGGAGCCGCCTCGTAGTAGGGGTTGGCGGCTTCTCGGGCCTGGAAGAACACGTCGGGGTTCTGGGCGCTGCCACGCAGCACCGGGTGGTTGGGGTTGAGGGAGCGAAGACGATGCTCGGCGATCAGGTCCTCGTCGATGAGCGCCTTCAGGACGTCGTCGTCGACGAGCTCGACCTTCGCGACCTCATGGGAGGTGCGGAAGCCGTCGAAGAAGTGCAGGAAGGGGATCCGGGTGCGGAGGGTGGCGACGTGGGCGACGACGGCCAGGTCCTGGGCCTCTTGGACGGAGCTCGCGGCGAGGATGGCCAGGCCCGTCTGGCGGACGGCCATCACGTCGGAGTGGTCGCCGAAGATGGAGAGGGCGTGGGTGGCGACGCTGCGGGCGGCCACGTGGAAGACGGCGGGGGAGAGCTCCCCGGCGATCTTGTAGAGGTTGGGGATCATGAGCAGGAGGCCCTGGGAGGCGGTGAAGGTGGAGGTGAGGGCTCCCGCCTGCACCGAGCCGTGGACCGCGCCGGCGGCTCCGCCTTCGCTCTGCATCTCGATGATGTCGGGGACCACCCCCCAGAGGTTCGTCCTCCCTTGCTGGGACCAGGCGTCGGCGAGCTCGCCCATCGGGGAGGCCGGGGTGATCGGGTAGATGGCGCAGACCTCGCTCAGGGCGTGAGCGATGCGGGCCGCTGCTTCGTTCCCGTCGATGGTGGCGTAGATCTTCGACACACGCATCCTTTCGCCGAAGCCTCGATGGTGGATCGTAGGGACTCCTGGGACCAGAGGCGGAGGTCACCTCACGGGGATCGGAACGGCCCCGTCGAGCCGCGGGCTCGATCCGGACGGTCGGGGCCGTGGCCCCTCCGGGGCGTCCGGCCGTCCCCGGGTCGGAGGTCAGGGAAGCTCGGAGTCGTCGATCACCTCGGAGGTGACGATCGCCCCGGCGACGCTGCCGTCGACGCCGAAGTAGGGGGCGCAGTGGGTGCGGGTGACCACCTCGGAGCCGTCGGCGCGGGTCACCCGCAGGTAGAACGGCCCGGTCGCCCGGCCCGTCCTGATCGTCTCGACCACCGGGGCGTTCTCCACCGTGAGCGGTGTCCCGTCGGCGAATCGCACGTTGAACTTCGTCTGGCTGGCCGCCAGCTCCGGGGGGCGCTCGTCGTCGGAGCGGATGCCGAGCAGGCGACGCTCCTGCTCGTTCCAGTCGACCACCATCGGGGGGTCGCCCGAGAACACGGAGACCGCGATGGGGAGCGCCTCGAGGACCGACGCCCGCAGGCGGCGCTCGGTGGCGAGCTCGGTCGCCAGGTTGGCACGGTCGAGGGCGACGGCGGCGAGGCGGGCCAGGGCGGGGGCGATCCCGTCGGTCAGTCGGGACGGCATCCGCCCCGTGTCCCAGCCCAGGACCAGATACGCGGGGGACGAGGCCTCGGTCGAGACCGGTTCGACGATCGCCTCGGCGATCCCACATCGGGTCAGCCACTCCCACCCTTCGGTCTGCGAGGTCGTTCGGCGGCGGTGCCCGGTGAGGCCGAGGCCTTTGGTGTCGAGACCCGTCGGGGCGGCGGTGGCGCCGGCGACCCGGACGGCGTCGCCGTCGGTGATCAGGAGGCAGGAGGCGCTGGTGCCGAGGAGGTCGTGGGCGAGGCTGTCGAGGCCGACGAGGCTGCGTTCGAGGGAGCGGTGGGTGAGGGCCTCGGTGAGGTCGGCGAGGAGCCGG
>JALSJV010000049.1 GCA_026989215.1 Acidimicrobiia bacterium | reverse complement strand
CGTCCACGGAACCTTCGTCGTCTCGGCCACCGGGAGCAGCCAGATCACGGCGACCGCCAGCACCAGCACCCCGGCCACCACACCGAGGATCGGCAGGTTCTCCTCCCGAGCCCGCTCCCCGGCGGCTCGGATCCCCGCGGCCCCGATGAGGATCAGGACGGCGCCGGCGACGAGGAGCGGAACCCTCCCGCCGAAGAAGCCCGGGACGAGCAGGCCGACGGCGAAGACGGCGGCACCGGTGGCACGGATCACCGCCAGCACCGTCCCCCACGACGTCTTCCCGGTGGGGCGCCAGGTGGCGGCGCTGAACCCGACCAGGGTCATGACGACCGCCAGCACCACCCAGATCCGGGTGAGCTCGGGACGGGGGTAGACGTCGACGGCGTAGTTGGTGGCGTTCGGCGGGATGACCCCCCACAGCCGGTCGGGAGACAGGAGGAAGGCGAAGGCGCCCCTCGCCCCGGCGACGATCGCCAGGCCCAGCACCACCGTCAGGAGGCTGTTGTACCAGGTGCTGAACAGGTTCTTGCGGAGCCACACCCACGCCCCGAGCTGGCGGGCCTCGGGCGGCGGCTCGGGAGGTTTGAGCTCTGGCGCGACGTAGACGGTCATCGCTCCACCAACTTCACTCGGCGGTTGTACCAGTTGACGATGCTGGAGAGGATGAGACTCACCGAGAGGTAGAAGCCCATCCAGATGAGGAACACCTGGATCGTGTCACCGGTCTGGTTGAACAGGGTTTGGCCGACCTGGACGAGCTCGGCGAAGGCGATGGCGATCCCGAGGGAGGTGTTCTTCGCCAGGTTGAGGTACTGGTTCCCCATCGGCGGGAGGATGATCCGGAACGCCTGGGGCAGGACGATCATCCGGAGGACCTGGCTCCGCTTCAGGCCGAGGGAGAGCCCTGCCTCCGTCTGGCCCTTGGGGACGGCGAGGATCCCGCCCCGGACGATCTCGGCGATGAACGCGGCGGTGTACAGCGTCACCCCCACCCAGAGGCCGAAGAAGTTGGGGGTCATCGTCATCCCGGTGTCTCCGATCTGGGGGAACTTCCCGGGGACGACGATGCTGGGGCGTCCCAGCCGGAGCGGCGACCCCGTGCGGAGGAAGTCGAACTTCTGGTCCAAGAACGCGAAGACGAAATGGCCGACGTCGGTGATCAGGGAGGTGAGCTGGGGGAGCACCATGAAGACGATGGCCCCGGCCAGCCCCAACGCACCGGCGAGGCCCATGCGGAAATAGTCGTCGTCGGTGAGCCGGGCGAGCCCGGCCGGGGTGCGACGCGAGTCGAGGAAGCGGCGGATCCAACGGGCACCCATCCAGATCGAGAGCAGCGCGAAGGCGATCTGGAAGACGACCGTCGGGATGGCGGCGATCGCCGCCGCGACCAGGGCGAACAGCCACCCGAACGCCCCGGCGATCGGGTGGGCGAACCAGCCGACGACGGCGAAGAGGACGAAGGTGCCGAGCGCCCATCGGGCCGGGTGGGTCTCACGCCCGGTCTCTTCGAGGAGCTGGATCCGACGGCGATACATCCGCCGCGCCGCCCACGCTCCGGCGGCGACGAACACGAACCACTGCCAGAAGACCTCCGTCGGGAACAGCCAGGGGATCGACACCCCCTTGCGACTGACGATCAGCCACCCGGGGATGGGCCCCGACCCTTCGGCATCGAGGGTCGGGAAGAACAGCGTCATGAGGAAGAACCAGAAAACGATCTGGATGAGGAGCGGGACGTTGCGGATCGACTCGACGTAGGCGGTGGCGGCTCGAGAGAGGAGCCAGTTGCTGGAGAGTCGGGAGATCCCGACGAGGACGCCGAGGATGGTGGCGGCGATGATGCCCGACGCCGTCACCCGCAGCATGTTGACGATGGCGGTGGCGAAGGCCTCCAGCCCCGATGCCGGCTGGGTGAAGATTCCTTCGCCGAGACGGATCCCCACCGGGTCGGTGAGGAAATCCCAGTCGAGGGAGAGGCCCTGGGCTTCCAGGTTCCGTAGGGCGGTGCCGATGAGGATCCAGGCCAGGGTGACCAACCCGACGAGCACCCCGATCTGGGTCGCCCACTTGAGGAAGGTGACGTTCCGCCAGAGGGGCGGTCTCGTCTGGGTGGCGTCGATCCGGCTCTGCGTCATGGGGGAGATGTGGGGAGGGGGGCGCCCGATGCGCCCCCCTCCTCAGGTCATCGTCGGGTCACCGGGCGGGCGGTGCGTAGAGCAGTCCGCCGTCGGACCACAGGGCGTTCAGGCCTCGGTTCAGGCCGAGGGGCGTCAGGTGACGGTCGAAGACCTCACCGTAGTTCCCCACCTGCTTGATCACCTGGTAGAAGGCGTCGGCGGGCAGACCCATCTTCGTCTGGATCTCGTCCTCCGACGCGCCCAGCAGGCGGCTGGCCTCGCCATCCGGCGGGTTGGCCACCATCTGGTCCACGTTGGCGCTGGTGATGCCCTTCTCCTCGGCGATGATCATGGCGTAGACCGTCCAGCGGACCACGTCACCCCACACCGAGTCGTTCTGCTTCCAGGCCGGACCGAGGGGCTCCTTGGAGATCGGCACCTCGGGGAAGATGACCCACTCACCACCGGCCGGGTCGGTGGCCTTGCGGGACACCAGGCCCGAACCGTCGGTGGTCACCACGTCACAAGCCCCGGACTTGAAGTTCTCCATCACGATGTTGAAGTCCTCGTAGGTCTGCAACGTGATGTTGAGCCCGAGCGCATCCGAGGCCTCGGTGATGTTCTTCTCGGTCGTGGTCCCGGCGTTGGTGCACACCACGGCGCCGGCGATGTCGTTCAGCGTCGATGAGGCGCTGAAGCCGTCGGCCGCCTTCGCCATGAGCTGCTGGCCGTCGTAGTAGGTGGTCGGACCGAAGTCGAGACCCAGGTCGGTGTCACGGCTCTGCGTCCAGGTGGTGTTCCGGGACAGCAGGTCGACCAGACCCGAGTTGACCGCCTCGAACCGAGCAGCAGCCGTCAGCGGCTCGAACTTCACGGCGTTGGCATCACCCAGCACGGCGGCGGCCACCGCCCGGCAGAGGTCGACGTCGAAGCCGACGAACTGACCGGACTCGTCCTTGAACCCGAACCCGGCGAGCGTCTCGTTGACACCGCAGTTGAGCGTGCCACGGGCGATCACCGTGTCGAGCAGGCTTCCGCCTTCCTGGGCGCCTCCGCCTCCGGCTCCGGCGTCACCGCCGCCACCCGGCGCGGGGGCGGCCGTGGTCGTCGTCTGGCCGGGTTCGGGGGCAGCGGTGGTGGTCGTGGTCTCTTCCGCGCCGCCACCACAGGCGGCGACCACCAACGCGAACACTGCCGTGAGCAGCGTCAGTTTCTTACCCATCCGTATTCCTCCCAATTGATGGAACCCCGATAGGGGCTGGCGGAACCCTAGTTGCCCCCCTGCAAGCGCTTCAACTGAAACCGGGGGATTCGATCCGAAAGTCGTTCGTCGCCGAGCGCTCGTGCGACGCCGTGGGGGCCCGAGCGGGGAGGTTCAGGACTCGACGAGGGAGCGGATCCGCTGGGCAACCCCGTCGGGATCGAGTCCGACCGACGTCATGACGTCGGCGGCGGAGCCGAAGGGGAGGAACCGGTCGGGGATTCCGACCATCGACAGCCGTCCCCCCAGACCCGTCCCCGACAGCGCCTCGGCGACCGCCGCTCCGAACCCACCCGCGACCACGTTGTCCTCCAAGGTCACGACCCGCGGGTACGCCGAGACCCAGTCGACGAGCCGCTCGTCCAGGGGCTTCACCCACCGGGCGTTCACCACCCCACAGGTGATGCCGTCGGCCTCCAGGGCGGCCGCCGCCTTCTGGGCGGTCTCCACCATTCGGCCGGTCGCCAACACCAGGACGTCGTCCCCCTGACGGAGCTCCTCCCACACCCCGATGGGGAGGGGCGGGACGGGCAGGGAGGGAAGTCCGGCTGCGGCGTGTTTCGGGTAGCGGATGGCGATCGGTCCGTCGTGGTCGAGGGCCGTCTCGATCATGGCGCACAGCTCGGTGGCGTCCGCCGGTGCCCCGACGACCAGCCCGGGAACCAGACGCAGGTAGGACAGGTCGAAGACCCCGTGGTGCGATGGCCCGTCGGGACCGGTGATCCCCGCCCGGTCGATGAGGAACGTGACGGGGAGCCCGTGCAGGGCGACGTCGGTGACGATCTGGTCGAAGGCACGTTGCAGGAAGCTCGAGTAGATCGCGACCACCGGGCGCTTTCCCGCCATCGCCATCCCCGCGGCGAGGGTGACGGCGTGCTGCTCGGCGATCCCCGTGTCGATCACCCGGTCGGGATGGGCGTCGGCCATGGCTTTCAGGCCGGTGGAGGAGATCATCGCCGCCGAGATGCCCACCAGGTCCGGATACCGCTCGGCGGCGTCGGCCAGGGCCCGACCGACCACGTCGGTGAGTTTCAGCTCGGACTTCACGGGTTTGCCGGTCGCGATGTCGAAGCTGCCGACACCGTGAAGGCGGTCCACCTCGTCCTGGATGGCCGGTTCGTATCCGGCACCCTTCTCGGTGACCACATGCACGATGACCGGCTCGTCGTACTCCTTCGCCCGGGCGAAGGTCTCCTCGAGGAGGGGGATGTCGTGTCCGTCGATCCGGCCCGAGTACTTGAGCCCGAGGGCGTCGAAGACCGTCGACGGCTCCAAGATCTGCTTGAGCGCCTCCTTGAACCGGGTGGCGAGCTCGTCGGCGGTCTCCCCGACGAGGGGGAGGCCCTTCAGGATGCGCCCCACCGACCGTTTCGCCCACTCATACCGGGGATCGAAGCGGTAGTGGGCCAGGTTGGCGAGGGTGGCGAGGCCGCCGACGGTGTGGTCGTAGGAGCGCCCGTTGTCGTTGACGACGATGACGAGGCGCCGAGGCTTGGCGACGGCGATGTGGCTCAACGCCTCGTACGCCATCCCCCCGGTGAGGGCCCCGTCACCGATCACCGCCACCGTCCAATAGTCGGGATTGGTGAGGGCGTGGCCGAGGGCGTAACTCAGCGAGGTGGAGGCGTGGCTGTTCTCCACCCAGTCGTGGACGCTCTCCTCCCGGGACGGATACCCGCTCAACCCTCCGAAGGTTCGAAGTCGATCGAACCCGTCCCGGCGGCCGGTGACGATCTTGTGCACGTAGGCCTGATGTCCCACGTCCCAGATGATCCGGTCCCGGGGGCTGTCGAAGGCGCGGTGGATGGCGAGGGTCAGCTCGACGATCCCCAGGTTGGGCGAGAGGTGCCCGCCCGTCTTGGAGATCTTCTCGATCAGGAACTCCCTGATCTCCTCGGAGAGCTGGACGAGCTGCTCGTGGTCGAGCGCACGCAGGTCCGAGGGCTCGTGGATGTGGTCGAGGATCGACATCGCCGTCTGGAACGACAGGCTAGCGGCCGTCGGTTCCCACCGTGAACCCTCGACGACCCGGACCGGGCCCGATCACCAGCGGTCGGCCTTATCCTCGTCCCAGTAGTCGAGCCGGTCGAGGGGCATCACCACCGCCGTCATCACGTTCATCAGGTGGGCGCTGATCCGTTTCAGGTAGCGGGCGACGAGGGCGATCGGCACCCCCTCCCGCGACGGCCGATCCGACGTGAGCTGGGCGATCACCATGGCGTCGAACTCGTCGAGCTTCGCATCGGCCTCGTTGAGGGCGACCTGGGCGGCCTCGGCGTCGCGTTCGGCGAAGATCCTCGCCGTACGGTCGACGAGCTCCCGCACCCAGGCGGCGTCGTTCCGGATGCGGTCGAACTCGGCCAGCCCGGTGAGGTCGCCCCCGGCGTTGGCGACGTCCCACAGGTTCTTGGCGTAGTCGCCGAGCCGTTCGATGTCCTTCACGATCGACATGTAGACGAGGATCGCCGGGATGTCGGCCGACGCCCCCCGGACCCCGGCGTGGACGACCAGCTCACGGCGGATCTCCCGCTCCAGGCGGTTCACGGACCGGTCGCTCTTGCGAAGCTTCGTACCCACCTCGGCCGGCGCGACCCGGCCGAACAGGGCGTCGGTGGCGATGTCGATGGTCCGGCCGCAGGCCGCCAGCATCTCCTGGATCTGCTCCTCGATCCGCTCGATCTGGGACTCGCCCTTGCCGGAGAACAACTCGAAGACCATCTCGTCACCTCACCTGAACACCACGATACCGACCAGCGGGACGACGACGAACACGAAGACGAGGTACGCCACGACGACGCGTTTGCGACGGGTGGCGACCTCGGCGAGGGCCCGAGCCGCCCGCATCGGGAGTCGTCGCACCGCCGGAAGCGGATAGAAGACGAGGATCCCGAAGACGTTGAAGAGGGTGTGGGTGAGGGCGATGGTGAGGGCCTCGGGTCGGTCGGCCGCCAGCGACGCCAACAACGCCGTCACGGTCGTCCCCAGGTTGGCCCCGAGGGTCACCGGATAGGCGTTCTCCAGGGTGATCACCCCCGCGCCCAGGAGGGGCACCAGGATCGAGGTGGTGATCGAGGAGCTCTGCACGGCCACCGTCACCACCACCCCGAGGATCATCGCCCCCACCCCGGCTCCACGACCCAGGACCGCGTTGAACCCGGCCTCCATGCGCCCCGCCATGACGATGCGCATGTTCCGGGTGATGAGGACGAGGGCGAGGAAGATGAGGGCGAGGGAGAGCGCGAGGAGGAGCGCTCCGAGCCATCCGGTGTGCAGACCGAGGTCCGTCATCCCCCCTTCGATCAGCTTCACGGGCGCCTTGATCGCGCTCTTGATGGGACTCGTGCCCGGCGCCGCCCCGGCGACGGCCTCCGACCCCGCCAGGGCCGACGAGAGCGCCGACGCCGATCGGGAGAGGAACCCCGTCGCCAGCTCCAAGGGCAGGAAGAGGAGCACGGCGAACACGTTGAAGAAGTCGTGGACGGTGGCTCCGGCGAAGGCCCGCCGAAACTCGGCGCCGCGGCGAACGTGACCGAGAGAGGCGAGGGTGTTGGTGACCGTGGTCCCGATGTTCGCCCCCATGATCATGGGGACCGCGGCCGCCACCGAGAGCGAACCGGAACCGACGAGGCCCACGATGGTGGAGGTCGTCACCGACGAGGATTGGACGAGGACCGTGGCGAGGATGCCCGCGAACAGGCCTGCGACGGGAGAGGACACGTATCCGAAGATCCGCTCCGCCGTGTCGGCCCCGAAGACCTTGATCCCCGTCTCGAGGCCCTTGACCCCGACGAGGAAGAGATAGAGGAATCCGAGGACCAAGAGCAGGCGGAGCCATCGGGGGACTCCGCCGGACCGCTCGGTCGTCGCCGGGGACTCGGCCATTCCGGGCGGGCACGGTAGCACCTCCCGGTCGGCGTCAGGCCGACGAGACCGGAATCCTCATGCGGAAGGTCGATCCCACGCCGAGCTCGCTGGTCACGTCGACGGTGCCGCCGTGACGCTCGACGACGTGCTTCACGATCGCCAACCCGAGGCCGGTCCCTCCCGTGGCCCGGGACCGCGCCGCGTCGACCCGGAAGAACCGTTCGAACACCCGGGGGAGGGCCCAGGTGGGGATCCCGATCCCGGTGTCCCGGACCGTCACCTCGGCCACATCCCCGTCGACGCGTAGACGAACCTCCACCGTGCCCCCCGGAGCGCTGTAGCGGATGGCGTTCTCGATGAGGTTGCCGACCGCCAGACCCAGGTCGGCGGGGGCGCCGATCACCGTGACCGGCGCCACGTCGAACTCGAGATGCACTCCGGCCTGCTCCGCCGCCGGAGCCGCCCGCTCCACCTCGTCACGCACCACTTCATCCAAGGCGACCGGTTGACGCTGCGGCTCCGCCACCTCCAACCTCGACAGGTCGAGGAGGTCGCCGACCAGACGCGCCAGGTGACGAGCCGACGCGGATGCCTGATCGAGGAATCCTCCGACCCGATCGGGGTCGTGCACGAGGGCGGTCTCCGCCGCCTCGACGGAGGCGAGGATCCCGGCGACCGGGGTCTTCATCTCGTGGGAGGCGTCGGCGACGAAGTCACGTCGGATCGCCTCGAGCCGTCGGCGTTCGCTGATGTCCTCGAGCACCACCAGTACGCCCCCGTCGTCGAGGGGGGTGGCGGTCACGTGAAGGATCCGGCTCGGCGTTCCGTGCTCCACTTCGTCCTGGGTCTGCCGAGCCTCGGCCCGTGCATCGGTGACGATTCGACGCAGCGCCACCGGCGTGGCCTCCGACAGGCTCACGGGACGTGTCCCCAAGAGCACCTCCGTCGCGGCGTTGGCGTAGAGGACCGTGTCGTCTCCGGCGACGAGCAGCACCCCCAGGTCGAGCGCCTCGAGCACCACTTCCAGACGCCGTCGCTCCCCTTCGAGCTGTCGCAGACGTGACCCCAGTTCACTGGCGGTTCGACCGATCGCCACCCCGAGCCGGTCGAGCTCGGTGACGCTCGACCGTTCCGGGCGCAGGTCGACATGACCGTCCGCGATCGCGGTGGCCACCGCTGCCAGGCGCCGCAGAGGTCGGGCGAGGAGATGCGCCACCACCCCGACGGCCACCACCCCGACGAGCCCCGCCAGGGCGGCGGCGGCGGCGAGATCGCGTCGGACCGTCGCCAGCTCCCCCGGTTCGAGATCCCCGCGGATCGACAGGTCGACCAGGAATCCGAGGCCACCGATCAGCACGAGGAAGACGACGGCGTAGGCCACCAGCAGCCTGGTGGTGAGTCTCACCCGGCCGTGACGTTCAACCATCGACGAACTTGTAGCCGATCCCCCGCACCGTGACGATGTGCCGGGGCCGGGACGGATCGGGCTCCAGCTTCTGACGGAGCCGCTTGATGTGGACGTCGAGGGTCTTGGTATCCCCGTAATAGGACGGGCCCCACACCTCGTCGATGAGGGTCTCCCGGCTCGCCACCCGACCGACCCGACGCATCAGGGATTCGAGCAGGTCGAATTCCTTGGGGCGGAGGGGGACGGGCTCCCCGTTCCGCCGCACCTCGTGGGCGTCGATGTCCAGCTCGAAGGGTCCTGCCCGGAGGATCTCGTTCGTGTCGCCGAAGGTCCCGGCCCGATGAGCCCGACGGAGCTGAGCCCGGACCCGGGCGATCAGCTCGCGCGTCGAGAAGGGCTTCGTGACGTAGTCGTCGGCGCCGAGCTCCAAACCCACCACCTTGTCGGCCTCGGAGTCCTTGGCGGTGACGACGATGATCGGCACATCCGAGCCCGCCCGGATCTGACGGCAGACGTCCAGTCCTGAGCCGCCGGGAAGCATGAGGTCGAGGAGCACCAGCGACGGACGCCACGTCCGTGCCCGTTCCAGTCCGTCCACCGCGTTGTCGGCCGTCAACACCTCGAATCCTTCGACCTCCAGGGCGTACCGGAGGGACTCGACCAGTGAGGGTTCGTCCTCGACGATGAGGATCCGGGCGCGGGGCTCAGCCGTGCTCACCGGTCCCCGCCGTGTCGCCGAACTCCCGGAATTCGCCCGTCGCGAGGAACACCACCTGCTCGGCGACGTCGACCGCCTGGTCGCCGATCCGTTCGAGCGCCCTCG
Source organism: Acidimicrobiia bacterium (assembly GCA_026989215.1). Lineage (GTDB taxonomy): Bacteria > Actinomycetota > Acidimicrobiia > Spongiisociales > ZC4RG35 > S012-128. The sequence goes on along the minus strand of JALSJV010000049.1, from coordinate 20,778 downwards.
CCACCATCATCATCCGGGTCGCCCATTCGAGCTGCTCCTTGCGGGGCCCACATTCGACCACCCGCCGGTACATCTGCCGGTTGAGACGGTCCACCGGCTCATCCATCTCGGGGAGCGTGAGCGCCGTGGGCACGTCGCGCCGGACGAAGGCGTCCATCGCCGTCCTCACCATGGGGCGCACCAGGTCCGCCATCTCCTGGAGCTCGGTGAGGATCTGCTGGCTGCGAGGCAGCCCATGGACCACCTTGGCCATCTTGGAGATGTTGACGCATTGGTCACCCATCCGCTCCAGCGTGGCGTTGAGCACCAGGATGGCCGACATGAGCCGAAGGTCCGAACCCATCGGCTGCTGTCGGGCCATGAGCTCGAGCCAGCGGTCGTGGATGGCGAGGTAGATCCGATCGATCTCGTCGTCCTGGGCGATCACCGCGTCGGCGAGCGCCGGGGTGTCCTCGACCACGGCGCGGACCGCCTCTCCGATCATGCGCTCCGCTCGCTCGGCGACGCCCATCAGCTCCGCCTCGAGCTCCGCCAACTCCCGATGGAAGTGGCTTCGACGGTCACTCATCACCCAAACCTACCCGTGATGTAGTCCTCCGTCTCCTTCTGCGATGGGGAGGTGAAGATTCGTTCGGTCAGGTCGAACTCGACGAGTTTCCCCGTCCGACGACCTCCGTCGCCGACCTCCACCGAGAAGAAGGCGGTCCGGTCGCTCACCCGTGCCGCTTGCTGCATGTTGTGGGTGACGACGACGATCGTGTAGTCCTGCTTCAGCTCCAACATCAGCTCCTCGATCCGGAGGGTGGCGATCGGGTCGAGGGCGGACGCCGGCTCGTCCATGAGGACCACGTCGGGGCTGGTGGCGATCGCCCGGGCGATGCAGAGTCGCTGCTGCTGACCACCGGAGAGCGCAAGAGCCGGTTCGTGGAGCTTGTCCTTCACCTCGTCCCAGAGGGCGGCCTTGCGGAGGGACTCTTCGACGATCACGTCCAGATCGCCGTCGAGCCGGGCGATCCTGGGACCGAAGGCCACGTTCTCGTAGATCGTCTTGGGGAACGGGTTGGGCTTCTGGAAGACCATCCCGATGCGTCGGCGCACCTCGACCGGGTCGACGTCGGGGTCGTAGAGGTCTTCGCCGTTGTAGCGAACCACGCCTTCGACGCGGGCGTTCGGGATCAGATCGTTCATCCGGTTGAGGGTTCGGAGCACGGTGGACTTGCCACATCCCGAGGGTCCGATGAGGGCGGTGATCTCGTTGGCGCGCACCTGGAGGTCGATATCCCGAACCGCGCGGAACTCCCCGTAGAACACGTTGAGGGCCTTCGTCTCGAAGATCACCCCCTGGTCGCTCGTGTGGTCCGCGGTCTTCACCCTGGATCCTCGTGTCGTGTGCGCACCCTACGGCCGTCACATGGCCGGAAGATCGCGACCCGGTGAACGCCCGGTGAACGTCTCCGACGACCCTGCACGTCGTCCCTTCGACGGAGTGCTCGCCCACTTCGGCACGCCGTCGTCCCCACCCGCGGAAGACGTTCGTCTGGCGTTCACACCCCGGCAAGCTGGCGGTCAAGGGGCCTCCGTACCCTCCCTGCCCGTCCAGGTGAATGGTCCTGGACACACCGAGACCGCAAGGAAGGAAGTGAGGCATGAAGCCCAGTAGGCCGACGACCCTCCTCATCGTGTTGGCCCTCGTCGCCGCCGCCTGCGGAGGGGCGTCGAACGACGACTCGTCCGGCTCCCCGTCGTCGGAGCCGGTGGAGCTCCTCGGAGCCGGTGCATCGTTCCCGGCGCCCCTCTACCAGGAGTGGATCGGCGCCTATCGGCAGGTGGAGCCCGGGGTGTCGATCAACTACCAGTCGATCGGTTCGGGCGGGGGGATCGAGCAGTTCATCGGACAGCAGACCGATTTCGGGGCGTCCGACGCGTTCCTGACCGACGAGGAGCTCGCCGACGCCACCGCCGCCAGGGGATGCGAGCCGGTCCACATCCCGACGGTGTTCGGGGCCGTCGCGGTCGCCTACAACGTCGAAGGGGTCGACTCGCTGACCCTGTCGGGACCCGTGCTGGCCGACATCTTCCTCGGGAAGATCACCAGGTGGAACGATCCCGCCATCGCCGCTCTCAACCCCGGCGTCGTGATGCCGGACGCCGACATCGTCGTCGCCCATCGTTCGGACGGCTCCGGCACCACGAGCATCTTCACGACCTATCTGAGCAGCGTCTCCGACGACTGGAAGAACGGCCCGGGAGCCGGGAAACAGGTGGAATGGCCCGCCCCCAACTCGGTCGGAGGGGAGAAGAACGACGGTGTGACCGCCCAGATCCAGCAGAACCCCGGATCCGTCGGCTACGTCGAGCTGTCCTACGCCATCGAGACCGGGATCCCCGTCGCCAAGATGCTCAACGAAGACGGCAACGCCGTCGAGCCGACGCTGGAGTCGACGGCGGCGGCAGCGGACGGGATCGCCATCCCCGACGACCTCCGCTTCAACATCCTCGGGGTCGGCGGTGACGGGTACCCGATCGCCGGGGCGACGTGGCTGCTCGCCTGGACGTGCGGCTACGACGAGGCCGAGGCCGCAGCGTTGAAGGCCTGGATCACCTGGGCCCTGGAAGACGGCGACGACCTCGCCCGCGAGCTCCTCTACTCCCCTCTGCCCGACTCCCTGCAGGCCAAGGCGCTGGCGAAGGTCGCGCTGATCGACGCCGAGCGGTAGGACCCATCGGCCGGCTGGTGGAAGGAGCAGGAATGGCAGCAACGGGAATCTCCTCGGGGCGTCGACGGCGTCTGCTGCGTCCCGACGAGATCTTTCGGGTGGTCCTCGGGGTCGCGGGGGCAGGCGTCCTGGCGATCCTCGCCACGATGTTGATCTCCACGACCGTCCAGGCGTGGCCGGTGCTCAGCCGGGAGGGGTGGGGTTTCGTCACCGGCTCCGTCTGGGATCCCGGCACCTCGCGTTCGGAGATCACCGGTGAGTACGGCGCGCTGGCGTTCGTGGTCGGGACGCTCGTCACCTCGGGGATCGCCCTCGCCGTCGCCGTCCCCCTGGCCGTCGCCGTCGCCCTCTACATCACGCAGGCGGCGCCACGACGAGTGGCCGCGGGCCTCACCTACACCATCGAGCTCCTCGCCGCGGTGCCGAGTGTCGTCTTCGGCCTGTGGGGTCTGCTGTTCTTCGTCCCGACCGTGCTCCGACCGCTCATGGACGTCGTGGCGAACACCCTCGGGACGTTCGTTCCGTTCCTGGGCGGTCCGGTGGTGACCTACAACTACTTCGCGGCCGGGATCGTCCTGTCCTTCATGGTCATGCCGATCGTCATGGCCGTCTCGCGGGAAGTGATGGCGGGCACCCCGGTCACCGAGATCGGCGCCGCCTACGCCCTCGGTGCCACCCGCTGGGAGGTGATGCGACATGTCGTCCTGCCGCGGGCCCGGCCGGGCATCATCGGCGCCACGATGCTGGGGCTGGGCAGGGCCCTCGGGGAGACGATCGCCGTCGCCATGCTGATCGGCGGATCCCAGCAGATCCCGTCCTCGGTGTTCCGCGGCGGACAGTCGATGGCCGGGATCATCGCCGTGACCTTTCAGGAGGCCGCACCCGAGAACGTGAAGGCGCTCATCGGTGTCGGGGTGCTGCTCTTCGTCATCACGGTGGTCGTCAACATGGCGGCACGCCTCATCGTGTGGGCGACCGGGGGCTACGTGGCGAAGGAGCAGAGTCTGTGACCATCATGACCAGCCGCTCCCTTCACGACGCGGATCCGGCGGCCCTGAGGCGACGCCGACGTGACCGGATCGTCACCGTGGTGCTCGTCGGCGCCGTCGCCCTGGCGGTGATGCCCCTCGTCATGATCCTCTTCGAGGTGGTCCGCCGCGGTGTCGGTGCCATGTCGTGGGAGTTCCTCACGTCGGTCCAGCCCTTCTCCCAGCGACGCCCGGGAGGCGGGTATCTCCACGGCCTGGTCGGCACGTTGTACATGGTGGCGATCGCCTCGCTGCTCTCCGTCCCCCTCGGAATCGGGGCGGCGACCTTCGTCGTCGAGTACGGCCAGAGCAGGCTCAGCCCGCTCATCAGGTTCTTCACCGACGTCATGACGGGGGTGCCGTCGATCTTCGTCGGGCTGTTCATCTACTCCGTCGTGGTCCAGGGGAGGATCGGCTTCTCCACCCTCGCCGGTGCCCTGGCGCTGTCGCTGCTGATGCTGCCGATCGTCGCCCGGTCGGCGGAGGAGGTCCTCAGGCTCGTACCCGACGACCTCCGGAACGCGGCCTACGGCCTCGGGGCCCACCGATGGCAGGTCGTGACCAGGGTGGTGTGGCCGGCGGCGTCGAACGGCCTCGTCACCGGCGCGATGCTCGCCGTGGCCAGAGCCGCCGGTGAGACGGCTCCGCTTCTCCTCACGGCTCTGGGGGCGTTCGAGATCGTCACCCGCCTCGTCGGGGAGGCACAGACGGCGTTGCCGCTGCTGATCTACTCCGAGGCCCGGGGACCGTACGAGGCGGCCCATGCCCGGGCGTGGGCGGGAGCGTTGGAGCTGATGCTGCTGGTCCTGATCCTCACCATCGCCGCTCGAGCCCTGAGCAGGAGAACGACGAGGAACGGGAACGGTTGACCCGAGCCGTGACCTCCCGGACCGCCGACCTTCGGTCGGGTGACCCCGTGACGAGGGGGTCGTGTCAGTCCACGCGCGCCTTCGCCCGCGCCTCGGCGAGCCCTCGGAGCGTGAGGTGGGTCTCGATCCCACGCTCGGTCGGCACCTTCGCCCAGCGACCGTCCGAGCCCAGCTCCCACGCCAGGGTGTCGTCGGCGAGGAGCACGTCGATCATCTCGTCGATCCGGAACTGCAGGTCGGGGTCGTCCACCGGGACCAGGACCTCGACCCTTCGGTCGAGGTTGCGAGGCATGAGGTCGGCGGAGCCGAGATAGTAGGAGCGGCCCCGTCCCCGGGGACCGAACCGGTACACCCGGGAATGTTCCAGGTACCGGCCCACGATGGATCGGACCGTGATGTTCTCCGACAGTCCCGGAACGCCCGGCACCAGACAGCAGATACCCCGGACGATCAGCTCGATCCTGACCCCGGCCTGGGACGCCTCGTACAGGGCGTCGATCATCGCCTGGTCGGCGAGGGAGTTCATCTTCATCGTGATGTGGCCTCCCCCGGGACGGCGCATCTCCGCCTCGATGAGCTCCTCGAGGTGACGGCGGGTGCTGAGCGGCGAGACCAGCAGCTTCCGATACGAGCGGTGACGGCTGTAACCGGTGAGGAAGTTGAACAGGTCGGTCAGGTCGGCCCCCACCTCTGGGTCGGCGGTGAACAACCCCAGGTCCTCGTAGACCCGGGCCGTCGTCTCGTTGTAGTTCCCGGTGCCGATGTGGGCGTAGCGCCGAACCTCGTCACCTTCCCGCCGGACCACCAGCGCGGTCTTCGTATGGGTCTTCAACCCCACCACGCCGTAGACGACGTGGACGCCGGCGTCCTCCAGCCGCTGAGCCCATTCGATGTTGCGCTCCTCGTCGAAGCGGGCCTTCAGCTCGACGAGGGCGACCACCTGCTTCCCCTGCTGCGCCGCCTCCATCAGCGATCGCATGATCGGGCTGTCCCGGGAGGTGCGGTAGAGGGTCTGTTTGATGGCCAGCACGTCCGGGTCGTGGGCCGCCCGCTCGATGAACGCCTCCACCGAGCTGGTGAACGAGTCGTACGGGTGGTGGACGAGGACGTCGCCGTCCCGGATGACGGCGAAGATGTCGGGCTGCTCACCGCCGGAGGCGGCCAACCGCGGCTGGGTCACCCAGCCCCACGGCTCGAAACGGAGGTCGGGTCGTTCCACCTCGCTCAACACCCCCAGCCCCGCCATGTCGAGGGGACCCTCCACCACGTAGACGTCGTCCTCGCCCAGGCCCAGCTCCCGCATGAGGAGGTCGAGTACCTCCCCCGACATGGTCGGCTGCACCTCCAGGCGGACCGCCCGTCCGAATCGTCGACGGTTCAGCTCGGATTCGATCGCCTCCAGCAGGTCCTCCGCCTGGTCCTCCTCGATCTCGAAGTCGGCGTTCCTCGTCACCCTGAACACGTGATGTTCGAGGATCTCCATCCCCGGGAAGAGGTCCTCCAGATGGGTGGCGATCACCTGCTCCAAGGGTACGAACCGCCGCCCGTCGGGCATCACCACGAACCGGGGGAGGATCGGCGGCACCTTCACCCGGGCGAACCGGGTGACGTCGGATTCCGAGTTCCGCACGATCACGGCCAGGTTCAGCGAGAGGTTGGAGATGTAGGGGAAGGGGTGGGCGGGATCGACGGCGAGGGGGGTCAGCACCGGGAACACCCGCTCGCGGAACTGGGTGTCGAGGAACGCTCGGTCGTCGGCGTCGAGCGTCCCGTAGTCGCTGAAGGCGATGCCCGCCTCGGCGAGCCGGGGGGCGAGGTCGTCGAGGAACAGCTTCGACACCCGGCGATAATGCTCCTCCACCACCGCCCGGATGCCCGCGAGCTGCTCGGCCGGGGTGCGGCCGTCCGGCGTCGGGGTGCGGACCCCGTGTGCCACCTGCTCGGCGAGCCCGGCCACCCGAACCTGGAAGAACTCGTCGAGGTTCCCCGCCCAGATCGCCAGGAACCGGGCGCGCTCCAACAGCGGCACGCCGGGGTTCTCGGCGAGGGCGAGGACGCGGCCGTTGAAGTCCAGCCACGACAGCTCGCGGTTCAGATAGCGAACCGGGCCGGTCATCGTCCGACTCCTTCCGGCGGCGCTTCCCCCCAACGGCGGTACGCCGCGCGGGTCACGAGGCGGACAGCCCTCCCATGAGGAAGGCCTCGGTGGCGTCGAGTACCTCCGGGAGTCGGGCGCCGGGGTCGGGGGCGTCGATGATGATCCGCGCCGCCGCCATGATCGTCTCGTGGATGAACCGTCCGGCCACGTCTGGCGCCATCGCCCGGAACCGTCCTTCGGTGACCCCCGCCATGTAGAGCGAGCTCATCTCCCGGGACAGGTCGGCGTGGGCGACCCGGATCCGTTCCTGCGCCTCCGCCGAGAGGCGGGGAAGCTCCCGGTGCAAGATCAGCCCCAGCACCGGGTCGTCGACGACGAACTGGACGGTGGCGCGCACGAGCCGCCGCAGCCGGTCTTCGATGTCGAGGTCCTGGGGGACCCCGGCGATGAGGTCGGCGATCACCGACGGAAGGGTCTCCTCCACCAGGGAGGCGACGAGGTCGTCTTTGTCGCGGAAGTACTCGTACAGCGTGGTACGTCCGATCCCGACCCTCGCCGCCACGTCCCCGAGGGGGATCTCGGCGGTTCCGGCTTCGGCCAGCAGGGCGTGGGTGGCCTCCAGGATCTCTCGGCGTTGGAGCTCCTTGTGGGCCTCGATGTTCTCGGCGCGGATACGGGGCATGGGGTCAGTCTACGTGACCGAGCCCGACTGCGAAGCCCTCGGTGCGACCGTGCAGGGGCATTCGTGGTCGAGTCCGTGCCGCGTCCCGCACGCACAGGTCTCCACCATGTGCTCGAGGAGGGTCGAGACCCGGGTGGTGGCCACGGCGACGCAGGTGTCGGCCGCCCCGTAGTACACCCGAAGCGTGTCGCCGTCCTCCTCCAGGATCCACCCGGTGGGGAAGACGACGTCGGGTACGTCCCCGGATCGCTCGTACTCCATGAGCGGACCGAACACCCATTCGTCGGATCGGCCGAGCAGCCGGAGGGGGTCGTCCCGGTCCAGGAGCGCCGTCCCCACCCGGTACACGCCGCCGGCGGCGGTCATCTTCACCCCGTGGAACAGCACCAGCCAGCCCTCGGGGATCTCCAGGGGAGGGGGACCGATCCCGACCTTCTCCGCATCCCAGTGGGATCCCGAGCGGGCCGGGATGACGACCCGGTGCTCGCCCCAGTGGAGCAGGTCCGGGCTGTACGACAACCAGATGTGGCCGACCACCCGGGTGGCGGGTGAGATCACCGGACGATGGATGAGGGCCCACCGGTCCCCGAACTTGGCGGGGAAGAGGGCGGCGTCCTTGTCCTCGGGCACCATCACCGGGCCGAGCCGTTCGAAGGTACGGAAGTCCTTGGTCTCGGCGAGGGCGACGAGGGGGCCACCCGACGAGAAGGCGGTGTAGGCGATCAGGTACCGGTCCCCGACCCTGGTGATCCTCGGGTCCTCCACCCCCCAGGTCTCGTGGGTCCCTTCCCGGTCGGGGGAGAACACCGGCTCGGGCTCGATCTTCCAGCGGGTGTATCCGTCCTGGGATCGGGCGACACCGAAGTGGGAGACCCCGGTTCGGTCCTCGACCCGCACCAGCAGGATCGTCTCCCCGTCGGGTCCGACGGTCGCTCCCGGGTTGAAGACGGTGTTCACCGGGTACGGCCAGTCGGACGCCGTCAGGATGGGGTTGGCGACGTGGCGTTCGAACAGCACCGGTCTCGACATGTCTCGAGCCTCCGTCCGAGCGGATACGGCACGTTGCAGCGTCTTCCATCATGATCGCGCGTCGGCTCTGCTACGGGCCCCAAACCCATGCCCCGGCGCGGCGCGCGGATGCCGGTCGGCCTCATGGCAGACCCGGGTGGGCCGACGGAAAATCCACACGTTCCGTCGCGAACGCGCCAAGATCACACGCCGCACGTCATGCTCGCCCGTCGAATCAGCGCCGAACCCCTCGTCGGGCCGGGATCGGTCCCCGGATACGGCCCCGTTTTCAACCCCGGCCTCGCCGTGGTCGACGGCCGCTTCCACCTGTTCGCCCGGGGGGTGCGAGACGGCTACCTCCCCGATCCGGACGGCCCCGGGCCCCGATTCCGGGACTACCGGTCGGACGTGCTGCTCTTCGTCTCCGACGACGGCCGCCGCTACCGGTTCGACAAGGTCCTCGCCGCCGTCGACGGTACACGCCACGGGTTCGAAGACCCCCGGGTGCAGCTCGTCGACGGCACCTACTACATGACCTACACCGACTTCCCCGACCCGGCCACCGGCCGACCCTGGAGGATCGGGCTCGCCCCGCTGGTGTTGAACGGCCGCGGATTCGAGTTCTCCGCGGACGACGCCGTCGTCGTGGGCCCGGACGATCTGCCCAACAAGGACGCGGTCCTGTTCCAGCTCACCGACGGTCGGGTGGCGATGCTGCACCGGATCGCCCCCGACATCCAGCTCGCCGTCTTCGACTCGATCGCCGAACTCGTCGATCCGCCCGACGGATACTGGGAGGACCACCTCGCCCATCTCGACGACCACGTCGTGATCCGGCCACGACGGCAGGGGCACAAGGTCGGGGCAGGAGCACCTCCGGTCGCCACCGACGCCGGGCTGCTCCTCTTCTTCCACGAGCGGGACGGCGACGGCGTGTACACGGCCGAAGTCGCGCTCCTCGATCCCGCCACCGGCCGAACCCTGGCCCGTCTCGACGAGCCCCTCCTCGCCCCCGAACTTCCCTGGGAACGCCGAGGCGACGTCGACGACGTCGTGTTCGTCCAGGGCGCCCACCGCCTCGACGACGGCTCCATCTACCTCACCTACGGGGCGGCCGACCGGGCCGTCGGCGGCGCCCTCGTCTCCGAGACCGCGCTGCTGAGCGCGCTCGGCGCCCTGTGACGGCACCGGAGGTTCAGGGCTGGTGGATCGACGACTCCTCGGCGACCGACAGGTGCGCCGAATCCTCCGCGGCCCGCCGCCGGACCGTCTCCAACACGTCGAGGAACCGCCGTCCGATCTGCGGCCACGACAGGTGGGTGGAGAGGCGACGGGCGGCTGCCGAGGCCTCGGCGTAGGCGGCGGGGTCGGTCAGCAGGCGACCCACCGCGTCGGCGAGGGCCGCCGGTTCCGCGTGGGGGACGATCATCCCCGCACCTGAGGCCAGCATCTCCCGGGCATGGGGGAAGTCGGTGGCCACCACCGGCTTGGCCGCCCCGACCGCCTCGATCAGCACTCCGGACGACACCTGGTCGGTGGTGTCGTAGGGGATGACGACGACCTTCGCCTCCCCCACCAGGCGAGCCAGGGCTGCGTCGTCGAGATACTCGTCACGGAACTCGACGACGTCGCCGAGGTCGGCTCGGTGGACCAGGCCCTCCAGGTACCGACGGTAGCTCTCCCCTTCGGCGTCCACCGTGTGGGGGTGGGTGACCCCGGCGACCACGTAGAGGGGCGGCGGCTGCAGGTCCCGCAGCCGTTTCATCCCGAGGATCATCCACTCGATCCCCTTCCCCGGCCGGATGAGACCCCAGGTGAGGATCCGGGGCCGGTCGTCGGGAGGGGTGACGGGTGCGAAGAGGTGGGCGCCGTGGGGCACCACGAACACCTTCGACGAGTCGAGACCGAAGTCGCTGAGCAGCCGACGCCGGGCCGACTCCGAGGTGACACAGACCGCGTCCGACAGCTCCGAGATCTGGCGTAGCAGCGCCAGCCGATGGGACGTCGGGCCATCCTGCACCGTGTGGAGGGTCGTCACCACCGGAGCGGAGATTCGCTTCAGCATGTCGACGACGGCCTCCCCGTCGTCGGGTCCGTAGATCCCGTATTCGTGCTGGACCGAGACCACGTCGAAGGTGGACAACACGTCGGCGGCCAGCTCCCATCCGGGCCCACCGGGGATCGCCGCACCCACCACCTCCGGCGGGTCGTCGTCGGGGATGTCGTCGATCCGGTCCACGACCCGAACCACCCCGATCCCGTCGATGCCGCCCCGAACCTCGGCGATCCCGTCCACCAGGGCGCGGGTGTACGTCGCCAGGCCGCATTGGGTCGGCGGGTACGTGCTCAACACTCCGATGCGCATGCTCGAATCGGTCACGTCCACCACCGTGAGTTCGGGCTCGGTGGGCGGCATGGATACGTCGCACGCGACCCACCGTCAACCGAACGATACGTCATGCTATCCGCCACCGTCTCGGGTCGAAAGTCCCGGCCCGGCCACCCGCCAGGTCGAGCCCTCGGGCCGGTCCTGCACTTCGACACCCAGCTCCTCGAGGCGTCCCCTGACCGCGTCGGCCTCCTCCCAGCGGCCTTCGGCCCGCAGCCGGGCCCTCAGGTCCAGGATCAGCTCGACGAACCCGGCGATCCGACCGCGGGGGTCCTCCGCACCCTCGACGGCCAGCTCGACGAGGCGCACCACACCCCGTTCGAGCTCCCTTCTCGCCTCCGCCGAACCCTCCACGGCGTGTTCGATCCACGCCGCCACCACCTCGACGGCCGCCTCCACGTCCCCGACCGCCAGCGCGTCGCCGAGGGAGCCTCCCGGAGAGGGGCTCGGCTCGACCTGCGGACGGACCGGGGGCCCCGACCCGAGCACCCGACCGACCTCGTCGAGGCCCAGGGTCTCACCTGCTCCGACGACGCGTTCGCCCTCCCCGAGGAGGGTGACCGTGCCCCTGCCGAACACGGCGAGGCTCTCCCCGCCGAAATCGAACACGGCGGCGGTGTGCTCGTCGATCCCCACGACGCCGACCTCGATGCGTTCCGCCAACCGCTCGAAGCGGCGCCGACCGATGTAACAGCGACTGGTGTCGTGGGTGCCGCCTTCGGCGTTGTTCCAATGGGGCACCACCACCATCGGCAGCCCGAGGGGACCCGTGAGGTCCAGACCGTCCAGCCAGAAGGGGTCGGCGCCCACCTTGTAGATCTCGTAGACGGGGATGGTGTGGACTCCGGCGGTGAGGGCGGCGGCCGACGCCAGGGAGACGGTGGCCCCGGCGGCGAGGCGACGGGCCACGGCGTCGCCGATCCCCGCCTCCGACCACACCCTGAGGGCGTACGAGGGCGATCCGGGACCCGCGAAGAGATACCGGGCCGCCTCGACGGCCGCCAGGGCCCGCAGCCGCGTCCCCTCCGACGCCTCCACCCGGCGCAGCCCGGCCACCACGACCTCCGCGCCCAGACTGGTCGAGAAGAACGCCCGGATCCGCTCGGTCAACCCGTCGGCGTTCTCCTGGAAGCCGTAGGGCGAGTCGAGGACGGTGACGACGTCGGTCCTTGCCGCCTCGAGGCCCCGTCGATGGATCGGCACCATCGTCGGGGCCAGCTCTCCAGAGCCGATCAGGATGAGCCTGCCGCTCATCGTGGCGCTCCCGGCTCGCGTTCGGTCATCCCCTCAACCCTATCCGGTCGCCACCCTCGGACTCGCCCCACCGACCGGAATCGGCCCGGGGCGGGGCGTCCTAGCATCACCCTCATGCCGGCAACGATCGTATTGGGCGCCCAGTGGGGCGACGAGGGCAAGGGTCGGGTCGTCGACTACTTCGCCGAGTCCGCCGACTACGTGGTGCGCTACCAGGGTGGCAACAACGCCGGGCACACGATCGTCGTCGGGGAGCAGCGTTTCGCCCTCTCCCTCATCCCCTCCGGCGTCATGTACCCCCACTGCACGCCGGTGATCGCCTCCGGCCTCGTGGTGGATCCCAAGGTCCTGCTGGAGGAGATCGACATGCTCGCCGAGCGGAACCTCGACCCCTCCCGGCTCCGGGTCTCGTCGAACGCCCATCTCATCATGCCCTATCACCGCAAGCTGGATGCGGTGATGGAGCGGTACCTGGGACGGAACAAGATCGGCACCACCAAGAAGGGCATCGGCCCCGCCTACACGGACAAGTACGCCCGGCAGGGGATCCGCGTCCAGGATCTGTTCGACCCGAGGATCTTCGCCGACAAGGTCGAGGTCGCCTTGGAGGAGAAGAACAAGATCCTCACCCGGGTCTACAACCAGCTCCCGATGGACCCCCAGAAGATCATCGACGAGTACCTCGAGTACGCCGACCGGCTGCTCCCCTACGTCACCGACACCTCCCTCCTGCTCGCCGAGGCCCTCGCCCGAGGCGACGAGGTCCTCTTCGAAGGCGCCCAGGGGACGCTCCTCGACATCGACCACGGCACCTACCCTTTCGTCACCTCCTCCAACCCGACCGCCGGCGGCGCGATCGTCGGGTCCGGGATCGGCCCGAAGGCGATCGACCGGGTGATCGGTGTCGCCAAGGCCTACATCTCCCGGGTGGGGACGGGCCCCTTCCCCACCGAACTCCACGACGAGACCGGCGACCGGATGATCGAGCTCGGCGGCGAGTACGGCACCGTCACCGGGAGGAGACGTCGCTGTGGCTGGCTGGACCTGGTCGCCCTCAGATACGCCGTCCGGGTCAACAGCCTGACCGAGATCTTCCTCACGAAGCTGGACATCCTCTCCGCCTTCGACACGATCAAGGTGGCGGTCGGATACCGATCCCTGGGGGAGAGCTACGACGAGTTCCCCCGCCAGCAGCGGGTCCTCTACAACTGCACTCCCGTCTACGAGACCCTGCCGGGCTGGTCCACGGACATCAGCGGGGTACGGGAGTACGACGAGCTGCCCAAGGAGGCCCGGGCCTACATCGAATTCATCGAAGAGCGGGTCGGCGTCCCGGTGTCGTGGATCTCGGTCGGCCCGGAACGACACCAGCTCGTCTGTCGGACATGAGGGTCCTCCTCCTCGGATCGGGAGCTCGGGAGCATGCCCTCGGCTGGGCGCTCGCCCGAAGTCCCCGCCTCGAGGAGCTGATGGCCCTGCCGGGGAACCCCGGGCTGGCGGAGCTGGCCACGATCGTCGACGGGGTGAGCCCCACCGACCCCGGCGCGGTGGCGGCGATCGCCCGACTTCACCGGGTCGACCTGGTGGTGGTGGGTCCAGAAGCCCCCCTCGCCGCCGGGGTGGTGGATGCCCTCGAAGGTGTCGGAATCCCCGCCTTCGGCCCCTCGCGGGCGGCCGCCCGACTGGAGGCCTCGAAGACCTTCGCCAAGGAGGTGATGGCGGCAGCCGGAGTGCCGACCGCGGCAGCCCAGACCTTCGACGACCCCTCCGCCGCCCGCGCCCATCTGGAGGCGGTCGAGGGTCCGTACGTCGTGAAGGCCGACGGCCTGGCCGCGGGCAAGGGAGTCCTCGTCACCGACGACCGGAGTGAGGCCCTGGCGTGGGTGACGCGGTGTTTCGGGGGAGGGTTCGGGGAGGCGGGTGCCCGGGTGGTGATCGAGGAGTACCTGGAAGGTCCCGAGCTGAGCGTGTTCGCCGTCTGTTCGGGACGTGAGTCGGCGGTGCTCGAGCCGGCCCGCGACTACAAACGCCTCGCCGAAGGGGACGCCGGACCGAACACGGGGGGGATGGGGAGCTTCTCGCCCGTCGAGCTTCCCGCCGGTCTGGTCGACGAGGTGGTGGAACGGGTGATCCGACCGACGCTGCACCGCCTCGCCGACGACGGCACCCCCTACCTGGGGTTCCTCTACGCCGGGTTGGCCCTCACCCGTGACGGCCCGAAGGTGATCGAGTTCAACGTCCGCCTGGGCGATCCCGAGACGCAGGTGGTGTTGCCGAGGCTGGAGAGCGACCTGTTGGCGGTGATCGTCTCCGCCCTGGAGGGGCGACTGGGCGCGGAGCCGCTCATCTGGTCCCCGCGGGCCGCCGTGAACGTGGTGTTGGCGTCCGCCGGGTACCCCGAGTCACCCCGCCGCGGAGACGCGATCCACGGCCTGGAGGCGGCCGCGGCGTGCGACGACGTCCTCGTCTTCCATGCCGGGACCGCCCGAGACGACCGGGGGCGCCTCGTCACCGCCGGAGGGAGGGTGCTGAGCGTCGTCGGTCTCGGCGACAACCTCGAAGCGGCCCGTACCCGCGCCTACGAGGCGGTCGACCTGATCCGCTGGGAGGGGATGCAGTACCGACGGGACATCGGGCGTCCGCCTGCCCCGCCGTGACCGCCCCCCTCCCCCCGTTCTGGCACCTGGATCGCGCGTCATACGCGACATCTGGGTGCCAAAACGGGTGAAGGGCGGGGTGGGCCTCTGCCATGCCCGGCCATGCGTGTCGCCATCGTGATGGGATCGGGATCGGACCGACCGGTGATGGAGAAAGCCGCGGCGATCCTGGGGGAAAGGAGAGCGGGATGCTCCGGACAATGATGGCTCTCACTCTGGTCGCGGCCATGGCATCCCCCCCCAGCGGCCTCTCGGGACGCCCCCTCCTACCTCACGGTCTCCTCGGAGACGCTGCGTACCGCCGAGGAGCTCGATCGGGAGCTGGGAACGGCGTCGATAGGCGATGACCCAACGGTCACTCGGAATGCGATCGAAAGGGCGCTCGCACTGGCAGAACGTGCCAGACTTCCTCAGGATCCGTCATCCCCCACGGTGAGAAAGAACCACCTCGGCCTCTCGGCCGGTGGTGACTACACGGTGGCAGCCGGATACCGGGATCCCTGGGGACGCCAAGCCTATCTGCGCCGGGGAAGCAGCACCTGGGGGTATCTGCATATCGGCGGTAAACACTCCTTGTGGAACGTCCGTGTCATCCGGGATACGGTCCGATTCCCAGATACGTGGGACGGGCGAGCTCAGCCGACCTGGGTGTATCGACGCCGCTACTCGAGGCTCGAGTGCGTACGGTTCCGGTGCCGGGAAGTCTCAAGCGTCTGGGTCCGTGAAGTCGTCAACTACTCCCGAGGCGGCAAAGGAGTGATCACGGCCTACTGTGAAGGCATGGTCGTCTGCTGGAACTGGCTCGACGAGTACTGAGCCTGGAGTCACGATTGGCGACGCATCGACCTGAACCGCTCGGCAAAGACCTCTGGTTCTCTCTCGAATCATGGGTGATCCAGGACGGCGCCTTCCCCGATGTGCAGGTCGGTGAAGTTCACCGCTCGGCGATCGAGTTCCGAGGTGGCGAACCAGGTACCTGTCCCTGCTGGATCGAATACCTGAGGCACATCGCAGAAGACATCTACGACGTTTGCGGCTCCGTCGTCGATGCACAGGACGACATGCTCGTCTTCGAGATCGGTGACGTCCGCCTCGTCAGATTCGTACCTCTTGGGGAGACGCGAGACGTGCGCCAAGTTGCAGGCCTCGGGCGGTGTTATCTGACCCGTCTCGTCCGAGACGGATCCATCCTGGTGGAGCACGAGTGGTACATCAAAGATCTGCTGCTCCAAGCCGCACCTTGGATCCGGCTGCCTGACGGTCAACGAATTCGAGACCCGGAGCACCCCCAGTGGCGCCGCATCCGGGCGACCTCGGCTTGGAACGACGACGAAGGCTCGGCCACCTATCTCGTCCATGCCGTCATCGTGGGCTGACCGGGCACCCCCCGTTCTGGCACCTGGATCGCGCGTCATACGCGACATCTGGGTGCCAAAACGGGTGAAGGGCGGGGAGGGCCTCTACCATGCCCGGCCATGCGTGTCGCCATCGTGATGGGATCGGGATCGGACCGGCCGGTGATGGAGAAAGCCGCGGCGATCCTGGAACGGTTCGGGATCGACCACGACGTCCGGGTGCTGTCGGCCCACAAGACCCCGGACGCCGCCTTCGCGTTCGCCGCCGGGGCCCGGGAGGCCGGCTACGGCGTGATCATCGCCGGAGCCGGCAAGGCCGCCCACCTCGCCGGGGTGATGGCCGCCAAGACCACCATCCCCGTGATCGGTGTCCCCATCTCCGCTTCCCTGCAGGGCTTCGACGCCCTCCTCGCCACCGTGCAGATGCCGACCGGGATCCCCGTCGCCACGGTGGCGGTCGACGGGGCCGCCAACGCCGCGCTCCTCGCGGTCGCCATCCTCGCCGTCGGAGATCCGTCCCTCACCGCCCGGCTCGACGAGTACCGGCGGGAGCTGGCGGAGAAAACCCTCAGCGGCTGAGACCGGCCAGACGGGGCGCCAGGTCTCCCCGATCCTCGACGGCGACCCCGTCCAGCCCCAGCCACGACGCCGCCCTCTCGAGCTCGGAGCACAGCTCCCGGGCGACCCGCACCGGGTCGTGCCCCTCCTCCGCGAAGGCGGCCCGGACCCTCAGGAGCCCCGCTTCACGGTCGGCCTTGAGGTCGACCCGGGCCACCAGATCGCCGTCGAGGAGGAAGGGGAGGACGTAGTAGCCGTGGACCCGGCGATCGGCGGGCACGTAGATCTCCAGCCGATATCGGAAGCCCCACAGCCGCTCCAACCTGGGCCGATGCCAGATGAGGGAGTCGAAGGGCGAGATCAGCGCCGCGCCCTCCACGCGGCGGGGAGCCCTCGCCTCGGCGTGCAGGTACGCCGGACGTCCCCAGCCTTCCACCGCCACCTGTTCCAGCTCCCCGTCTCCGAGGAGCTCACCGATGACGGAACGGGCGTCGCGGATGGGGATCCGGTGGTAGTCGGCAAGGTCGTCGACCGTGGCGACCCCCAGGGACCGGGCCGCCAGCCGGAGCAGCTCCCGCTGCGCCTCCCGCCGTGTCGGCGGGTCGTCGAGCAGATGTCGGGACGGGATCACCCGCTCGGTGAGGTCGTAACGGCGGACGAAGTTGCGACGGGCGGCGGTCGTCACCCGGCCGCGGGCGAACAGGGACTCGAGGGCCGCCTTCCCCTTCGACCAACCCCACATGGAGGTGGCGTCCCGCTCCCCCGGCTCGGGAAGATCCCGGACCTCCAGGGCGCCGCGAAGGCGGATCTCGTCGTAGACCGATTCGATGTATTCGGGGTCGTCCGCCTCCAGCCGGGTCACCCGCTGCCAACCCAGGCCCTGCTCCATGCGCCAACGAAACCAGCGGTGGCGCTCCGCGGGAATGAGTGAGGCCTCGTGCCCCCAGTACTCGAAGACCTCGCCCGAGCCCCACAGCCAACGATCGAGCGCCGACCGGTCGTAGGGTCCGAGCCGGGAGAAGAACGGCAGGTAGTGAGCACGGACGACGACGTTGACCGAGTCGAGCTGGACGAGCCCGACGGTCCGCAGCACCCGTCGGAAGTGGCGAACGTCGACCCTCCCCCTGGCCCGGGGTCGGTCGAATCCCTGGGCGGCGAGGGCGATCCGTCGGGCACGGGCGAGGGGGATCGGGGGAGCCGACACGGCCGCACCGTAGTCGCCGTCCCCGGCTCGGCCCGACGGTGTCGCCACCCCAGGGAAAGCCGACCTGGAGGGCGTGAAGCCGACCTCGCGACGACATTGGAGCGTAGGTCGTAATAGATTCAGGAGCGTGAAGGCCATCGAGGTCTCTCGCCGAATCTGGGAGACGCTGGTGGAGATGGCCGGGATCCCCGGCCCTCGGGTGCGCGCCTGGGACGGGTCCGAATGGGGCCCGTCCGACGCCCCCGCCACCATCGTCCTCCGTCATCCCGGCGCCCTGCGGGCCCTGCTCCTCCCACCCGGCGACCTCGCCGCCGGTGAGGCCTACGTCTTCGACGACGTCGACTTCGAAGGGGACATCTTCTCCATCGTCGAGTTCGGCGAGGAGCTCGGACATGCCGCCCGTGCCCGCCACGCCGTCCCCCTCCTTCGGCTGATCGGACGCCTTCCCGCAGACAGCCGCAAGTCCAAGGCCGAACGGCCACGGGTGCGGGGACGTCTCCACTCCCTCCGTCGGGACCGCCAGGCGGTCAGGCATCACTACGACACCGGGAACGACTTCTTCGCCCTCTTCCTCGACCCGGGCCTCGTCTACTCGTGCGCGTATTTCCTCGACCCCGACGAGCCCCTCGAAGTCGCCCAACAGCGGAAGCTGGACCTGATCTGCCGCAAGCTGGAGCTCCGACCGGGGGAGCGGCTCCTCGACGTCGGGTGCGGTTGGGGGTCCCTGGTCATCTGGGCCGCCGCCGAATACGGCGTGGAGGCCACCGGCGTCACCCTCTCCCCCGAGCAGGCCCACCTGGCCGAGCAGCGGGTGAAGGAGGCCGGGGTGGAGGACCGCGTCACGATCCTCTGTCGGGACTACCGGGAGGTGGACGGGAGCTTCGACGCCATCGCCTCGGTGGGGATGTTCGAGCACGTCGGTCGGGACCAGCTCCGCGGCTACTTCGAGCGGCTACACCGCCTTCTCACCCCCGGCGGGCGGCTCCTCAACCACGGCATCGTCACCCGGGCCCGTCGACGGGGTCGCCGCCGCCCCACCTTCGTCAACACCTACGTGTTCCCCGACGGTGAGCTGGTCCCCGTCGACGAGTCGATCGCCAGGGCGGAGGATGCCGGGTTCGAGCTCCGGGACGCCGAAGCCCTCCGCATGAACTACGCCCTCACCCTGCGCCACTGGGTGGCGAACCTGGAACGGAACCACGATCGAGCGGTGGCGGTGGCGTCGGAGGAGATCTACCGGATCTGGCGCCTCTACATGGCGGGCTCGGCGATCGCCTTCGAGCGGGGCAACATCGGGGTGTTCCAACTCCTCCTCGCCGATCCTGCCCGGCCGTGGACCCACGGCCGTCGCCGCTGGCTCGCCGCCGACGACCGCTGAACCTCGGGTACCCTCCGCTCCGCCGATGATCCCCCGCTACACGACGCCCGAGATGGCCGAGCTCTGGTCCGAGCATCGGAAGCTCGAGATCTGGAAACAGATCGAGGCGCTCGTCGTCGCCGCCTGGGCCGAGCTGGGGGTGGCCCCTCCCGACGCGGCAGCAGCCGCCGACGCCGCCCCCACCCCCACCCCGGAGGAGGTGGCGGAGCGGGAACGCGTCACCAACCACGACGTCGCCGCCTTCGTCGACGTGTTGGCGGCGTCCGTCGAGACCGGGGGTGAGTGGATCCACTACGGCCTCACCTCGTCGGACGTGCTCGACACGGCCGGCGCGGTCCGGATGCGCGACGCCGTGGATCTGCTCCTCGTGGCCGTCTCCCACCTGTTCGAGGTGGTGCGGGACCGGGCGCTCGAGCATCGGGACACGGTGATGGTGGGACGAACCCACGGCATCTGGGCCGAGCCGACCTCCTTCGGGCTGAAACTCGCCACCTGGGCGTTCGAGCTGGCCCGTGACCACGAACGGCTCCTCCGCGCCCGAGAGACGGTGGCGGTGGGGAAGATCAGCGGGGCAGTCGGCACCTACGCCCACTGCCCTCCCCAGGTTGAACGCTACGTGTGTGAACGGCTCGGCCTCGGGATCGAGCCCGCCTCGTCGCAGGTGACGATGCGCGACCGTCACGCCGAGTTCCTCCAGGCGGTCGCCCTCTGCGGTGCTTCGCTGGAACGGTTCGCCACCGAGATCCGCCACCTGCAGCGTTCCGAGGTACGCGAAGTCCACGAGGCCTTCGGGCGAGGTCAGAAGGGCTCGTCGGCGATGCCGCACAAACGCAACCCGATCCTGTCGGAGCGGATGACGGGGATGGCTCGCCTGCTCCGTGGCTACGCCCAGGTGGGACTGGAGAACGTGGCCCTGTGGCACGAACGTGACATCAGCCACTCGTCGGCCGAGCGGGTGGTGCTCCCCGATGCCAGCACCGCCCTCCATTACATGCTGGTGCGGTTCGCCGCCTTGGTCGAGAACCTGGTCGTGGACGCCGACCGGATGCGCACCAACCTGGAGGCGACACGGGGACTCGTGTACTCCCAGGGGGTGCTCCTCGCCCTCATCGAGGACCAGGGGATGACACGGGACGACGCCTACCGGATCGTCCAACGCAACGCCATGACCGCCTGGGAGCGGGGAGCGGATCTCCGAGACCTCCTGGAGGCGGATCCCGAGGTCGGACTCCCCCCCGGCAGGCTCGACGAGCTCTTCGACCCCCACCGCTATCTGCGGCACGCCGACGTCGTGTTCGAACGCCTCCGAGGCCTCGAACTGGCCTCCTCCCCCCACGCCTGACGGCGTGGGGTACTTCCCCCTCTCAGGAGCCACACGCCGCAAGGCGCGCACTACCTCACCCCCATCCCCCAACGCCTCACGGCGTGGGGTACTTCCCCCTCAGGAGCCACGCGCCGCAGGCCGCGCACTGCGGCACCCCCATCCCCCCACGCCTCACGGCGTGGGGTACTTCCCCCTCAGAGAGGGGGAAGAAGGGGTGAGGTAGGGTGGGAGGATGGTCGTCGACTCGTTCCGATACC
>JALSJV010000048.1 GCA_026989215.1 Acidimicrobiia bacterium | reverse complement strand
GACACGACCCCGTGAGTCACTGGCCGTAGTTGGAGGACATCCTCATCGTCTGGATCGTCTCGACCATCCCGAACCGACGGCTACGCCACACAACAGACAGGTCCCAGTCACTGGCTGTAGTTGGACGACATCCTCATCGTCTCGGCGAGATGGACGTTGACGAGCGCCGGTTTGCCCGACGCCTTCGCCCGTTCCAGCGCCGGGATGATCTCCTTCGGATCGTCGACGAACTCCCCGTAGCCACCGAGACCCTCCACCATCGCGTGATAGGGCCGGATCCCCAGGTCGGTCGCGACCAGGCGGTCCGGGTAGAACATCCGGTGGATGGTCTTGATGTTCGCCCACACGCCGTCGTTGCCGACCACCCCGACGATGGGGAGCCCGAGACGCACCATCGTGTCGAACTCCATCGCGTTGAATCCGAAGGCGCCGTCCCCGTAGACGATCCCCACCAACCTGTCCGGGAAGGCCACCTTGGCGGCGATGGCGAAGGGAGCTCCCGTTCCGAGGGTGCCGAAGGGTCCGGGGTCGAGGACGTGGCCGGGTGTGGCGACACGAAGCCATTTGGCGGTCGTGGAGACGATGTCGCCCCCGTCCACCGCGACGATCGCGTCCGCACCGAAGAACCGGGCGACGTCCCGAGCGAACCGCTGGGGCATGACCGGAGACGAGTCGTCGGCGGCCTGCGCCTCCGCCTCGGCCTGGGCGGCGGCGTCCGCGTCGAGGATCTCCTTCGTCCAGGTCGGCATCTCGGCGCGGGCGAAGCGTTCGGCGGCCCCGACGAGCTGGGCCACCGCCGTGGCGGGATCGGCGACCACCCCGATCTCCACCGGGCGGTTCCATCCGATCTTCGTCGGGTCGGCGTCGACGTGGATCACCGACGCGTCGGCGGCGATCGTCTCCCCGTACTTCGTCCGGAAATCCCAGTCCACCCCGAAGGCGAGCACGAGGTCGCAGCCGGCGAAGGCGGCCGACCGGGTGTGGCGGCCGAGCAGCGGGTGGTCGAAGGGGAGCGCACCCCTGGCCCGGCTGTTGAGATAGGTCGGGGCTTGGAGGGCCTCCGCCAGCTCCCGCAGCGGGAAGGGCTGGTCGCCCCGCGGGCCGGCGCCGGCGAAGATCATCGGGCGTTCGGCCCTCGCCAGGGCGTCGACGATGGCGTCGAGGGCGGCGTCGTCGAGCCCGACGGGGACGTTCGCCCGATACCGGGACGGCCACGACACCGCCGATTCCTCGATCATGTCGAACTGGACGTCCATGGGGACGTCCAGGAAGACGGGTGCACCACGACCCACGAAGGCGTGACGGGCCGCCGTGGCGACGTAGTCGGCGAGACGTTCGATCTGCCAGGCGGTCGCCGACCAGGCGGTGATCGACCCGAACAGGCGGGGATGGTCCATCTCCTGCAGGCCCCCCTTCAGCTCCTGGCGGAGCATGTGCCGACCCCCCAGCAGCAGCATCGGCGTGCCCGCGTACCAGGCGTTGGCGACCCCCGTCATGGCGTCGGTGACGCCCGGCCCGGCGGTGACCGCCGCCACCCCGAGCCGCCCCGTCAGACGACCGTAGGCCTCGGCGGCGTGGGCGGCGGCCTGTTCGTGGCGGACGTCCACCACCCGGATCCCCTCCTGGACACAGCCGTCGAGGATCGGAAGGATGTGGCCGCCGGTGAGGGTGAAGATCGTGTCCACCCCTTCGGCCCGTAGGGCCCGGGCGATGATCTGCCCGCCGTGGATCTTCGCCATCGCTCCTCCTCGACTCGGGAACCGCCGAGGCGAGGGTACACGCACCCCGGCCGAGGCTCCGAGCTAGGTTCCCCTTCGACGTCGCGACGAGGAGGCACCGGTGGACCTTCAGCTCTACATCGGCGGCGAGTGGACCGACGGGACCGGAGACGAGACGTACGAGATCCGCTCACCGGTCACCGGCGAGCACATCTACACCCTGCCGAAGCCGACGCCGGCGGACATCGACCGGGCCGTGGCGGCCGCCCGGGCCGCCACCGAGGAGCTGCGCCACTGGTCGGCGTTCGAACGCGCCGACCTGTGCCATCGGATCGCCCGACTCTGGGCCGAACGGGTGGAGGAGGTGGCCCGAATCCTCACCCTCGAACAGGGCAAGCCATACCACGCCGAGGCGATCGACGACATCGCCGAATCCGGCGACTACTTCTCCATCGCCGCCGAAGACGCCAAACGCCTCACCGGAGAGGTGATCCCCACCACCGAACGCCATCGCAGGATGGTGACCCTGCGCCGCCCCGTGGGGGTGTGGGCGGCGATCACCCCCTGGAACTTCCCGGTGATGATCCCCATGGAGTACGTCGGCCCCGGACTGGCCACCGGGAACGCCTTCGTGATCAAGCCGCCCGAGTTCACCGCCTGGGCGCTGCTGGAGATGGCGAAGGTCTTCGACGAGGCCGGGGTGCCGCCCGGCGCCATCAACATCGTGCCCGGCGGCGGCGACGTCGGTGCGTACCTCGTCGCCCACGACGGGGTCGATGCCGTCGGCTTCACCGGCTCCTCGGAGACGGGCCGAAAGATCGTCGCCTCCATGGGACTGAAGCGGTCGATCATGGAGATGTCGGGCAACGGTCCCCTCGTCGTCGCCGCCGACGCCGACGTCGAGGCGGCGGCCACGGCCGCCGTCTACGGGGCCTACTACAACGCCGGACAGGTGTGCTGCGCCACCGAACGGGTCATCGTCGTCGACGACGTCCACGACGAATTCGTCGCCGCGACCCTGACGGCGGCCGAACGCGACGTCCGGCTCGGCGACCCCTTCGATCCGGCCACCACGATGGGACCGCTCAACAACGAGGCGACCGCCGAGAAGATGGACCGCCATCTCGCCGACGCCGTCGCCCGGGGTGCCGAGATCCTCACCGGCGGAGGTCGCGCCGACGGATTCCCCACCTCCCTCTACTACCGGTTCACCGTGGTCGACGGCGTCCCCGAAGACTCGGCACTCTCCCAGGAGGAGTCCTTCGGCCCCGTGGTACCGATCCTCGTCGCCCGCGACGACCAGGAGGCCGTCGAGATCGCCAACCGGAGCCACCTCGGCCTTCAGGCCGCCGTGTTCACCCGCGACCTGTCGAAGGCCTGGTGGTACGCCGACCACATCAGATCGGGCACGGTGATCGTCAACGACTCCACCGACTTCTGGGAGACCTTCCAGCCCTTCGGCGGCGCGGCAGGCACCGACACCGGGTGGGGACGGCAGCGCATCGAGGAGTTCACCGACCTGCAGACGGTGGTGTTCAACCTCGACGACGGCTGAGCGCCGTCAGTCCATCGTCCGGGCGACCCCGGCGAACCCTCCGAAGAACACCCCGGTGAGCACACCCGGCAGCCAGGACGTGGCGAGGGCCTTGTTCCAGGGCTGGCCGATGGCGACCAGCATGGCGAAGATCCCCGCCAGGGCGAGGGGAAGCGCCACCGCGATCCCCTTCAGCACCGCCCGGACCATGGCGCCCTCCTGCTCGGCGGCGTGGTCTTCGGGTACGTCGATCGTCGCATCGACCGTGGTCGCCTCGGATTCCATGGGTTCCTCTCTGCTCTGACTCACAACTGCTTCGACGCCCCCGGCATGCTAGGCGATCGGATCTCCGTCCACCGAGTAGCGTGTCGGTCGATGCACACCCCGTACGAAGAGCGTGCGGCGGAGATCCCCTTCGCCACGGCCGAGTACCTGGCCTTCGCGGCCCGGTCCTCCTTCCTCGGCGTGCCGGCGCTCCGCCTCGACCAGGTGCCCTCCCATGACGGTCGGGTCGTCATCCTCGGCGCCCCCTTCGACTGGGGGACGACCCATCGCCCCGGCGCCCGGTTCGGTCCCAGGGCGATCCGGGAAGCCGACTACGGCGCGATGGACGGCTACCGACCCCATCTCCCCACCGGCATCGATCCCCTCGGGGCCCTCGGCGTCGTCGACATCGGCGACGTCTACGTCATCCCCGGAGACGTCGAGACCTCCCTCGACCGCATCATCACCGTCGTCGAGACGGTGACCCGGGCCGGAAAGGTCCCGATCGTCCTCGGAGGCGACCACACGATCACCTTCGCCGACGCCACCGGCGTCGCCCGCGTCCACGGCTTCGGCGAGATCGCGCTCATCCATTTCGATGCGCACGCCGACACCGGCGAGACCCAGAACGGCCGCCTGTACGGACACGGCACACCGATGCGACGCCTGGTCGAGTCGGGTGCGGTCCCCGGTCACCGATTCGTGCAGATCGGCCTCCGCGGCTACTGGCCCGAACCCGACGTCGTGGCGTGGATGCGCGACCAGGGGATGCGGTCCTACTTCATGGATGAGATCGTCGATCGGGGACTGGAGACGGTCGTGGACGAGGCCGTCGCCCACGCGTTGGAGGGAGGCGCCAAGGGAGTGTTCCTCTCCGTCGACATCGACGTGGTCGACCCCGGGATGGCCCCGGGAACCGGCACCCCCGAACCGGGAGGGCTGACCTCACGCCAGCTCCTGGACACCGTCCGTCGCCTCGCGCGGGAACTCGAAGTGGTCGGAGCCGACGTGGTGGAGGTCTCCCCTCCCTACGATCAGGCGGAGATCACCGCCTACCTCGCGAACCGAGTGGTCCTCGAGATCCTGAACGGCATGGCAGAACGCGCAGCCCCCTGACCCCCCTTCCCCGTTTTGGCACCCAGATCGCGCGTCATACGCGACATTCAGGTGCCAAAACAAGACATCCCGCCCCCCTTCCCCGTTTTGGCACCCAGATCGCGCGTCATACGCGACATTCAGGTGCCAAAACGGTAGATGGCGACTGCCTCACCGAGGGACGACCCGTCCATGGTGCGCTCATGGAGATCCAGCGTAAAGTCGAACAGATCCGAATCCGGGCGGACCCCCGCGTCGAGAGCCATCCGGATCCGCCGGACGATCCCGGCGACCTCCTCGCCCTGGCGCCAGAGCTGGAAATCCCAGAAACCGACGACGACCCGACCCGCCGCTCGAAGAGCTTCGAATCGCCGCCGATCATCCTCCCGATCACCCAGCGACGCGTGATACCGCTCGCTGAGGATCTCGACGATGAAGGGCCGCTTCCGATCGTGAAAGTCGACCCTTCCGATCCAGCCCTGCAACCCCGCGACGTCCACCTGCCGCTCCATCGGCTCGTCCCCGATGCGCTCGAGAAGGAATGCGAAACGAGCCTCGGCTCCACTCTGGGGCGGGACGTACTCATCCGGGCGCACCTCGAGCGCCTCCCGAAACGCGACCGTGCCCTTTCGCCCACGGTCACGCATCAGATCGAGGCATCGACGAAGGGCACGACCGTCGACCAGCCCTTCGGCCCACGCATCGTCGATCGCCCGCCCGAGGCGCACCCCACCCACCACGCCGGCGAGCTGGAACAAGGTGAGCTCCGGCCGACCGACACGGGCTCCACGAACCTCGACGATCAGCTCCTCGGGAAGGTCACGGACCTCATGGACCACACCCGACGCCGGTGCCCTGCCGGTCGTCTCCCGGAGCCGGGCGATATGAACGGGCAACAGGGTGAAACCACGGAGACCCCACCAGGCTGCCGCCGTCGTATGCGACAACACCGCCCCCGGCCCGGCGTCCAGAAGACAGGTGAACAGGTAGCTCAGCTCTCCGACTCCCCGCCCCGGGGCAGCGAGAACCTGCCCGGTGAGCCGTTCCAGCCGGCGGGTGCGGA
>JALSJV010000047.1 GCA_026989215.1 Acidimicrobiia bacterium | reverse complement strand
GAAGGCGCCTCCGGTTGGCGGGCGAGCTGTTCGTCGACGGGCGTGTCGCGGTGGAGGCATCCGGGCTCTATCTCGTATCCGTGACCGTGGAGGAGTTGCTGCGGCACGGGACGTGACGACACGACGGGTATCCTCCCCGGTCCTCATGCGACGTCCCGGACTCGCCGTTCTCGCCCTCACCGGCGCGGCCTTCCTCTTCGGTCTCACCTTCGTCGTCGTGAAAGACGCCGTCGCCGAGTTCCCCCCGCTGGCGTTCGTCGGTTGGCGTTTCGCCATCGGCGCGGTCGTGCTCGCCCTCCTCGCTCCACCCCGAGGAGTCCGGCTGTGGCGGGACGGCACCATCGCCGGGTCCTTCCTCTTCGCCGGATTCGCCCTGCAGACGGCAGGCCTCACCACCACCGGAGCCTCCAACTCGGCGCTCATCACCGGGATGTACGTGGTGCTCACCCCGCTCCTCACCGCCGCCTACCTTCGTCGGTGGCCCGCCCCGTGGGTCGTGGTGGGCTCGGTCCTCGCCTTCATCGGCCTGGCCCTCCTCACCCTCCGAGGACCGCTCCGGGTCGGCGCCGGCGACCTCCTCACCTTCGGATGTGCCGTCGCCTTCGCCCTCCACATCGTGGTCCTGGCCCGGCTGGCGCCCCGTCACCCGGTGGTGCCGTTCACCGTCGTGCAGTTGCTCGTCACCGCCGTGGCCGGCCTGGCCCTCTCGATCCCCTTCGAAGGGATGCCGGTACCTCCCCGGAGTGTGTGGCCGGCGCTGGCCTTGACCGGGGTGGCGGTGTCGGCCCTGGCGTTCCTGCTCCAGGTGTGGGCCCAGACCCAGGTCGGGCCCGGCCGCACGGCGGTCGTCCTCGCCCTCGAACCGGCCTTCGGTGTGGCCGGGGCCGCACTCATCCTCGGCGAACGCCTCACCTTCGCCGGATGGTCGGGGGCGGCCCTCATCCTGGTGGCGATCTACGTGGTGGTGACCAAGGGCCAGGAGGCACCGGTGCTGGAGGCCGAGGCGGTCACCGCCGCCCACTGACGACCCGGCGCCACATCCGGTTCACCAACCGCAGCGCAGCCAGGATGACGAACAGCCCCAGGGTGAGTCCCGCCGACAGTTCGGGGGCGGCCGTGTAGGGGTTGCGGCATCGGGTGATCCCTCCCGGGCACAGGCCGAAGCCGGTACCGCCCCTCGCCAGGTCGAGGAGGACGAAGAGCGGCACCGCCGCCAAGGCCACGGCGGCGACGACCAGCACCACTCGCACGAGCCGCAGGAGCGTCATCGGGATCATCAACGTCACGCTAGCGCCCCGGGTTCCGCGCTCGTCCCGCCGGCCATGACCGCCCGGTACGATCGTCCCGGTGGAGTACTACCGAGAGTCTTTCACCCCGGAGGAGGAGACGATCCTCCGACGCTTCTTCACCAACACCGACCGGCCGGTGTTCGCGGTCGTCAACCTTCCCGAAGTGGTGAAGGGAGCCCTGTTCGCCCGGTACAGCCGATCGGCGAAATCGATCCGCCGACTGTTCCTCGACGAGTTCGTCGGCGACCCCGAGACGGGCATCGACGAGATCGCTCGCCGTCTGGGCGACGCCTCGGTCGGGCTGGAGCGGGCCGAACGCCTGTACCGCAGGGTGTTCCACGAATTCGGCGACGACTCCGTGGCGCAGCTCGGTGGCGCCCACCTCGCCTGCGAGCAGGCCTCCAACGTGCTCACGAAGGTCCTCGAATGGGGTCGGCTGGCCGCCTACCTCGAGCAGTCGACCCGCTACATCTTCTACGACACCAAACTCGGCGGGCGGTACCGCTACTTCGTCCCGGCCGAGATCGAGGAGACGCCGCTGCGGAGCGCCTACGTGCGGTTCATGGAGGAGCTCTTCGAGACCTACGCGGAGCTGGTCGCCGACATGAAGCGGCGCTACGAGCAGGCTCATCCCCGATCGCCCGAGGACTCGAAGGTCGTGTGGTCCGCCACGATCAGGGCGAAGGCGTGCGACACCGTACGCGGGCTCCTCCCCGCCGCCACCCTCTCCAACGTCGGGATCTACGCCACCGGCCAGGCCTATGAGATGGCCCTGATCCGGATGCGGGCGCACCCCCTGCGAGAGGTGCGTGACTACGCCGACCTCATGCTCACCGAGCTTCGGAAGGTGATCCCGTCCTTCCTCACCCGAGTCGACCTCCCCGACCGTGGAGGAGCCTGGTCCGCCTACCTGGCCGACACCGCCCGTCGGCTCGAGGAGGTCGCCGCCGAGATCGACGAGGCACCCCGCCCCGAAGCCGCCGGTGTCACCCTCACCGACTGGGATCCCGAGGCCGAGGTGAAACTGGTTGCGGCCGCCCTCTATCCGGTGACCGAACTCTCCGATGCCCGGCTCCTCGAGCTCGCCAGGGCGATGAACCCCACCGACCGGGCCCGGGTGCTGGCGGCGCTGGTGGGTGATCGGGGGAACCGTCGTCACAAGCCCTCCCGAGCGATGGAGCGTCCCGTCTACCGCTTCGACGTCGTCTGCGATTTCGGGGCGTTCCGAGATCTCCAACGGCATCGGATGCTCACCCTGGAATGGCAGCGCTGGTCGACCCGCCTCGGCTACGACGTCCCTCCCCACATCGTGGAGGCGGGTCACGAGGCGCGCTGGCGCTCGGTGCTGGAGCGCGCCGGCGAGCTCTACGAGACGGTGCGCGACCGGCTGGGACCGACGGTTGCCCAGTACGTCGTGCCCTTCGCGTACCACGTCAGGTTCGTGATGGAGATGAACGCACGGGAGGCGTTCCATCTCCTGGAGCTCCGCAGCCAGCCGGCCGGACATCCCGCCTACCGACGCATCGCTCAGGAGATGCACCGCCAGATCGCGGAGGTGGCGGGGCATCGGGCCATCGCCGAGGCGATGAAGTTCGTGGACTACTCGGAGGTGGAGCTGGAGCGTCTCGAGAGCGAACGCAGAGCCGCCGAACGACGCGCCCGCCGTCCGAGCTGAGGGTCACCCACGCGGATGGAGGGGGATCCGCAGGACGAGCTCGTCGTCCTCCACCTCCCAGCGGGCCGCCCCGATGAGGGAGAAGTCGAGGTAGTCGAGCTCTGCCTGCTCGATGAGGCGTTTGCGCTCTTCGCCCGCCACCGGGGGGAGGTTGCGCTCCTTCACGGCGTGGGCCCGTTCCCGGAATCGTTGGATCAGCGCGTCGACGTCGAGGGATGCCATGCCGGAGAGGATAGGACGACCGGGTCGACATCCGACACCCGGAGATGGATCCGCGTTCCCGACGGCGTACGCTCTGGGTGATGTTGGAACGACGCCTCGTGATCGTCACCGGGAAAGGCGGAGTCGGGAAGTCGGCGGTGGCGGCCGCGCTCGCCATCGCCGCTCGACGGCGAGGCCGACGGGTGCTGGCGCTCTCGATGGTCGGATCGGGTGACGGCCTCGCGACCCATCTGGGAACCGGGCCTCTGTCTCCGGTCGCGACCGAGCTCCGGCCCGGACTGTGGGCCCTTCGCATCGATCGGGCGCGTGCCCTCTCCGAGTACCTCCAGTCCCAGATGAGGGTCCCGGCCGTCGCCACCTTCGGACCGGTGGCACGTGCCTTCGACGCGTTCGCTGCGGCCGCTCCCGCCATCCGCGAGATCGTGGTGATCGGAAAGGTGTTGTGGGAGGTCCGCCACGACTCCTGGGACATCGTCGTCGCCGACGGCCCACCCACCGGGCAGATCGGCTCCTACCTCCGGGCAGCCAAGACCATCGAGGAGCTGGTCCCGGCAGGGAGAATCGCCGAGCAGGCGGGGTGGATGGACGAGACCCTTCGTGACCCCGACCACACGTCCCTCGCCGTCGTCACCATCCCCGAGGAGCTCCCCACCGTCGAGACCGAGGAGCTGCTCGCCTGGTTGGCGCGCGAGCAGGTGGTGGGCCATCGCCAGATCGTCGCCAACCGGGTGCTCGGGCCCCTGGACGTCCCGGCCACCCTTCCGGCGGGCCCCGCCGGTGACGCGGCCCGACTCCACGTCGCCCTCTACCGCGAACAGCGGACCTGGCTGGACCGGCTGCCGGCGGACCTCGAGCTCCCCTATCTGTTCGGGCTGCTCACCCCCGCCGAGGTCGCCGCCCGCATCGCCGATGCCTGGGAGGCGGCATGAGCACCCGGGCGCTCCTCGTCACCGGCGGCGGGGGGGTCGGCAAGACCACGCTGGCCGCGGCGATCGGCGTGGTCGCCGCCCGCCGCGGGATCCGCACCCTGGTGGTGACCGTGGACCCGGCCCGGCGTCTCGCCGACGCCTTGGGCACGACGTTGGGCACCGAGCCCCAGCCCCTCGGGGACGAACCGAACCTGTGGGCCGCGATGCTCGATGCGTCGGCGTCCTGGGAGGCGATCGCTCGCAGGCATGCAGACCCCGCAGCCGCCGAGCGACTCGTCGCCAATCCCTTCTTCCACGCCGCCACCACCCAGTTCCCCGCCAGCCAGTCGTACGCCGCGGCCGAGGAGGCGGTCACCTTCATCGACGCCCGGGCCTGGGAGCTCGTGGTGGTGGACACGCCGCCGGCGGCCGGAGGTATCGATTTCTTCACCGCGCCCCGGGCGATCACCGACCTCGTGGGAGGCAGGCTGCTGCGCTGGATGACGGGCGGGAACCTCCCCGGGAGGCGGTTCTTCTTCGACCGGACGGCGCGGCCGGTGCTCCGCATCGCCGGCACCGTCCTCGGAACCCAGCTCCTCGACCAGATCGCCCAGTTCTTCATGGATCTCCGCACCACCTATGACGGAGTACGGAGGAGGGCCAAGGAGATCGAAGACCACCTACGGGGAGCCCACACCGTGGTGGTGACGACCGCCGATCCCACTCCGCTCCGCGAGGCGGTCCGTTTCTTCCGGGAGCTCCCCGAGGTGGCGAGGCGTCCGGAGGCCGTGATCTTCAACCGGACCCTTCCGACGTCCTGGATCGATGCCGACCCCTCGGGGATCCCCGAGCCCCTCGCCTCGAATCTTCGGCGGTGGGCCGCGGAGGCGCATCGCCAGCAGGAGCTCCGTGCCGAGTTCGCCTCCCGTTACGACACCCGGATGGCGGTCGTTCCGTGGCAGCCGGAACCTCCCACCGACCTGGACGCCCTGGAGCGGCTCGTGAAGGCCTCGGAGGGTTTGGAGCCGGTGCTCTGGGATACCGTCGATTGACCGTGTGCCCGACTTCCTCAGAGCACGGCCCGGGGCCCCAACAGCTCCCGAAGCTCGGCGTAGAGGGCGGATCGGGGCTCCACCCGATGCTCGTCGGAGAGCCGGAGCACCTTGTGGCCGTGTTCGCCCGTCATGTGCAGGTACACGGGCGAGGTTCCCGGATGGTTCCCGAGCACCTCCTTGAGTCGCCGCACCAGCTCGGGCGAGACCCGACGAGCCGGGACCTCGAGGCGTACCGAATCGTCGTCACGGACCACCAACTCCTCGATCTCCCGGGCGATGACCTTGACGTCCTCGCCCCGATGGTCGAGACGTCCCTTCACCACCACGACGGCGTCCTCGGTGATGAGGGGACCGACCTCGGCGACGGTTCGGGGGAACACCGTCACCTCCACCGAGCCTTCGAGGTCTTCGAGCTGGAAGAACATCATCGGTTCCCCCTTCCGGGTGAAGCGTTGGGTCACCGACCCGACGAGTCCTCCCACCACCACCGAAGCGCCGTCTTCGAGGTCGAAGAGGCCGGGGATCGTGGTGGTGGTGGCCGCCCGGAGTGACGGGCCGACCGCCAACAACGGATGGTCGGAGATGTACAGACCCAGCATCTCCTTCTCGAAGGCCAGCTTCGTCTTCTGGTTCCACTCCTCGGTCGACAGGTCCACCGTCGCCGACCCGTTGGCGGGCTCGTCGGCGCCGAACAGCGAGAACTGACCGGCCTCCTCGTTTCGGCGCCGCTCGACGATCGTCTCCACGATCTGCTCGAACCCGAGCATCAGCCCTTTTCGCGTATGTCCCAGTGCGTCGAAGGCGCCTGCCTTGATCAGCGACTCCAGGGTCCGCTTGTTGAGCACGCCCATGTCCACCCGTTCGACGAAGTCGACGAAATCCTCGAAGGGCCCCTCGGCGCGGGCCTCCAGGATCCGCTCGACCACCCCCTCCCCCACGTTCCTGATCGCCGACAACCCGAAACGGATGGTGCCGTCGTGCACGGTGAAGTCCATCCCCGAGGTGTTGACGTCGGGGACGAGGACCTCCACGCCCATGGCCCGACACTCGTTGAGGTAGAGCGCCGTCCGGTCCTTGTCACGCTTGGTGGCGGTGAGCAGCGCCGCCATGTACTCGGCCGGATGATGCGCCTTGAGCCAGGCCGTCTGGTAGGCCACGAAGGCGTAGGCGGCGGAGTGGGACTTGTTGAAGCCATACCCGGCGAAGGGCTCGATCGCGTCCCAGAGCTCGTGCCCGAGGGTCTCGGGATGCCCCTGAGAGACACATCCGGCGACGAACTTCTCCTTCTCGGCCGCCATCACCGACGCGATCTTCTTGCCCATGGCCCGCCGGAAGCTGTCCGCCTCGGCCATCGAGTATCCCGCGATCTCGCGGGCGACCTGCATCACCTGTTCCTGGTAGACGATGATGCCGTAGGTCGACTCGAGGAAGGGTTTCGTCGCCGGGTGCGGGTACGTCACGGGCTTCCGCCCGTTCTTACGGTCCGCGTACTCGTAATGCATGTTCTGGCCCATCGGCCCGGGTCGGAACAGCGCGTTGGCGGCGACGATGTCGTCGAAGGTCTCCGGCCGGATCGCTCGCAGGAGCGACCGCATCGCAGAGCCTTCGAGCTGAAACACCCCGATGGTGTCGGCACGGCGGATCAGCTCGAAGGTCTCGGGGTCGTCGAGGGGGATCGAGTCGATGTCGATGCGCTGCCCCGTCGATGCCTCGATCAGCTCGAGGGCCCGTTCGATGATGGACAGGTTCCGCAACCCGAGGAAGTCCATCTTCAGCAGCCCGAGCTTGCCCACCGCCCCCATCTCGTACTGGGTGACCACCTCGGCGTCCTCGCCCTTGCGCTGCACCGGGACCAGCTCGGTCAGCGGCCGCGGGGAGATCACCACCGCCGCCGCATGGATCGAATCCTGACGCCGGAGCCCCTCCAAGCCCCGAGCAGCGTCGATCACCCGCTTCACCTCGGGCTCGGTGCGGTACGCCTCACGCAGCGGGGCGGCGTTGGCATGCCAGTCCCGGAGGACCGGATCGGCCTCGTCGGGGAGGGGCTCCAGGACCTGGTCGAGGGAGGCCTCCTTGCCGAGGATCGGGGGCGGCATCATCTTGGCGATGCGGTCTCCCAGTCCGTAGGGGTAGCCGAACACCCGAGCGGCGTCTCTGATCGCCTGCTTGCCCTTGATGGTCGAGAAGGTGACGATCTGCGCCACGTGGTCCGACCCGTACTTCTCCGCCGCGTACCGGATGACGTCGCCGCGATGCCGCTCGTCGAAGTCCATGTCGATGTCGGGCATCTCCTTGCGGCCGGGGTTGAGGAACCGCTCGAAGATCAGTCCGAACCGCAGCGGGTCGAGGTCCGTGATCGCCAAGCAGTAGGCGACGATCGACCCTGCCGCCGAACCCCGACCCGGCCCGACCCGGATCCCCCGCTCCCGGGCGTACCGGATGAGATCCCAGACGATCAGGAAGTAGGCCGGGAACCCCATCTCCCCGATGATCTTCAGCTCGTGTTGGATCCGCTCCCGCACCTCCTCGGGGAGGGGATCTCCGTACCGGCGTCTCGCCCCGTCGTAGACGAGACGCTCCAGATACGACGCCTCGGTCTCCCCGTCGGGGACCGGGAACTCGGGGAGGTGGATCTGCCCGAACTCGAGCCGCACGTCCGCCCGCTCCGCCACCAGCAGGGTGTTGTCGCATGCTCCCGGGAACTCGTCGTCGGGGAAGAGCCGTCGCATCTCCCCCGCCGTCTTCAGGTAGAACTCCTGGGCATCGAACTTGAACCGGTTCGGCTCGTCGATGGTGGCGCCGGTCTGGATGCACAGCAGGACGTCGTGCGCCTCCCACTCCTCCTTCCGGGTGTAGTGGGCGTCGTTGGTGGCCAGCAGCGGCGCACCGATCCGACGGGCGATCTCCAACAGGTCCGGGGTGATCCGCCGCTGGGCATCGAGCCCATGGTCTTGGAGCTCGATGAAGAAGTTGTCGCGACCGAAGATCTCCTGGAGCCGGGCGGCGTTGGCGAGCGCGGTGTCGAAATCCCGTTCGGTGGCACCGGTCCCCTCTTCCCTCCCCAGATCCGGGGCGAGATGATGGGCGACGGGTCCGCTGAGGCATCCGGAGGTGGCGATGATCCCTTCGGCGTGCTCCGCCAGCAGCTCGAAGTCCATGCGCGGCTTGTAGTAGTACCCCTCGAGGAACGCCCGACTCGAGAGCTTCATCAGATTGCGGTACCCGGTCTCGTTCTCCGCCAGGAGGGTCATGTGGTGGCGGATGTTCTGGGAGCGGGGCGGACGATCGAACCGCGAGCCCGGGGTGACGTAGGCCTCGATACCGATGATCGGCTTCACCCCCCGAGCGGTGGCCGCCTCGTAGAAATCGATCACCCCGTACATGACCCCGTGGTCGGTGATCGCCACCGCCGGTTGGTCATCCGCCGCCGCGGCGGCGACGACGTCGGCCACCCGGGCGGCACCGTCGAGCATGGAGAACTCGGTGTGCAGATGAAGGTGGACGAACCGATCCCGAACTACAGACATGTGATTCGATCGCAAGTTAGCATCGGCGCTCCCCCGGTTCCACAGCGCGAAATCCCGCCTCAGCCGAGGGCCACCGACAGGACCGCCAGCGCCGCCAGCGCCGCCGGGACGGCCAGATAGGCGGCGGTCGCCCGCCCCCTCCCCATCCGCGCCCACAGGTCCCCGACGACGTAGCCGGCGATCAGACCACCGAGGTGCGCCTGCCAGGAGATCCCCTGGATCAGCAGGGGCAGCGCGGCGTTGATGGCGAGGAGAAAGAGAAGCTGGCTCAGCAGGTACCGACCGTAGGCGGTGCGCCGGTGACGTACGGCCCCGGCCAGCCACACCCCGAAGAGCCCGAAGATGGCGCCCGACGCCCCCACCCCCACGTCGATCGGCGACCCCAGGAAGAAGGCGAAGGCCGACCCGACGGTGGCGGCCCCCAGATAGAGGGCGAGGAACCTGGCCGAGCCGGCCTCCCGCTCGATCTGGGGCCCCAGCACCCAGAGGGCCCACATGTTGAACAGGATGTGCATGAGGTTGGCGTGCAAGAGCACCACGGTGACCATCCGCCACCACTGCCCGGCAGCCACCCCCCGATTGTCCATGGCGAGAAGGTCCACGAATTCGTGCCCCACGCCGGGGAGGGCGAAGGTGACGAGGAACACCGCGACGGTGACCGCCACGATCCCGGTGGTCATCGGAGCGCCCCGCCGGGCGGTTCCCCAGCCGCGTCGCACGTCCACCGTCTTCTGGGTCCCCACCACCCGCACGCACTCCGGGCAACGCTGGCCGACCGCGGCGTCGATCGAGCATTCGGCACAGATCGGTCGACCACACTGCGAACAGGCCAGATAGGTGGTGCGGTTCGGGTGCCGGTAGCAGACCGGTGCCGTCTCCACCGGGCGCTCGTAGGTCATGGTCCGCACCCTACCGAGCCGCCTCCGATAACCCACAACCGCCGGCCCCGGACCTATCCTCCGTGCGGTGCCCGTCGTCGGAGTGCTCACCGCCGGAGGCGACTGCCCGGGACTCAACGCGGCGATCCGGGCCGTCGTCACCCGGATCACCGCCGAGCCCGGCGGTGAGGTCGTCGGGGTTCTCAACGGGTGGGAGGGGCTCATGGAGGGTTCGGTGCGTTCCCTCACCCGCGAGGACGTCCGGGGCATCCTCGGCCGGGGCGGCACCATCCTCGGCACGTCGCGTCGCGACCCCTACCTGCACGGTCGGGGCCTCGCCGACCTGCTCCCCACGATCACCGCCGCCCACATCGACCATCTCGTCGTGATCGGCGGCGACGGATCCCTGCGAACCGCCGCCCGGCTCGCCGACGAAGGACTGCCGGTGGTCGGCATCCCGAAGACGATCGACAACGACATCGCCGGAACCGACTACTCCTTCGGATTCGACACGGCCCTCCAAGTGGTCTCCGACGCCATCGACCGCCTCACCACCACCGCCGAGGCCCATCACCGGATCATCGTCCTGGAGGTGATGGGGCGCACGACCGGCTGGATCGCGACCTACGGGGGTATCGCCGGGGGCGCCGAGGCCATCCTGGTGCCGGAGGAGCCCTACGACCTGTCCGAGCTCGCCGCCCGGATCCGCCGCCGTCACGAGTCCGGACGTACCTACTCGATCGTGGTCGTCGCCGAGGGGGTTCCGGATCCCTCCGGGACCGAGACCCTGGCCGGTGTGGACGCCTACGGGTTCGCCCGGCTGGGAGGGGTCGCCACGAAGATCGGACCCGCGCTGGAACGGCTCACCGGGTACGAGACCCGAGTCACCATCCTCGGCCATCTGCAGCGCGGCGGCACACCCACGGCCTTCGATCGGGTCCTGGCGACCCGGATGGGCCTCGCCGCCGCAGAACAGGTCCTCGCCGGCGCCTCAGGCGTCATGGTCGGGCTCCGGGGCTCCATCATCACCACCATCGGCCTCCGAGAGGGCTGTGCCGAGCCTCGACCGGTCCCCGCCTCCCTCCTCGCCGACGCCCGGTGGTTCTTCGCCTGACGCGTCGATCCCGAGTCGGGCGAGCACGGCGGCGAGCTCGGGAGGGAGGGGCGCCCGGAACGTGAGTCGCTCCCCGGTGCGGGGATGGTCGAACGAGAGCCGGGCGGCGTGGAGGAACAGACGAGGAACCTCGATCGGGTCGGGTCCGCGCCCGTACCAGGGATCCCCGACGACGGGGTGGTCGATCGCCGCCAGATGGACACGGATCTGATGGGTCCGACCGGTCTCGAGGGTCACCTCCAACAGACTCACCCCGGCCTCGGGGACGTTGCGGAGACACCGGTAGTGCGTGACGGCGGGTTTGCCCCCCGGCGCCACCCGCCGTCGACCCGGATGGGTGGGGTCGGGCTCGATCGGCGCCTCGATCGTCCCCCGGGGGACGTCGAAGGTCCCGCGCACCAACGCCAGGTACTCCCGGCCGATCCGGCGCTCGGCGAGCTGCCGCCGGAGCTCGGAGAACGCCCCGGGGGTGCGGGCGACGACCAGCAACCCCGAGGTGTCCCGGTCGAGCCGATGCACGAGACCCCACCGTCCGCGGTCACCCACCCCTTCGATGTCCGGGAAACGGTGGAGGAGCCCCCCGGCCAAGGTCCCCCGGCTTCGTCCGGCCCCGGGATGCACCACCAGACCGGCCGGCTTGTCGATCACCGCCAGGTCGTCGTCGGCGTA
The DNA here is from genome assembly GCA_026989215.1 of Acidimicrobiia bacterium. Classification (GTDB taxonomy): domain Bacteria; phylum Actinomycetota; class Acidimicrobiia; order Spongiisociales; family ZC4RG35; genus S012-128. The sequence continues at coordinate 19,051 of JALSJV010000047.1, read as the reverse complement.
CACGACGTCGAAGTCGACGGGTTCGGCGACGACCCCCGGTTCCGGTTCCGGCTCCGGGAAGACCACGACCTGGCCGGTGCGGAGTCGGCGCCGGGCCTCTACCGGCGCCCCGTCGACCAGCACCCGACCTGCCTCGCACCATTCCCGCGAGCGACTCCGGCTCACCCCGGCGAGCTGGGCGACGATCCGGTCGACGCGTTCTCCGTCGAGGTCCGCGGGCACGGAGGCGGTCAGCGAGTCCGCCATGCGGCGATCATGAGCAGGCCGACCCCGACGGTGATCGCCGTGTCGGCCAGGTTGAAGACGGGGAAGTTGGGGAGCTGGATCCAGTCGACCACCGGACCGTCGAAGACGCCGGGACCACGCAGGATCCGATCCACCAGGTTGCCCGCCGCGCCTCCGGCGATGAGGCCGAAACCGACGACCTCACCGATCGGCCGCGGCCGAAGGATCGCACCGACGGTGAGCGCCACGGCGGCGATGGCGGCCAGGCCCAGGAGCGTCCCCGCCCCCTGGAAGAGGGAGAACGACGCGCCCGTGTTCTCGGCGTAGGTGAAGGTCAACACCCCCGGGATGATCGGCCGGGGCCGCGAGATGAAGACGACGGCGAGGGCCTTGGTCGCCTGGTCGACGGCGAGCGCCCCGATCGCCGCGCCGAGCCCGACCAGGAGGCGCCGCGTCACCGCTTCGCCGCACACTCGACACACAGGGTCGTGTACGGCAGCACCTCCAGGCGGGTCACCGGGATGTCGGTGCCGCACCGTTCGCACGTCCCGTACCCGCCCTCGTCCATCCGCTCGAGGGCGTGGTCGACCTGGGCGAGCAGGTCGACGGCGTTGCGTTCGATCGAGAGCTCCTTCTCGTACTCGAACGCCATCGACCCCGCCTCGGCCGACGCGGGATCTGGGCTGCGGTCGGCGGCGGCCTGGGAGAGCCGGGCCTGCTCGAGCTTCAGCCGGCGGTCTTCGATCAGTTCGGTCAGGCGGTGCCGCTCGTCGACGAGGGACTTCCGCAGTCGGGCAAGGGTCGAATCGGCGAGTTTGCGAGGCATCGTTCCTCCAGCGGAGGCGACAAGATACCAGGTGCGAGGCGACCGGCCGGGTCGAGCCCTGCGGGATGACCGCCCCGACTCACGGAGCGAGTCGGCGTGCCACCTCCATCGGTTCCATCCCCCGAACCAACAACGTCTTCCGCCGGGATGTCGCCCCGCGAACGACCTCGACGGGGACACCCAGACGCGTGCGGAGGAGCCGCTCGACCGCGGCCGTGGCTCGTCCCCGTTCGGCCGCCGCCGCCACTCGGACCTTGAGGGCGTCTCCGTGGGTGCCGTCGATCCGGTCGCGGGAAGATCCCGGTACCACCCAGACCACGATCCGGGTCCCCGACTCGTCCGGTTGCGCCCAGGGCGGCGGCATGGGGCCCATTGTCGCACCCACCGGGGTGGGACCGTGACCGGTGCGGGGAGCGGTAGCATGCCCGGGCTTCAGGAGGACCAGTGCCCGAACGCCCATCAGACTTCCGACGAGTCGAGCCGGCCGTCGATCTCCGCGCCCTGGACGCCGAGATCCTCGAGCTGTGGGATCGGATCGATGCGTTCCGGCGGTCGGTCGAGCGCCGCCCCGTCGAATCCGAGTACACCTTCTACGACGGTCCTCCCTTCGCCACCGGCAGCCCCCACTACGGCCACATCCTGGCCGGCGTGATCAAGGACATCGTGCCTCGGTACTGGACGATGCGGGGACGGCGGATCGAGCGTCGTTTCGGTTGGGACACCCACGGCCTCCCGGTGGAGATGGAGGTGGAGAAGCAGCTCGGCATCAGCGGACCACGCCAGATCGCCGAGTACGGCGTCGCCCGCTTCAACGAGGCCTGCCGGGCGATGGTCGAACGGACGACCGAGGAGTGGGAGGAGATCACACGCCGGATGGGGCGCTGGGTCGACTTCGAGAACGACTACAAGACCATGGACCTCGACTTCATGGAGAGCGTCTGGTGGGTGTTCCGGCGACTCTGGGACGAGGGCCTCGTCTACCAGGCCTTCAAGGTTCTCCCCTACTCCTGGGGTGCGGCGACGCCGCTGTCGAACTTCGAGCTCAACCTCGGTGGGTACCGTGAGGTCGAGGATCCGGCGGTGACGGTCCGACTGCGGGTGCTCGAGGGCCGGGGCCCGGTCCGGGAAGGCGACCACCTCCTCGTCTGGACGACCACACCCTGGACGCTGCCGGGAAATCTCGCCGTCGCCGTGGGAGAGGACATCGAGTACGTCTGCGTCGACGAGGCAGGTGACCGCTCCTGGGTCGCGGCCGAGCGGGTCGAGGCGTTATGGGAGGAGCCTCCTCCGATCGTGGAGCGTGCCCGCGGATCCGAGCTGCTCGGGGTCTCCTACGACCCACCCTTCCCCTACTTCGAGGAGGAACGCGACCGGGGCGCGTTCCGGGTGATCCCCTCCGAGTTCGTCACCACCGACGAGGGCACGGGGTTGGTCCACATGGCCCCCGCCTACGGCGAAGAGGACTTCTTCGCCCTCCAGGCCGCCGGGCTCGACGTCCTCGTCGACCCCGTCGACGCCGAGGGGCGCTTCACCGCGGCGGTTCCCGACGTGGCGGGACTCAACGTCAAGGACGCCGACCCGATCCTCATCGACCTCCTCCATCGGTCGGGGAAGCTCTACCGTTCCGAACGGATCCGACACCCCTACCCGTTCTGCTACCGCACCGACACCCCGCTGATCTACAAGGCGATCCCGACGTGGTTCGTCGCCGTGGAGCGCTTCCGGGACCGGATGGTGGAGCTCAACCACCGGATCCACTGGGTCCCCGCCTACGTGGGCTCCCGTCGCTTCGGGAACTGGCTGGAGGAGGCCCGCGACTGGGCGATCAGCCGGAACCGGTACTGGGGCTCCTGCATCCCGGTGTGGCAGTGCGACCGTTGTGACGAGCAGGTCTGCATCGGCAGCATCGACGAGCTCGAGGCACTGAGCGGGGTCCGGCCCACCGACCTGCACAAGCACGTCGTCGACGAGATCACCTGGGCGTGCTCCTGCGGGGAGGGCACCATGCGTCGCGTCCCCGAGGTCCTCGACTGCTGGTTCGAATCCGGGTCGATGCCCTACGCCCAGATCCACTACCCCTTCGAGAATCGGGATCGATTCGAACGGGGCTTCCCGGCGGACTTCATCGCCGAGGGTCTCGACCAGACCCGCGGGTGGTTCTACACGCTCATGGTGCTCGCCACCGCCCTCTTCGACACCGAGCCCTTCCAGAACGTCGTGGTCAACGGCCTCATCCTCGCCGAGGACGGCCGCAAGATGTCGAAGAGCCTGAAGAACTACCCGGACCCCTCCCACGTCCTCGACGCCTACGGCGCCGACGCCCTCCGTGCCTATCTGATCACGTCACCTGCCGTCCGGGCGGAGCCGCTGCGGTTCTCCGAAGAGGGCGTCCGGGAGGTCGTCCGGACGGTCGTCCTGCCCCTGTGGAACGCCTTCAGCTTCTTCACCACCTACGCGGAGGCCGACGGCATCACCCTGGCCGACCTCGAATCCGCTCCGCCGCCGTCGGAACGTCCCGAGATCGACCGGTGGATCCTGTCGATGCTCCAGAGCCTCATCGCCGAGGTGAACGAACAGATGGAGGGGTACTACCTGTACGCAGTGATCCCGCCCACGCTCGGGTTCATCGACCATCTGACCAACTGGTACGTCCGCCGGTCCCGACGCCGGTTCTGGCGGACCCGGACCGAGGACGACCGAGACAAGTTCGCCGCCTTCGCCACCCTCTACGAAGTGCTCACGACCTTCTCCCAGGTCCTCGCTCCGATCCTTCCCTTCGTCACCGAACGCATCTACCAGGATCTGGTGGTTCGGCCGGGTGCCGCGGGCGACATCGAGTCGGTCCACCACACCGACTTCCCCGAAGCCGACCACGCCCTCATCGACCCCGAGCTCGAGGAGGCGGTGGCCACCGTCCGCGAGGTCGTCCGTCTCGGTCAACGCCTGCGCAAACAAGAGGGGATCCGGGTCCGCCAGCCCCTCCCCGCCCTCACCGTCCTCACCACCGATCCCGCCGTCGCCGCGGCGGTGACATCGCATCGGGAGCTGATCCTCGACGAGCTCAACGTGAAGCACCTCGAGGTCGGCTCCGACGAGTCGGCCCTCGTCGATCTCCAGGCCAAGGCCGACTTCAAACGCCTCGGTCCGCGTCTCGGCGCGAAGGTGAAAGAGGTCGCCGCAGCCCTCGCCGAGCTCGCTCCGGCGGAGGTCCAGGCGTTGGCCGCCGGCGAGAGCGTGACGGTGGCGGGGGTCGAGGTCTCCGCCGAGGACGTCGTGATTCGCCGCACCCCGCGGGCGGGGACGGCGGTGGCGAGCGGTGAGCGCCTCTCGGTCGCCCTCGACACGACGGTCGACCGGGATCTGATGATCGAGGGCGCCGCCCGAGAGCTCGTCGCCCGCATCAACCAGCTCCGCCGCGACGCCGACCTGGCCGTGACGGATCGGATCACCCTGACCTGGTCGTCCACCGACGAGGTGATCCGTGAGGCCTTCGCCCGCCACGGTGCGACGATCGCCGCCGAGGTGCTCGCCGTCGACGTCCGGGAGGACTCGGATACGGGCGATGCCGTCGATGTCGGTGGACGAGCCGTGCGGCTCTCGGTCAGCCGGGTCTGACGGTCAGTCCCGCTCCCAGGGCCGACGTGCCGGTCGTGCCTCGGCCTCGGCGACGGTCGCCTCCTCCTCCCCGGTGTCCTCGGTGTCGGTGACGTCCTCCGGTTCTTCCCCGCCGGTCGGTCCGGCGCTCCACACCTCGGCCACCTCCGGCTGGGAATCGGCGGTCTCTTCGGTCCCGTCCTCGTCGATCGCACCGGTGACCTCGGGAACGGTCTCGGGAACCGTCTCGGCACCCTCCGACGCCGTCGGCTCGTCCACCCCCACCTCGGCGAGGGCTTCCTCTGCCGCTGCCTCCATGGCGTCGAGATCCTCGACCATCGACTCGGCGAGCTCGCGGACCCGGCTTCGGAGTCCGTCGATCACCTCCCGCAGACGAGCGATCTCCGCGGCCGCCGCGTCACGTTCACGGTCGCGGCGGGCGGCGAGCTCGTCTGCTTGCGTCTGCGCCTCGGCGAGGATCCGCTCGGCCTCCTGGCGGGCCTCCGTCACGATCTCGTCGGCAGAGCGCTGGGCGGCGAGCAGGGCACGGGAGATGGCTCGCTCGGCGTCGCCCTTCTCCGCCACCTCGCTCTCCAACGCGGCGATCCGCTCCTGCGCCTCCCGGAGTCGCTGCTCGTAGGAGGCGAGCGTGGTCACCACCTCGTCGAGGAAGTCGTCGACCTCGTCGAGGTCGTAGCCCCGGAGGGCTGTCCCGAAGGTCTTCTGCTGGACGTCGATCGGCGTCAGCGCCATTGCTACTCCTGGGATGGTCGGGATCAGGATACGGCTCGTGGTGGTGCTCACCAAGGACGCCCCCTCTCGTCCGTACGGTCTAGCAGATGGCCCGCTGGACGAGGGAGATCGCCAAGAGGAGGACCAGGGGTGAGAGATCCAGCATGGCGGGACCCATCCTCACCCCGGGAAGGACCCGTCGGAGCGGCAGGATCACCGGGTAGATGATGCGGTCGAGGAAGACGACCAGCCGGGCGAGGGGATGGGTGGAGGGGATCCTCACCCAGCTCAAGATGATCCAGGCCAGGACCGCGAAGGAGTACAGGCGCAGCGCCAGGCAGACGAGCTCGATCATCGGGTCAGGGCTCGATCGGAAGCTCGTACGCGCCGAGGCTCGCCAGTCTTCGCTTCTCGGCGAGGCCGATGGTCGTCTGCGGCGGGAGGACCAGCACCAGGCCCTCTCCGACCTTGCGCATGGTCCCGTCGAGGGCGTAGATGAGCCCCGATGAGAAGTCGATCACCCGGCGTACCAGATCGGGACTGGCGATGCGAAGGTCGAGCACGACGGGAACCCGGTCCCGCACACGATCGGCGAGGATCTTGGCGTCGGCGAACTCCTCGACGACGAGGATGTCCGACTGGGTCTCGGTGGCACCCACCGTACGCACCGCCCGGGTCTCGGGTCGAAGGGCGGTGACCCGGGTCGACGCGGGAGGCGGCTCGACGCGGCGACCTTCCACGTGGCCCATGCTGGGGCCCGCGTGGACGGTCCCGGTCCTCGGTGCCGGTCGATTCGGAGGCAGCGGCGCCTCGCCGGGCCCGACCTCGGGCTCCGGCGGTGAGGTGTCCTCGTCGACGAGACCGAGGTACACGAGAGCTTTGGACAACAGCGATGACATATCGACCTCAGGCGTCAAAGATAGCCCGTCCGACGCGAATGTAGGTGGCACCTTCCTCCACGGCGACCTCGAAGTCGTCGGTCATGCCCATCGAGAGCTCCACCACCTGGGGATGGCGCCGGGAGATCCGGTCCCTCGCCTCCCGGAGACGGGCGAAGAACGGACGCGCCCTTTCGGGCTCGGAGACGATGGGCGCGATCCCCATGAGGCCCACCACCGGCACACCGAGGGCGATGAACTCGTCGACCGCGGCGTCCAGCTCCTCGAAGGCCACGCCGTGGCGCTGCGGCTCGCCCGAGAGGTTCACCTCCACGAGCGCCGGCGGCGGGCGCCCCGGCCCCTTCATCCAGGCCGACGCCAGATGAGGACGATCGAGGGAGTGCAGCAGCACGACCACCGGCCGCACGATCCGCACCTTGTTCGTCTGCAGGGCCCCGACGAAATGCCAGCGGATGTCCTCCGGCAGCTCCGGGACCTTCTCCCGAAGCTCCTGGGCCCGGTTCTCCCCGAACTCCCGCTGACCCTGGTCGTACAGCCGGCGGATCTCGTCCGTGGTGCGGTTCTTCGTCACCACCACCAGGGTCACCTCGGCCGGGTCACGGTCCGCCCGGCGGGCCGCGGCGGTGATCCGTTCGCGCACCTCGACCAGGCTCATATGGGCCTCCAGCCGATGGCAGCCATGCGAGCGGTGTCCCGTCGCCTCCGATGGGAGAAGGTTCCCGGCCCGTCGAAGGTGCAGGGCCCCGTCACCTCCACCTCGGTGACGCCGACCGCACCGAGACGGGCCACGACGGCGCCCCGAAGATCGATGGACGGACGCCCAGTCCGGGTCGTCGCCTCGAAGCCGGGGAAGAGGTCCCTCACCTCGGCTCCCACCTCATAGCAGCAGGGCCCGATCGCGGGTCCGATCGCCGCCCGCTCCGGATCCACCCCACAGGAGCGCATGGTGTGGACCAGTCCCTCGACGATCCCCGCCACCACTCCCCTCCACCCGGCGTGGGCCACCCCGACCCCACCGGCGCCGTGCAGCACGACCCCGGCACAGTCGGCGGTGAACACCGCCAGGGGGAGGCCCTCGATGGTCGTGACCAGCCCGTCGGCCTCGCCGAGATCGCCCGCGTCTCGGGCCACCGCGACCTCGGCCCCGTGTACCTGTCGCACGGTGGCCCATCCCGGGGGGATCCCCAGCTCGGAGCTCACCCGCCGTACGGCGGCCCGGTCGGTTCGGAGGTCCCCGTCATCCGCCAGCGTGAAGGCGACACCCGGGGCCGGCCGGATCATCCCTGAACGAAGGGGGGGATGTCGAGGTCGTCGTCCTCCTCGGCGGGAGCGATCCCCAGGCCGGGCCGCGGGGTCGGGCGGTCGGCGGCCCGGGCGGCGCGCCGCTGTCGTCGACCGTCGAAGCCCGCGGCGATGACCGTCACCCGCATCTCCTCCCCGAGGTCGTCGTCGAGGACCGCCCCGAAGATGATCTCCGCCTCGTCGTCGGCGTGCTCCGCCACCACCTCGGCGGCGGAGGTGACCTCGTGCAGCGCCATCGTCGACGGCCCCGACACCGAGAGCAGGACACCCCGGGCTCCCTCCATCGACGTCTCCAACATCGGGCTGGAGATGGCCCGCTGGGCGGCCTGGACCGCCCGTTCGTCTCCCGACGCCCGTCCGATGCCCATCACGGCCGTGCCCGCGTCGGCGAGTACGGTCTTGACGTCGGCGAAGTCGACGTTGATGAGACCCGGCGTGGTGATCAGGTCGGTGATCCCGGCCACCCCGTTCATCAGCACCTCGTCGGCCAGACGGAACGTCTCGACGATCGGGGCCTTCGGGTCGCCGACCTCGAGGAGGCGGTCGTTGGGGATCACGATGAGGGTGTCGACGGCGTCACGCAGCGCCTGGATTCCCTGCTCGGCGTGGAGTGCTCGCCGCCGTCCCTCGAAACCGAAGGGACGGGTCACGACCCCGACCGTGAGGGCTCCGAGGTTGCGGGCGACCTCGGCGACGACCGGGGCTCCACCCGTGCCCGTGCCTCCCCCCTCGCCGGCCGTGATGAAGACCATGTCGGCCCCCTTGAGCACGTCCTCCAGCTCCTGGCGATGTGCTTCGGCGGCGGCTCGTCCGATCTCCGGGTTCGCCCCGGCGCCGAGCCCGCGGGTGATGTCCCGACCGATGTCGAGCTTGACGTCCGCGTCGGACATGAGGAGGGCCTGGGCGTCGGTGTTGAGGGCGATGAACTCGACACCGCGAACCCCGGCCTCGACCATCCGATTCACGGCGTTCACGCCGGCACCGCCGACGCCGACCACCTTGATCACCGCCAGGTAGCTACTGGGTTGTGCGGGCGTGCGAGCATTCATGTCGGGACCTCCAGGGCCAAAGGGTGAACTAGAGCTTTACACGAGATGGCACGCTCCGTAAACCCCACAACCTTCACGTTGATGTAGATGTTCAACCTTCCCCCTCCCCGTCGCGGTGCTCGGGGGTCGCCGAATCCCCTCCCGCATCCTCCGTGCCCGGGAGGAGGACCGCCGGCCTCGTCGGCGCGATCAGGGTGATGACGGCCCCCTCGGGGGGGCGGGCGTCGATCACCCCGGCCAACGCCCTCGCCTTCGCCACCATGTCCACGCCCCGCCCCAGGCGAACCCGATACCCGGCCACCGTCGCCTCCAGCTCCTCCGCGCCGACGGTGATCACCGTGCCCGCCGCCAGGTCGTCCCGCAGCTCCGCCGCGAAGACCAGGCCCGGCACCGGGTCCACCCCTCCGGGGGCCTCCACCAGCGCCAGACGCGGATCCGGCTCCGCCACGGCGGTGAGTGCGGTGCCGTCGACCGCCATGAGGGCCAGCTCCGAGCCACGCCGGACCGTCGCCACCGGGACCCGCTCGACCACCCGCACCCGGACACGCCGGGGCCACGACCTCACCACTCGGGCGGACTCGACCCAGGGATCGGTCTCGAGGAGCGCCTCCGCCTCGGCCGGATCCACCGACACGAGCGGCCTGCCCACGACGATGCCGGCCTCGACCAACAGCTCGGGGGTCCGTGAGGACGAGACACCCGAGACGACCACGTCGTCGATCTGGAACAGGGGTGATCGCGCCACCCAGACACCCACCGCCAACACCGCCCCCACCCCGAGGATCCCCAACACCCGGCGTAGCGAGGAATGGGCACGTTCCTCCTGGACTTGGCGGCGACGGCGAGCGATCCGAGGATCGATCTGGGTCATCGTCCCTCCTCGTCGAATCCTCCGACGAACCGGATCTCCGGTTCCAACACGATCCCGGTGGCCTCCGCCACCCTCCGTATGACGTCGTCGACGAGCCCCTTGATGTCGGCTGCGCTCGCGCCGGGCTCCGCCACGAAGAAGTTGGCGTGACGCTCGGAGACGTACACACGGCCCCGGCGGAGTCCCTTCAAGCCCAGGGCGTCGATGATGCGGCCCGCCGAATCCCCCGGCGGGTTCTTGAAGACCGACCCGGCGTTGAGGGTGCCACCGGGCTGATGCTCCCGCCGCCACCGGGTGATCTCCCGGAGCAACCGCTCGCCGTCTTCGGGATCTCCCGGCGTCGTGGCGAACCTCGCCTCCACCACGACCTCGTGGTCCGTCAGGTCGGAGCGCCGATACCCGAGTCCGAGCTCCGCCACCGACCTCGAGGTGAGCTCCCCCCGTCGCAGGTCCCACACCGACGCCGAGACGAGCACGTCCTTCGTCTCCCGACCGTGGCAGCCGGCGTTCTGGTGGACGGCACCGCCGACACTGCCCGGGATCCCCACGAAGAACTCCAGTCCTCCCCGACCGGCGGCGACCGCGGTACGGGCGAGCCGCGGCAGCGAGACCGCCGCCCCCGCCACCACCTCCCCGCCTTCCCACCTCATCGATCCGAAGGAGTCGCCCAGCCGCACGACGATGCCGGGGAATCCGGCGTCGGAGATCACGACGTTCGAACCCCGACCGAGCACGACGACGGGGACGGCGCGCTCGACCGCCGCCCGTCCGATGATCTCCAGATCTCCCAACCTTCTCGGTGTCGCCAGCCAGCGTGCAGGCCCTCCGACCTTGTACGTGGTCCACGGAGCGAGCGCGACGTCCGTCTCCACCCAATCCTGGGCGACGAAGGTCTCCCAATCACCCATCGCCGGCTCGCTCCGCCAGCTTCGACAGCAGCGCCGCCGGGACGACGGTGACATCCCCGGCACCCATGGTGACGACCAGATCACCCGCCTCGAGGTGATCGGCGAGGAATCCGGCGAGGTCGGCGAGATGCGGCACGTAGTCCACCGCCCCGCCGACTCGTTCCACCGCGGCGGCGACCAGTTCGCCGGTGACACCGGGAATCGGGTCCTCCCGAGCACCGTACACGTCGGTGACGACCACGCGGTCGGCCAGTGCCAACGCCTGGCCGAATTCCCGGTGCAGCGCCTGGGTCCGGGAGTACAGATGTGGCTGGAACACCGCCCACACCCTGCCCGGATGTGAGGCCCGGGCAGCTCGGAGCGTCGCCGCCACCTCGGTCGGATGGTGCGCGTAATCGTCGACCACCGTGATCCCCGCCACCGTTCCTCGATGTTCGTACCGTCGGCGCACCCCCTGGAATTCGGCGACCCCCCTGGCGGCAGCCTCGGGATCGGCACCGATCCGGGCGGCGAGGACGAGGGCACCGGCCGCGTTGCGCGCCATGTGGATCCCCGCTCGGGGGACGTCCACCTGCACGTCGAGATCGGGCCCGGTGAGCCGGAACCCGATGCGACCGACCCCGGGGCTCAGCTCGCTCATGTGGTAGTCCGCCGCGCCCGAGGTGCCGTAGGTGGGGATCTCCGCCCGCTCGGCCACACGCCGGGACCCCGGGTCGTCGGCGCAGGCCACCACCGGGCCATCCACCCCCCGTGCCACCCGGACGAACGCGTCCTCGAGCGCCTCGACGGAGCCGAAATGCTCCAGGTGGTCGGCTTCGACGTTGGTGACCACGAGGCCCGCGAGATGGACCTGCTCGAAGGTTCCGAAGGCCTCGTCCACCTCCAGGACGAGGAGGTCGTCGGTCCCCACGACCGCGTTGGTTCCGAGCCCGCTCATCTCGGCTCCGAGGACGAAGGACGGATCCCGTCCCGCCGCCCTGAGGGCGCTCACCAGCATGGCCGTCGTCGATGTCTTCCCGTGGGTTCCCGTCGCCCCGACCGTCGGCTGCAACCGTGAGAGGGCGTCGAGGAGGCGTGGGCGCCGCCAGACGGGACGACCTGCCGTCGCCGCCGCGACGAGCTCGGGGTCGCCTTCGGGGACCGCCGACGACGCCACGACGAGATCCACCGTCGCCATGCGTTCCGGACGATGACCGGTCCAGACCTCGATGCCGATGTCGCCCAGCGCCGCCAACGCCGCCGAGGAGCGGACATCCGACCCGGTCACCAGCCACCCCCTCCCCGCGAGCAGCTTCGCCAGCGCGCTCATGCCCGCTCCCCCGGCACCGACCAGATGGATCCGGCGGAGCTCCGGCAGCTCAGCCATGGAGTCCCTCCAAGACCTCGGCGATCCGCTCGGCGGCGTCCGGCCGGGCCAGCTTCCCGGCGGCCTCCGCCATCTCCGCCAGACGGTCACGATCCGACAACAACCCCGCCACCACGTCGGCCAGACTCCCCAAGCGGCCCTCGTCGAGCACGACGGCGGCACCGGCCTCCTCGAGGACGCCTGCGTTCGCCCGCTGATGGCGTCCCGAGCCGAAACTGCCCGGGACGAGGAGAGCCGGCGTCCGCGTCGCCGTCAACTCCGCCACCGCGCCGCCTGCCCTGGCGACGACGAGATCGGCGGCGGCGTAGAACAGCTCCATCCGCTCTTCGAACTCGATCACTCGCCACCGGACGTCCCGAGCCGCGACCTCGGGGCGCATCCGGGCTGCGTGCAGCCGCCCGGCCAGATGGACGATCTGCAGCGGCCCGCCCTCCCAGGTCCGGGCCAACTCGGCCACCGCGTCGTTGAGCACACCCGCTCCCAGGCTTCCGCCGAACACCCCCAACGTCGGGACGTGGGGGGAGAGCCCATACCGGCGAGCAGCCTCCTCGGCGAGTCGCCTCCGGTCGAACCTGGCGAGGGGCGCTCGCAGGGGGTTTCCCACCCATTCGGCCCGTAGGTGACGGGTCTCCGGGAACGCGCCGAAGACCCGGGTGGCGAACCGAGCCATCACCCGGTTGGCGAGCCCCGCCTCCGCGTTCTGCTCGCTCAGCACCAGACTCGCCCCGGCTCGCCGGGCGGCCCACCCCGCCGGGACCGTCACATAGCTCCCCAACCCCAGGAGGACTCGAACCTCCCGCCGCGTGAACTCCTCACGGAGCGCCCGCACCGCCCGCAGGACCACACCCGGCACCCGCAGGTTGGCGGCGGTGAGACGGCGCTGGAGACCGGCGAGCTCGACTCCGATGAAGGGGAACCCGGCAGCAGGGACCGCCGTCGCCTCCAGACGAGATCCGCCGACGAACAGCACCGCCTCACGGGCGACCCCCCGATTCACCAGCGCCTCGCCGACCGCCAAGGCCGGGAACACATGGCCTCCGGTACCTGCAGCCGCGATGGCGTACGTCACGACCGGACACCTCGCCCCCGCTGCGCCACGTTGACGAGGATTCCGAGCGCCCCCATCGAGACCACGAGCGCCGAGCTCCCGTAGGAGACGAAGGGAAGCGTGATCCCCGTGATCGGCATCACCCCGAGCACGCCGCCGATGTTGATCAGGGCCTGCACCGCGAACCAGGCGGTGATCCCGGCGGCCAACATCCGCCCGAACTCGTCGGGCGCCCGCATCGCCACCACCCACCCGGCGATGGTGAGCAAGGCGAACAAGGCGAGCACGACCGAGGCGCCGACCAGTCCCGTCTCCTCCCCGATGATGGCGAAGATGAAGTCCGTGTGCGCGTTCGGCAGGAAGAACCAACGGGCGCGACTGGCCCCCAGACCCACACCGAACAGCCCACCCGTCCCGAGAGCAAGGTAGCTCTGGATGAGCTGGTATCCGGAGCCGGCCGGGTCGGCCCAGGGGTCGAGGAATCCGGTGATCCGAGCGAAACGATAGGGCTCGGCGATCGCCATCAGCCCACCGATGACGAGGGAGCCTCCCGCCGCCAGCGCCGTGAACCTCCCCGGAGCCGCCGAGGCCAGCATCACCGCCAGACCGGCGGCCGCGATGACCATCGTCGTCCCCAGGTCCGGTTCCAGCATGACGAGGAGCCCGACGATCCCGAGGATCGCCGCCACCGGGGCGAGGAAATGGCCGAGCTCGCCGAGCAGGCGCCGTTTCTTCTCCAACACCGCGGCGAGGCTGACGACGACGGCGAGCTTCGCGACCTCGGAGACCTGGAAGGTGAAAGGTCCGACCGGAAGCCAACGACGAGCCCCACCGTCTTCGATCCCCACCACGAGCACGAGGACCAACAACGCCACCGCCCCCAGGTAGATGGGGAAGGCGAGTCTCCGGTACAGCCGGTAGTCGAGCCGAACCGTCACGGCGAGGATCACCGCCCCGACCGCCGCACCGAGGAGCTGCCGCTTGAGGAAGAACCATCCGTCGGCTCGATCGGCGAGGGCGACGGCCGACGATGCCGAGGCGGTGGCGGTGATCCCGATCACCAGCAGGGCGGCGGCGACCGCCATGAGGGCGGTGGCGGCCCGCCCGTTCACCTTGGCGGCCTCGGTCCGGCGCCGAGCCGCGGTCCGGGCCTGGGTGATGGACGTGACCTTCACCGTCATCGTGGCACCTCCATGATCGTCGAAACCGCGTCTGTGAAGGCGTCGCCCCGCTCGGCATACGAGGCGAACATGTCGAACGAGGCGCAACCCGGCGCCAACAGCACCGTGTCTCCCACCCTCGCTACGGCGGTGGCCTCCTGCACCGCCTCGGTCAACCCGTCGACCCGAATCACCTTCTCCGGATCGAACGCCTCCAGGACGGGAGCCGCCTCCCCGATGGCGACCACCCGGCGGACCCCGGGATGCTCGACGAGAGGGCGAAGGTCGAGGCCCTTCGCCTGCCCTCCGGCGATGAGCACCACGGGGGCGAAGGCGGCGATGGCGGCGACCGCGGCGTGGGGGTTCGTCGCCTTCGAATCGTCGACGAACCGAATGCCTCGCCACGTCCCCACCACCGTCCGCCGGTGCGGGCTCGGCCGGAACGACGACGCCACCGTGGCGACGGCCTCGGTTCCGAGCCCGTGCAGACCGGCGACGACCGCCGCCAAGGCGACGTCGGTGAGCAGGATGGGATCGTCGATGGCGAGCCGATCGAGCTCCACCTCGCCTCCCGGAATCCGGAGCACGTCGCCCCGAATCCCCCAGTCGCCCTCCCCCTCACCCGATCCCACCGCCCACCGGCGCGACCGGGCGACGGAGACGAGGTCCCGAGCCCCGGCATCGTCACCGTCGAAGACGAGGTCGTCGTCGGGTCCCTGGTTCTCGAAGATCCGCGCCTTGGCTTTCCGATAGGACCCCTCCGACCGGTGCCAGTCGAGATGATCGACGGCGACGTTGGTCACCACCGCGATGCGAGGATGAAACCGGTCGATGAATCGGAGCTGAAAACTCGACGTCTCCACGACGGCGACGTCCATCTCCTCTCCCACCGCGTCGGAGAGCGGAGCCCCGATGTTGCCGAGAGCCGGAGCGTCCACCCCCCCTGCCTTCAGCATGGAGGAGATCAGCTCGGTGACCGTCGTCTTGCCGTTGGTCCCCGTCACCGCCACGATCGGGCGCTCGAGGTGCCGAGCGGCGAACTCGATCTCGCTCCACACCTCCACGCCCGCCTCGAGGGCGTCGGTGATCGGCGGTGAGGTCTCGGCGAACCCAGGGCTGGTCACCACCACCTCGACCCCCTCCAGGAGATCGGCACGCCAATCCCCCGAGACGGTGGCGAACCCCTCTGCCGCCAACCGGCGGGTGGGTGCATCGGACCGGTCGTACACGGTGACCCGGTACCCGCATCTCCGGGCCAGGCGCGCAGCCGCCGCCCCGGACACCCCGGCGCCGAGGATCAGCACCCTCACAGGAGGCCCTCCACACGGATGAAGTCGCCGTAGAAGAGCCCGAGGGCCAGACCCACACCGATCCCGGCGAGAATCCAGAAACGGATCACGATCGTCGTCTCCGGCCACCCCAGCAGGTCGAAGTGGAAGTGGAACGGGGCCATCCGGAAGATGCGGGTCCCGAAGAGGCGGAAGCTGGCGACCTGCAAGATCACCGAGACGGTCTCGGCGACGTAGAGACCGGCGAGGATGACGAGGAGAAGCTGGGTGTTGGTGAGCAGCGCCATGGCGGCGAGCAGCCCGCCGATGGCGTTCGATCCGACGTCACCCATGAAGATCCGGGCGGGGGGCGCGTTCCACCAGAGGAATCCCAGCACCGCTCCGAGCATCGCCGCCGAGACGATGGCGAGCTCCCGGGGATCGGTCGCCGAGTAGATGTCCAGGTTCCGGGATTGCCAGAAGGCGATGATCGTGTACGCCCCGAACATCAGGGCCGCCGACCCGGCGGCGAGACCGTCCATGCCGTCGGCGAGGTTGGCCCCGTTGGCGGCACCGGTCAGCATGATCAGCACCCAGACGGCGAAGAAGGCGCCGAGGTCGATGCCGAGGGGCCGCACGAAGGACAGCTCGGTGCTCACCCCCGCCGCCTCGGCACCCAGGGCGAAGATCAAGGCGACGGCGAGCTGCCCGGCGAACTTCATCCGCTTGCTGAGGCCCAGTGACCGTTGCCGGGTCGTCTTGATGTAGTCGTCGAGGAACCCGATGACCGCCATCCCGGTGAGGGCGACCACGGCGAGGATCCCCCCGACCCGGAACGGCTCCACCTCGAAGGTGAAACCCTCGGCCCGGGTCCAGAGCCGGACGTGGGCGAGGGCGTAGGCGGTGAGGGCGGCGGCCACCATGACGATCCCCCCCATGGTCGGCGTCCCCTGCTTGTGCGCGTGGCCGGGGATGTCCGACTGGATGAACTGGCCGATGCGTCGCCGCCGGAGCACCCGGATCGCCACGGGAGTCCCGAGGATCGAGAGCCCCAACGCCAGCGATCCGGAGACGAGCAGCGCGATCACGACCGCACGCCCCGCTCGGCGAGTCGGCGAACCACCAGCCGATCATCGAAGGGGATGGTGCGTCCCCCGATCTCCTGGCCCCGTTCGTGCCCCTTGCCCAGGATCAGGATGAGGTCGTCGGGTCCGGCCGTTCCCAGGGCGAGCTCGATCGCCCGTTCACGGTCGACCTCCCGTAGGACGTCGACCGAGGCCGGGATCCCCGCCATCACCTCGTCGATGATCCTCTCGGGATCCTCACTCCGGGGATTGTCGGAGGTGACCACGACGGCGTCGGCGGTCGCCGCCGCCTCGCCCATGAGGGGACGCTTCTCCCGGTCGCGGTCTCCGCCGGCCCCGAACACCACGATCACCCTGCCGCCGGCGAGGTGTCGGGCGGCGGCGATCGCGGCCTCGATCCCATCGGGCGTATGGGCGTAGTCCACGATGACGCCACCGACGCCGGGCACCTCGACGACGTCGAACCGCCCGGGCACGGGGGGCACATGAGCCAACGCGGCCGCCGACTCGTCGAAGGACCAGCCGAGGCTCACGGCACATCCGAGGGCGATCAGCCCGTTGGCGACGTTGAAGACCCCCGGAAGGGGGATCCGAATCTCGAGGGTCTCACCCCGATACGTCGCTTCCACGACCGAGCCCTCGAGGGAGGTCGCCACGACACGTCCCCGCAGATCGGCGGGTCCCGACCCGACGGTGAGCACCGGGAGGGAGGTCTCCTGGGCGACCCGCACGCCATAGGGATCGTCGGTCCACACCACCGCCCGACGGGCGCGCCCGGACCGGAACAGCTCCAGCTTGGCGGCAAAGTACCCTTCGAGGTCCCCGTGAAAGTCCAGGTGGTCTCGCCCCAGGTTCGTGAAGGCCGCCACGGCGAAGGTGGTCTCGTCGACCCGGCCCAGGGCGAGGGCATGGGACGACACCTCCATCGCCACCACCTCCGCCCCCGCCCGCACCATCTCGGCGAGCATCCTCTGGAGGTCGCTGGCCTCGGGGGTGGTCCGAACCGAGGGGATCACCCGCCCCGCCACCCTCGTCTGGATGGTCCCGATGATCCCCACCTTCCGACCGAGGCGCTCCGCGATCGCCTCGACCAGGTGGGTCACCGTGGTCTTCCCGTTCGTCCCGGTCACCCCGACCACCGCGATCCGCTCCGACGGGTGCCCGTGGACCTCGGCGGCCAGTGTCGCCAAGGCGCGACGGCTGTCCGCCACCACGATGCGCGGAGCCTGCGTCTCGACATCGTCCTCGACCACCACCGCGGGCGCGCCCGCGGCGATGGCCTCCCCCACGAACCGATGCCCATCCGTCCGATACCCGCGGATGGCGACGAAGAGGGCGCCCGGACCCGCCTCGCGGGAGTCGTGGGTGACGTCGGTGATGCGCACGGAGCCGTCGCCCACCACCCGCCCGGCGACGATGGTCGCCAGATGATCGAGACGTTCACCCCTCGATGCCATCCGGCGTCACCCCCAATCGGTGCAGTGCCGCCTCCATGACGACCGAGAACGCCGGGGCGGCGGCACGACCTCCGGTGGAGAACTCGGGCAAGGGGCTGTCGACGACGACCGCCACCACGATCTTGGGGTCGTCGATGGGGGCCATCCCCACGAAGCTGGCGATGGTCTCCTCGGTGTAGCCGTTCGGCCCGTACTTGTCGGCGGTGCCGGTCTTGCCGCCGACCCGGTATCCGGGCACGCTCGCCGCCTTCCCCGTACCGGAGGCCACGACGTCGGCCAGCAGGGCCCGCATCACCCAGGCGGTCCCTTCCGAGACGACCCGACGGGTCTCGGGGACCACAGGGGTCACCTCCCCGTCGACGTCGATCCGGCCCGTCACCAGATGCGGCCGAGTCCAGATCCCGTCGTTGGCGACGGCGGCGTACGCCGCGGCCATCTGCAGCGGCGTGACGGCGACGCTGTATCCGATCGCGGCCGACGCCCAACAGGACGAACAACCGGGGTCGATCCCGATCGCTCCGGAGGCCTCCCCCGGATAGTCGATCCCCGTCGGCGCGCCCTGTCCGAAACGGCGCATGTACTCGACGAGGGTGTCCCGGGGGATCCGTTCCTGGATCTTGATCGTGCCGACGTTCGACGAGACGGTGAAGATCTCACGGACCGTCATCGAACGGGTCTCGTGAGGAGAGAAGTCCCGGAAGCATCCGTAGATGTCGTCTTCGTCGGATCGGCATGCTCCCGGCGTCACCTCATAGGTGTCGCCCACGTCGGGGATGATCGTGTCCAAATCTGCCACTCCCGTGTCCAACGCCGCGGAGACGGTGATGAGTTTCTGGGTGGAGCCGGGCTCGTACATGTCCCGAACGGCGAAGTTGGAGAAGGAACCACCGTCGGAGGCTCGGCGGAGCTCGGGATCGTAGGTGGGTGCCCCCGCCATCGCCAACACACCGCCCGTCTCCGCATCGAGCACCACGATCCAGCATTGGCGGGCCCCGGTGCGTTCCAGCGTGTCGACGCAGGTGGACTGGGCGGTGTACTGCAGCGGAAGGTCGAGGGAGGTGAGGAGATCCTCCCCGGGGATGGCCGGCTCGATCGAGCGTGGAGCGAGGGGGATGACCCGCCCTCCGGGATCCTGCTCGAGCACCAGCTCGCCGGGCGTGCCCCGGAGCACCGAGTCGTAGGTGTACTCCAGACCCTCGATCCCGTTGCCGTCGATGTCGGCGACACCGACCACCTGTGCGGCGACCGTCCCCGCCGGGTA
>JALSJV010000046.1 GCA_026989215.1 Acidimicrobiia bacterium | reverse complement strand
GAGGATCCCCCGGTCGACTCCCTCCGGTTTCGGCGGCATCGGGTAGTTCTCGTTGTACAGGGTGAGGTAGTAGAAGACGTCTTCCTCGTTCCCGTACATGCGCCCGATGCCGTCCTCGACGATCACCCCCAGCTCGTAGGCGAAGGCCGGGTCGTAGGCCCGACAGGTCGGCACCACCGATGCCAACACGTGGCTGTGGCCATCCTGGTGCTGCAGGCCCTCTCCCTGCAGCGTCGTCCGACCGGCGGTGGCTCCCAGGAGGAACCCCCGGGCTCGGGCGTCGGCGGCCGCCCACAGCAGGTCACCGACCCGCTGGAAACCGAACATGGAGTAGAAGATGTAGAAGGGGACCATCGGGACTCCCCGGGTGGCGTAGGAGGTCGCCGCCGCGATCCAGGAGGCGGTGGCTCCGGCCTCGGTGATGCCCTCTTCGAGGATCTGGCCGTCCTTCGCCTCGATGTAGGCGAGGAGCATCTGGGCGTCCACGGGCTCGTAGAGCTGTCCCCGGGAGGCGTAGATCTTCAACTCGCGGAACAGCCCGTCCATCCCGAAGGTGCGGGCCTCGTCGGGGACGATGGGGACCACGCGGCGTCCGAAGCCCTCCACTCGGGTCAGGTTGCGGAGCAGACGGGTGAAGGCGGTGGTGGTGGACGCCTCCGCCTTCCCCGACCCGGCGTACATCTCCCCGAACGCGTCGGCAGGAGGGAGCGTCAGCGGGGAGCGGATCCGGATCACCCTCGCCGGGAGGGGACCGTGGAGACGTTTGCGGGCCTCCATCAGATACTGGTATTCGGGAGAGGACTCGTCGGGTCGGTAGTAGGGAGGATCCCGATCGCCCTCGAAGGCCTCGTCGGGGATCTCCTCGTGGAGGTGGAGCCGATCCCGCAGGTCCCGGAGCTGCTGGTTGGTGAGCTCCTTGATCTGATGGGTGGCGTTTCGCCCTTCGACGTCGGGCCCGAGGGTCCAGCCCTTGATCGTCTTGGCGAGGATCACCGTCGGGGCGTCCTTCAGCTCGGTGGCCGCCCGGTAGGCGGCGTACACCTTCCGGGGGTCGTGACCGCCGCGGCGGAGCGCCCAGATCTCGTCGTCGCTGAGATGCTCGACGAGCCGGAGGGCGCGGGGGTCCTTGCCGAAGAAATGCTTCCGCACGTAGGCGCCGTCCTCGGCCTTGTAGCGCTGGTACTCGCCGTCCACGGTGGCGTTCATCACCTCCACCAGGGCGCCCTCCGTGTCGGCCGCCAAGAGCGGATCCCAGTTGGAGCCCCAGATCACCTTGATGACGTTCCAGCCGGCTCCGCGGAAGATGGTCTCCAGCTCCTGGATGATCTTTCCGTTACCCCGCACGGGTCCGTCGAGCCGCTGCAGGTTGCAGTTGACCACCCAGGTCAGGTTGTCCAACCCCTCCCGGGCGGCGAGGGTGATGGATCCGAGGGTCTCGGGCTCGTCGGTCTCGCCGTCGCCCAGGAACGCCCACACCCGGGATTCTGAGGTGTCGTCGATCCCCCGGTTCTGCAGGTACTTGTAGAAGCGGGCGTGGTAGATGGAGTTGATCGGGCCGAGGCCCATCGAGACGGTCGGGTACTCCCAGAAGTCGGGCATCAACCTGGGGTGGGGATACGACGACAGCCCGTTCGGTCCGATCTCGGTGCGGAACCGGTCGAGCTGGGCTTCGTCGATGCGCCGCTCCAGGTAGGCGCGGGCGTAGATGCCGGGGGCGGCGTGGCCCTGGATGTACACCGCATCGCCGGGTCCTCCTCCGGCCTTCCCCCGGAAGAAATGATGGAACCCGACCTCATAGAGCAGCGCCGAGGAGGCGAAGGTGGACAGGTGTCCTCCGATCCCCTTCACCTGATGGTTCGCCTTGATCACCATCACCGCCGCGTTCCAGCGGATGAACCGGCGGATCCGCTTCTCCAGCCATTCGTCACCGGGATACGGGGGCTCCTCCTCCGCCGGGATGGTGTTGATGTAGGGCGTCGTCACCACCTGGGGGAGCCCGACGTCGCGCTCGTGGGCCCGTTGGGCGAGTTTGGCGAGGAGATATCGGGCACGGATCGGTCCCCGCTCCTCGATGACGGCGTCGAGGGAGTCGAGCCATTCCTGGGTCTCGACGGGGTCGGCGTCGTGGAGCTGGCGAACGAACGCGTCGCCGAAGGCGAGGTTGCTGCGGTCGGCGGACATGGCGGTGAGACTACCCCGCCCCGGGCGTTGCACGGGGCCGGATCGGGAATCGGAGCGCACCGAGCCCTTGAGCCGGGGGGTCGCCTGCCGACGGGCAGGACGTTCCCCCAGATGTCCGGACCCCCGGGCCGTCCCCCTCCCGGGGGTCCGGACCTTCCCGGTCGGGCGTAGGATGGTCCCGTGCGCGTCCTCCTCGTCTCCACCTACGAACTCGGCCACCAACCGCTCCACGTGGCGTCCCCGGCTGCCCGTCTCCGGGCGGCGGGCCACGACGTCGTCGCCTTGGACCTGGCGGTCGAGGAGTACGACCCCGCACGGGTCGCCGCCTGCGACGCGGTGGCGATCTCGGTTCCGATGCACACGGCGATGCGTCTCGGGGTCGAGGTCGCTCGTCGGCTCCGAAGTGAGCATCCCGACAAGCCGATCGCCTTCTACGGCCTGTACGCGGCGGTCGGTCGGGATCCGGCGGTGGGGGCGGTCGCCGACCACGCCTTCGTCGGCGAGTACGAGCCGGCGTTGGTCACCTGGGTTCGGGCCCTCGAAGGGGCGGGCTCGTCCCCGCCGGTCGTCGTCGACGTGGGGAAGACCGAGTTCCTCGTCCCCGCCCGGGACGTGCTCCCGCCCCTCGACCGATACGCCCGGTTGGAGGTGGGCGGTGAGCAGCGGATCGCCGGGTACGTGGAGGCGAGCCACGGGTGTCGTCACCGGTGCCGGCACTGTCCCGTCCCGGTGATCTACGACGGACGCCTGCGGACGGTCGCCGTCGACGTCACGGTGGCCGACGTCGCCCAGCAGGTGGAGATGGGGGCGAGGCACATCAGCTTCGGAGACCCGGACTTCCTCAATGCCCCGGTCCACGCCCGGCGGGTCATCGACGCCGTCCACGCCACCTTCCCCGACCTCACCTTCGACCTCACCGTGAAGGTGTCCCACATCCTCGAGTTCGGATACTGGGAGGAGCTGGCCCGGCGCAACACCCTGTTCGTCATCTCTGCCTTCGAATCGACCGACGACCGCACGTTGCGCCTCCTCGACAAGGGACACACTGCCGCCGACATGACCCGGAGCGTGGAGATCCTCCGCCGGGAGGGGATCGAGATCCGGCCCACCTGGCTCCCCTTTGTCCCCTGGACCGACGTCGGCCACCTTCGCGACATGTTCTCGTTCATCGCCGACCACGATCTGTTCGGTGCCACCGATCCGGTCCAGATGGGCCTCCGGCTTCTCCTCCCCGCAGGCTCGCTGCTGCTCGAGCTGGAGGAGATCGGGTCGCGGATCGGACCGTACGATCCGGACGCCCTCACCCATCCGTGGACGAATCCGGATCCCTCCGTCGACGACCTCCAGCGGCGGCTCGCCGACCTGGCAGCCGACGGAGCCGATCGGGGTACGCCCGTCCTGGAGACGTTGGCGGAACAGTGGCGGGCGGTGCTGGAGGCGTCGGGGGAGGACCCCGGGCGGGCGGTCATCCGTCATCCCCGACCCGTCCCCCGACTCACCGAATCGTGGTTCTGCTGCGCCGAACCGACCGAACTCCAGCGCGACCGCGTCGGCACGTCTGGCTGCGGATGCTGACCGACCCGGCGTCGGATCCTTCTAAGCTGGCGGTCGGGTCACGGCAGGAGGGGCATGGTGGGCGACCCGATCGTCGAGGTCAGAGGAATCCGCAAACGCTTCGGTGAGATCGAAGCGGTGCGCGGCATCGACTTTCGGGTCGAGGAGGGGGAGACCTACGGGCTGCTCGGCCCGAACGGGGCTGGGAAGACCACGACGATCTCCATCATCGCCGGGCTCCTTCGTCGTGACGCCGGTGACGTCCTGGTCGGCGGGATGCCCATGGACGTCGGGGCCGCCGAGCCCAGGGCCCTCATCGGGTTGGTTCCCCAGGAACTGGCGATCTACCCGGATCTGACGGGACGGGAGAACCTCCGCTTCTTCGGCCGCCTCTACGGGCTGTCGGGGACGGTGCTGAGCCGAAGGGTGGACGAGGTGCTCGAAGTGATCGGGCTGCGGGACCGGGCGGACGACCGGGCCGACGAATACTCGGGCGGCATGAAGCGGCGTCTCAACATCGGCATCGGGTTGTTGCACGAGCCGAGACTGTTGATCCTCGACGAGCCGACCGTGGGCGTCGATCCCCAGTCACGCAACGCCATCCTCGAGAGCGTCGAAGCGCTCTCGGCGACCGGGCGTGGGGTCCTGTACACGACCCACTACATGGAGGAGGCCGAACGCCTCTGCGATCGGGTGGGGATCATCGACGAGGGACGTCTCGTCGCCGAAGGCACCCGTCGAGAGCTCGTGCGTCTGGTGGGGGAGCAGGACCGAGTCCGGCTCCAGGGCGCGGGTGATCTCGGGGGCGCCGCCGCCGCCTTCCGCTCCCTCGAGGCCGTGGCGGAGGTGATCGTCGCCGACCACGCCCTCGAGGTGATCACGGCCGACGCGACGACGCTGTTGCCCGAGCTGCTCCGGGAGGCAGCGACCACGGGGATGACCGTCACCCGGGTCGAGGTCTCCCAGCCGGACCTCGAGACGGTGTTCCTGCATCTCACCGGGAAGGCGTTGCGGGACTGACCGTGCGAGCCGCCCTCACCATCGCCGGGAAGGATCTTCGCCTCCGGATGCGGGACCGCTCGATGTTCATTCTCGGGATCCTCGCCCCGTTCCTGCTGGCGGTGATCTTCGACCTCGTGCTCGGCGGCGTCGCCGAGGACGAGTTCCAGCCCCATGTCGCCGTCGCCGACCTCGATCAGGGCCCGGTGGCCGCAGGTCTCGTCGGGGTGCTCCGGTCCCTCGCCGACGACGATGTCATGGTGGTGGATGTCGTCCCCTCGGCGGAGGAGGCCCGCACCGCCGTGGAGGCGGGTGACGTCGACGCCGCGTTCCTCATCCCCGAGGGGTTCTCCGACGCGGTGACGTCGGGGAGGGCGGCTTCGCTCGAGATCGTCGGCAGCGTCGACGCCCCCATCTCGGTGGCGATCGCCGAGGCCATCGCACGGAGCTTCAGCGCCGAGGTCGAGGCGGTTCAGCTCGCGGTGGCGGTGGCCCTCGAGGGGACCTCCCCCGGTTCCGCCGCCGAGCTCGGGGCTCTGGCGATCCAGGCATCGGCGACTCCCTCTCCGATCTCGATCGCCGACATCACCGCCGCCAGCCGGGTGCTCGACACCTCGACCTTCTTCGTTGCCGGGATGGCCGTCTTCTTCCTGTTCTTCACGGTGAACTTCGGGGTGCTCGGACTGTTGGAGGAGCGACAGGCCGGGACCCTGGCCAGGTTGTTGGCGGCGCCGATCCCCCGGTTCTCGGTGGTCGTGGCCAAGATGGCCGTCTCCTACGTGGTCGGGATCGTGGCGATGGGGGTCCTCGTCGTCGCATCCAGCTTGGTGCTCGGCGCCCGATGGGGCGACCCGGTGGGGGTGGCGATCCTGGTCATGGCGGCCGTTGCCTCCGCCGTCGGGATCGTCGCCGTGGTGGTCGGTCTCGCCCGGACCGCCGAGCAGGCGGCGAGCCTGCAGGCGATCATCGCCGTGACGTTGGGGATGGTCGGGGGGGTGTTCTTCCCGACCAGCCTCGGAGGGGGGTTCCTCGCGACGCTGGCAC
>JALSJV010000045.1 GCA_026989215.1 Acidimicrobiia bacterium | reverse complement strand
GCCGAAGGCGGCACTTGTATCCGGACGACGGCGTCGTGTTCGGCGTCGTGATCGACGGCGAGGCCCGGGCCTATCCCCGCAACATCATGGAGGTCCACGAGATGGTGAACGACCGCCTCGGCGGACGCCGTTTCGCGCTCCCCTACTGCACGCTCTGTGGCTCCGCCCAGGCCTTCTTCACCGACGACATCCCCGGATTCGACCTGGCGGTGATGCGCACCACCGGGCTGTTGTCCCGCTCCAACAAGGTCATGTTCGACGTCGTCACCTTCTCCGCCTTCGACACGTTCCGCGGGGTCGCCGCCACCGGGCCGATGTTCGAGGCGGGGGTGACCCTCCGGCCGATCTCGGTGGTCACCACCACCTGGGGGGCGTGGAAGGAGGCCCATCCCGACACCACCATCGTCGCCGAGGACGGAGGGATCGGAAGGGTGTACCCCGACGATCCCCTCGGGGGACGTGACGCCAACGGACCGATCTTCCCCATCGGCGACCGGGATCTCCGGCTCCCCGTCCAGGCCCAGGTGGTCGGCGTGGTCCTCGACGACGGCACCCCGGTCGCCTTCCCCGCCGACGCCGCCCGCGTCGCCCTGCTCCGTGGAGACCCCGTCGAGCTCGCAGGGGTGCGGCTCGTCCTCGACGGCGACGGCCTCCGGGCCGTAGGGGCCGACGGCACCTCCATCGCCTCCCATCAGGCGTTCTGGTTCGCGTGGAGCCAGTTCAACCCGGACACGCTGCTCTGGGTTCCGCCCCTCGGCGACTGACCATCCGCCCCGGCGACGCCTCGCAACGGTCGAGATCGATGGGGTGACGGGCGGTGACGCCCCCGGGCCGGTAGCCTGCCGCCCGACCGAGAGGAGAGAAGCCGTGCCGCTGACCATCGTCGACCATCCCCTCGCCCAGCATTACCTCACCCTGCTGCGCGATCGGACCACGGAGGTGGAGCCGTTCCGCCGGGCCGCCCGTCGCCTCGCCTACCTGCTGGTCGCCGAGGCGACCAGCGACCTCGGACTGACCGACGTCGACATCGAGACGCCCCTCGAATCCACCGTCGGCTCCAGGCTCGCCAAGCCGGTGGTGGCGGTCGCCGTCTTCCGGGCGGGTCTCGGCCTCCTCGACGCCGCCGTCGACCTCGTCCCCGACGCCCTCATCGGCTACGCAGGCGTCCAGCGGAACGAGGAGACCGCGGAACCGATGGAGTACTACACGAAGTTCCCGCCGATGGAGGAGGCCAGGGTCCTCATCCTGGAACCGATGCTGGCGACGGGAGGCTCCCTGGCATGGGCGGTCGGCAAGGTGAAAGAACACGGGGCGAGGGACGTCACCGCCGTCTGTGTGGTGGCGGCACCGGCCGGCGTGGAGCGGATGGCTGCAGAGCATCCCGACGTCCGCATCGTCACCGCGGCCCTCGACCGCGACCTCGACCACAACTTCTACATCCGCCCCGGCCTCGGGGACATGGGAGACCGACTCTTCGGGACGGCGTGAGCAGATTCGAACAGGCCGTCCTCGCCGTCCTCGAAGCCCTCCGGCCCGGCGAGGTCGTCACCTACGCCGAGGTGGCGGAGCAGGCCGGGTTCCCGGGCGCCGCCCGCGCCGTCGGGACCCTGCTGCGCACCACCGCCGAGGAGGTCCCGTGGTGGCGGGTGGTCGGCGCGGGCGGGACGCTGCGGGCGCCATCGCCCCGTCGGCAGGCGGAGCTGCTCCGAGCCGAAGGGGTCGTCGTGCGTGACGGCCGCGTCATCCCCTCCCCTACGGTTCGCCACGGGGAGGCTGCTGAGGCACCATAGGGCACAGGGGAGGTGATCGGTGACCGCAGTCGAACTCATCCAACGCAAACGCGACGGCGGCAGGCTCACCGCCGCAGAGATCCAATGGTTGCTGCGTGCCTACGTCGACGGAACGGTCCCCGACTACCAGATGGCGGCGATGGCGATGGCGATCTTCCTCCAGGGCCTCGACGCCGAAGAGCTCGCCGCCTGGACCGGCGCCATGCTGCACTCCGGTGAGACCCTCGACCTCTCGGACGTCTCCAAGCCGAAGATCGACAAGCACTCCACGGGCGGCGTCGGTGACAAGGTGTCCATCCCCCTGGCCCCGATGGTGGCCGCCTGCGGTGTCGCCGTCCCGATGATGTCGGGCCGTGGCCTGGGTCACACCGGCGGCACCCTCGACAAGCTGGAGTCGATCCCGGGGTTCACCACCGACCTCGACCCCCACCGGTTCCACGACGTGATCGCCCGGTGCGGCCTGGTCCTGGCAGGCCAGTCCGAGACGTTGGTCCCGGCAGATCGGAAGCTCTACGCGCTGCGGGACGCCACCGGTACGGTCGAGTCGATCCCCCTCATCGCCTCCTCCATCCTCTCCAAGAAGCTGGCCGAGGACCTCGACGGGCTCGTCCTCGACGTGAAGGTGGGATCCGGGGCCTTCATGAAGGAGGAGCGCCGCGCCCGGGTCCTCGCCGAGACGATGGTGGGGATCGGTCGCGCCCACGGGCTCTCGGTCACCGCCTTCCTCACCGACATGTCCGTCCCCCTCGGTCGCGAGGTGGGCAACGCCGACGAGATCCGCGAGTCGCTGGAGGTGCTCCGCGGGGGCGGACCGGCCGATCTGGTGGAGCTCGTGCTCACCTTGGGCGCCGAGATGCTCCTCCTCGCCGGGCTCGTCGACGACACCTCCGACGCCCGACGGCGCCTGGAACGGGCCCGATCCGACGGGTCGGCCCTCGAGATGTTCCGATGCGTCGTCGAGGCCCAGGGCGGCGATCCCGCCGCCGTCGACGACCCGACCCGGCTCCCCACGGCCCCCGAGGTGTTCGAGCTGGCAGCCGACCGCTCCGGGGTGGTGACCCGGTGCGACGCCTTCGACATCGGGATGGCCGCCGTACGGCTGGGGGCGGGACGGGAGCGGAAGGAGGACCCGATCGATCCCGGGGTGGGGATCACGGTGCTCGCCAAGCCCGGCGAGGAGGTCGCCGATGGCCAGACCCTGGCGAGAGTCCGCTACCGGGATCCCTCGCTGCTCGACCGGGCACGGCCGTTCCTCGACTCCGCCTGGGAGATCTCCGCCGAGCCGCCTCCGGCCCGACGTCTCGTCCTCGACCGCATCGAGAGCTGACCGTGGAGCTCCGACATCGTCTGCAGGTCGCCGCCGCCGCCCAGACGGGCGACCGGCTCGCCCGGATCCTCGGGGACTTCCTCGCCGAGCCCTGAGTCGATTCCGGGCCTTCCCCGACGCTCGTTACCATCGGCCGCCAGTCGATTCGAAGGAGTGCTCCGAGATGCAGGTCGTCGTCTGCGCCAAGCAGATCCCCGACCCTGCGAATCCCTACGAGCTGGAGCCCGACACCCACTGGCTGGTCCGTCCCGCCGAGCAGATCCTGGACGACACCGACCGGTACGGGGTGGAGATGGGCCTCCAACTCGCCCAGGCCGACGAGGGAACGGTCACCCTCGTCTCCATGGGCCCGGCCGGGAACATGCAGGGAATCCGACAGGCCCTCGCCATGGGGGCGGACAAGGCCGTGATCGTCGACGACCCGGCCCTGCGCGGCTCCGACGCGCTCACGACCGCCCGGGTGCTGGCGAAGGCGATCGAACGGGAGGGCTTCGACCTCGTGATCGCCGGGACCGAGAGCACCGACGGGTACTCGGGCGTCGTACCCCAGATGGTCGCCGAGCTCCTCGGCGTCCCCGCCCTCACCTACGCCACCGCGGTCACCGTCGGCGACGGCTCGGTCACCATCCACCGTCAGACGGCGGCCGGGTACGACATCGTCGAGGCCGCCCTCCCCGCCGTCGTCTCCGTGACGGCGGGCGTGGTCGAGCCCCGCTACCCGACGTTCAAGGGAATCATGGAGGCGAAGAAGAAGCCGGTGGACACCCTCACCGCCGCCGACCTCGGGATCGAGCCATCGCTCGTCCAGAAGGTGGTGTCGGTGGAGCCCGCCCCCGAGCGGCAGGCCGGCGAGATCGTCGAGGACGACGGCGACGCCCATCTGAAGATCGTCGAGCTCCTCGAGAAGGTGAAGGTGATCTGAGATGGCCGATGTCTGGGTGTTCTGCCAGGAGGCCGACGGGGCACCGACCTCCCTCGGTCTCGAACTCTTGACGAAGGCTCGGGAGCTGGGCACCGTCACCGCCCTCTACCTGGGTGCAGGATCCGACGGCGCCTTCGCCACCCTCGGCGAGTACGGGGCCACCGCCGTCTACCACTTCGATCCGGGGGACGAGCTGGCCTCGGGCCCGGTGGCCGCCGCCCTCGCCGATCTGGTGCAGAGCCATCGGCCTCGGCTCCTCCTCTTCGGGCAGGCCTACGACGATCGGGACGTCGCCGGTCGCCTCGCCGCCCGTCTCGGGCTCTCGGTCCTCTCCAACGCCGTGGACGTGGCGATCGACGGCGCCGTCACCACCCGCCACGAGATCTTCGGGGGCTCGCAGATCGCCACCGCCACCGTGGAGGACGACGGTCCCGTCGTCGTCCTGGTGCGCCCGAAGTCCTTCCCGGCCGAGCCGGTGGGCGGCGGCACACCCACGGCGACACCCGTGGACCTGCCCGACGTGGGGGCGGCAGCCGCCCGGGTGACCGGTTCCCACGTCGAAGAGCGCGAAGGGCCCCAGCTCGAGGACGCCGCCGTCGTCGTCGCCGGAGGTCGTGGCCTCGGCTCACCGGACGGATTCGAGCTGGTGGAACGGGTGGCGAAGGCGCTGGGAGCCGCCACCGGGGCCACCCGCGCCATCGTCGACGCCGGCTGGGTCCCCTACGCCAAGCAGGTGGGCCAGACCGGCAAGACGGTCAAGCCCGACGTCTACATCGCCTGCGGCATCTCGGGGGCGATGCAGCATCTGGTGGGGATGAAGGACTCGAAGACCATCATCGCCATCAACAAGGATCCGGAGGCTCCGATCTTCTCGGTGGCGGACCTCGGCATCGTCGGGGACGTGCACAAGGTGCTCCCCAAGCTCGCCGAGGCCCTGGAAGCCCGAACCGGAAGCTGATCCGAGGGGAGGGTCGACGACCCTCCCCTCATCGCAGCCGGAAACGGTGGGGCAGCAGCTCGTCGAGGGTGTGCTCTCGAACCTCCCCCGATCCGGTGGTGACGAGGATGCGTTCGACGTCGAACTCGGCCATGATCTGTCGGCACCGACCGCAGGGGTAGGCGTCTTCCAGCGTGGCGGCGTCGATACAGGCCACCGCCAGCGTCTCGATCTTCCGTACGCCCTGGGCGACGGCGAAGTTCACGGCGGTCGCCTCTGCGCAGCTCGACACCGGGTAGGCGGCGTTCTCGACGTTGGCGCCCACGAACACCCTGCCGTCGTCGGCCACCAGAGCCGCCCCCACCCGGAACCCCGAGTACGGCGAGTAGGAACGCCGGGCGGCGCCCCGGGCCTCCTCCACCAGCTCGTCGTCACGCATCCGACAGCAACGCCTTCACGAAGGTCTCCGGTTCGAAGACGACCAGATCGTCGAGGGCCTCCCCGAGCCCCACGAACTTGACGGGCACCCCCAGTTCGGCCTCGACGGCCACGACGATGCCACCCCGGGCCGTGCCGTCGAGCTTGGTGAGGATCACCCCGGTCACCCCCACCGCCTCCGCGAACTGCCGGGCCTGCACGATCCCGTTCTGGCCGGCGGTGGCGTCGAGCACCAACAGCACCTCGTCGACGTCGCCCGCCTCCCGTACCAGGACACGGCGGATCTTCTCCAACTCGGCCATCAGGTTCTGTTTCGAGTGGAGCCGTCCGGCGGTGTCGACGATCACCACGTCCCGCCCCCGGGCCCGAGCGGCCGCGTAGGCG
>JALSJV010000044.1 GCA_026989215.1 Acidimicrobiia bacterium | reverse complement strand
CCAGGCGCGGACGCCCCTGGCCGAAGGCACCATCGACCTGGCGGTGATGGGCCGCCCGCCCACCGGCCTCCGCCTCCACGCCGAGCCCTTCCTGGAGAACCGTCTCCATCTGGTCTGCTCGCCGGACCATCCCCTCGCCGAGGCGCCCGCCGTCGACGACCTGGCAGCCGCCACCCTCCTCGTCCGCGAGGAGGGCTCCGGCTCCCGGGCCGCCGTGGAGGAAGCCCTCACCGCCCTCGGCGTCGAGCCCCGCCGCCTCACCCTCGGCTCGAACACGGCGGTTCGAGCGGCGGCCCGATCCGGGCTCGGGTACGCGGTGATGCCCGAGCTGGCGGTGGCCGACGATCTGAGGGAGGGCCGCCTGGTGTCGCTCCCTCTGCCGAGCTTCCCTCTCATCCGCTGGTGGCACGTGGTCTGGCGTGCGGACCGGCCCCTGTCGAGACCTGCCGAAGCCTTCCGCCAGGCACTCCTGAGCTGGGCAGCCGGCCACCGAGCACACGGCGATCGCCTCGGTTGACGGCGACGGGTCGGCGCGTCGACGGAGGACCCGGCGCCCGGGTTCTCCCTTCTCCGGCGACGTGGTGCCTTCCACCTGGCCCGACGCCAGGTCCACCTCCGATCCCCACGACCGAGCTCCACACCCGCCCTTCCGGAGACGACCTCCCCACTCCGGTGAGCCCCGATCCCCCACTCCCGGGATGGGCAGGGCACCGCCCGGCCGATACGTTGCCGACGGAGTCGACAGGGAGCGCCGATGCACAGAGAGACGGCACGGACGATGGTCGCCCCCGGAAAGGGCATCCTGGCCATGGACGAGAGCAACGGCACCTGCAACCGCCGGTTCGCCGCCCTCGGGATCGACCAGACCGAAGAGCAGCGCCGCCGGTACCGCCAGCTCCTCGTCACCACCCCCGGACTCGGCGAACACGTGGCCGGGGCGATCCTCTACGACGAGACCATCCGGCAGACCACCGACGACGGCACCCCCATGCCCCGTGCCCTCGAGGACGCAGGGGTCCTCCCAGGGATCAAGGTCGACACCGGCGCCAAGGAGCTCGCCGGACACCCGGGCGAGCAGGTCACCGAGGGTCTCGACGGGCTGCGGGAGCGCCTGGACGAGTATCGGACGCTGGGTGCCCGATTCGCCAAGTGGAGGGCGGTGATCTCGATCGGTGACGATCGACCGAGCCGCGGTTGTGTCGAAGCCAACGCCCATGCCCTCGCCCGCTATGCCGCCCTCTGTCAGGAAGCGGGGATCACCCCCATCGTCGAGCCGGAGGTTCTGATGGAGGGCGACCACGGCCTCCGAACCTGCGCCGCGGTGACCCGTCGGGTCCTCGACCGGGTGTTCGCCGAGCTTCGGGCCCAACGAGTCGATCTGGCGGGGATCGTCCTCAAGCCGAACATGGTCCTCCCCGGGTGCGACTCCGACGAGCGCCCCTCACCCGCCGAGATCGCCCGAGCGACGGTGGAGACCCTGGGTGAGGTGGTCCCCCCCAACGTGCCGGGGATCGCGTTCCTGTCCGGCGGACAATCGGACCTGGACGCCACCGTCCGTCTCGACGCCATGAACCGGATCTTCCCGAACGCACCCTGGGCGCTCACCTTCTCCTTCGGACGTGCCCTCCAACGGACGGCGCTGCAGGCCTGGGGCGGCGACCCCACCAAGGTCGAGGACGCCCAACGTCGGCTACGCCACCGCCTCCGGG
This sequence comes from Acidimicrobiia bacterium, assembly GCA_026989215.1. Classification (GTDB taxonomy): domain Bacteria; phylum Actinomycetota; class Acidimicrobiia; order Spongiisociales; family ZC4RG35; genus S012-128. The sequence goes on along the minus strand of JALSJV010000044.1, from coordinate 4,110 downwards.
TGAATGCGGCCGCCGCCCGGGGCGCCTACGATCCCCGCATGGACGAGGCGGCATGACCCGATATCAGATCGTGGCGTCGGTCCTCGGCGCCGACTACATGCGACTGGGGGACGAGCTCGCCGAGCTGGAGGCGGCGGGAGTCGACGGCGTCCAATGGGACGTGATGGACGGGCGATTCGTCCCCAACCTCACCTTCGGGGCCGACGTGGTCGCGGCCGGGCGAAGCAGGGTGGAGCTCCCCTTCGAGGCCCACCTGATGATCGAAGAGCCCGAACGCTACGTCGCCGACTACGTGCGAGCCGGGTGCGACACGGTGATCGTGCACGCCGAAGCCACCGTCCACCTGCACCGAACCCTGGGGCTGATCGCCGAGGCGGGCGGCCGGCCCGCCGTCGCCCTCAACCCCGCCACCCCGGTGGAGGCGGTCCGGGATGTCCTCGGAGACATCGACCTGCTGCTGATCATGACCGTGAACCCGGGGTTCGGAGGCCAGTCCTTCATCGAGTCGATGCTCCCCAAGATCCGCAGGGCCCGGAGGATGCTCGACGAGCTCGGCTCCGACGCCCGTCTGGAGGTGGACGGGGGCATCAAGGCCCACAACGTCGCCCTCCCCGCCCGGGCCGGGGCCGACGTCTTCATCTCGGGCTCGGGGATCCTCTCCCACCCCGAGGGCAAGGCCACGGCCGTCAAAGAGCTCCGCGAAGCCCTCGCCTCCCTCGGCCGACCGCCCGGGACCTCCGACTCCACCTGACCCACCGCCGCCGGGTGAGGTCACGCCGCCACCAGCGAGCGGGCCTCCAGGACGTGACCGGCGATGAGGAGCTGCGTCAGCGCCAGGGGTCCGCTGTGCACCTCGTCGACCCGACCCACCGCCGGCGGGACGGCGTTCGAGTCCCCCCAGAAACGGGCGTAGATGGCGTCCTCGAGCCGCCGGATCTCCTCGTCGGGAGCCGAGCCGTCGATCTCGAGGAAGTCCACCGGCCGACCCTCGTCCCGTCCCAGCCGATGGCGGATCGGACCACCGTCGGGAGGCAGGAGATGTTCGAGGTTCGGATGGGCGAGGGTGGGTCGGAGCACGAGGCGCACGTCGAGGTGCTCGTCGTCACCGGCCCGGCCCTCCCGCTCGTAGAAACTGACGACGATGTCGGCGAAGGACCGTTGCGGGGCGATGTACGCCTTCGAGTCGGCCTCACGCCGCCGCATCGCCTCCATCACCTGCTCCGGCGTGTATCCGCGCTTGGCCACGTCCCGCCTGACCTTCCATCGGGTCCGTAGCTCGAGGGGCGGATCGAGGAAGACCTTCACGTCGAAGACCTGACGGAGGCGCCGCTGGGCGAGAGGATGGAGGCCCTCCACGATGATGATGTCCCGGGCTTCGACGTATTCGGGAGGATCCAGCTCCCCGTAGGAGTGGTTGTAGACGGGCTTGAGGATCGGCTCACCGGCCCGCAGCAACTCCAGGTGCTGGGCGAGGATGTCGAGGTGATTGCAGTCCGGATGCAGCGGGGTGATGTCCCGCTCCGCCCGGGCGACCCTCCCGTATTTGTGGTAGTCGTCCGAGCACACCACGGTGACGCGATCCCGGCCGATGATCTCGGCCAGCCCGTCGCTGATCGTGGTCTTCCCGGCTGCACTGTCCCCGGCGATGGCGAGGAGCACCCGGCGATCGGTCATCTCGGCGTCTCCCGCTGGGTCTCCGCCTCAACCTACGGCCCGGGCGGCACCCCCTCCATTCCCCCCGGGAGGGATCGCGCCTCCCCCGGGGGTACGCTACGTCGATGCCGGTCGACGACCTCCGATTCCTGATCGCCACGGTCGCTTCGGGCATCGTCGTCGGCTGGGGTCTGGGTCGATGGCCCGAGAACCGACGGGCGGCCCGATGGGCGACGACGGCCACCGGCCTGATCGGCGCCGCCGCCTGGGTGCTCTGGGCGGTGCTCGACGCTCCCGGCCCGAGGCTCGGCGCCGCCGCCGTGGCCCTCACCGTGGGAGGAGCCGTCGCCACCGTGGTCCTGGTCGGCACCGGCCGGTCGCCCGACGGCTGAAGACTCATCGTCTCCTCATCTCCGGGTGCCAACATGTCGCACATGGACGCCCGGATCCTCGTCGTCGAGGACGACCGTCGGATCGCCGCCGCGATCAGGAGGGCCCTCGCCTACGAGGGCTACGAGGTGACCGTCGTCCACGACGGGCCGTCCGGTCTCCGGGAGGCTCGTCGGGGCGTCGACCTGATCCTGCTCGACCTCATGCTCCCGGGCCTCGACGGAATCGAAGTGTGTCGACGGATCCGCCGGGCGGGCGACCGCCTCCCGATCCTCATGCTCACCGCCCGTGACGCCGTCCCCGACCGCGTGGAGGGGCTCGACGCCGGTGCCGACGACTACCTCGTCAAGCCCTTCGCGTACGAGGAGCTGCTCGCCCGGGTCCGGAGCCTGCTCCGCCGAGCGGCCGGTGACGAGTCGGAGTCCGGCGAGGTCCTCCGATACGCAGATCTGGTCATGGACGTACCGGCGATGGAGGCGTTCCGGGGGTCGCGGCGCCTCGACATGACGACGCTCGAGTTTCGAGTTCTCGAGTTCTTCCTCCGTAATCCCCGCATCGTGCTGTCACGGTCCCAGATCCTCGCCGGGGTCTGGGGGCTCGACGTCGAGACGACCAGCAACGTGGTCGACGTCTACGTGCGGTATCTCCGCCAGAAACTGGAGGCCGACGGGGAGGACCGACTCATCCACACGGTCCGCGGGGCAGGCTACGTCCTTCGGGAGGGTTGAGCGATGCCGATTCGGCTTCGGCTCGCCCTCTACGGGGCGGTCGTGACCGCACTGGCGATGGGGGGATTCGGCGCCCTGCTCCTCGCCGGAGCCCGAGCGAGCGCCCCCGACGAGCAGGCCGCCGCCCTCGCCGCCCTGGCGGAGCGGGTCGTGAACCAACTGGAGGCCGATCCCACCGTCGAGCTTCCCGGCGCCCCTCCGATCGCGGCCGTCGACCTCGAGACCGACCCCGACCCCTTCGTCGCGGTCGTCTCGGCCGCAGGTGAGCCCCTCTACTCGACCGCCGTGTACCGGGGCGGACCGCCGGCGATCCCCTCCTCCGTCGTCGCCGAGGCCCTGGAGACCGGCGCAGCGGCGGGAACGCTCCGGTTGGACGACGGGGAAGAGGTCCGGATCGAGGCGATCCGGTGGGAGACGTCGGCCCGCCCCGGCCCCCTCGTCGTCGTCGCCGGACAGCCCCTCCGTTCGGTCGCCGAAGAGTTGGCGGGACTCCGGGCGGTGATCTGGGTCTCGGCCACCATCACCCTGATGGCGGCCACCTTGGTCTCCTGGCTCGTCGCCGGGAGAGCCCTGCGTCCCCTGGGGCGGCTCGCCACCACCACCGACGAGATCGGCCGCACCGGCGACCTCTCCCGTCGGCTCCCCCCGGTGAGAACCCGAGACGAGCTGGGACGCCTGACGGCCAGCTTCAACGCCATGCTCGACCGTCTCGACACCTCCCGGCGCGAGCTGACCGAGACCCTGGAGGCCCAGCGGCGGTTCCTGGCCGACGCCTCCCACGAGCTCCGAAGCCCCCTCACGACGATCCGCTCCAACGCCGGGTTCCTCCTCGAACGATCCGATGTCGCCGAGGCCGACCGTCGGGAGACGATCGCCGACATCGCCGCCGAGGCCGACCGGATGGCGGAGCTCACCGACCGCCTCCTCGCCCTCGCCCGCGCCGAGTCCAGTCCCCCGGCCGAGAGGAAGCCGGTCTCGATGGCGGAGCTCGCCGACGCCGTCGTCGGCCGGGCGGCGCGGACCGGGGTGGAGATCACCGCCGACCTCGACGGCCCTGGTGTCGTCCTCGGTGACCCGTCGGACCTGGAGCGACTCCTGTGGATCCTGGTCGACAACGCTCGCAGGCACGGCGACGAACCCATCGAGGTGTGCGTCCACCACCAGGGCTCCGAGGTGGTGGTCGAGGTCGCCGACCGAGGTCCCGGCGTCCCTCCAGCGCACAGGACCCGCATCTTCGAGCGGTTCTACCGGGCCGATCCGGCCCGCAGCGGGGACGGGGTCGGGTTGGGCCTGGCCATGGCGAAGGCGATCGTCACCGCCCACGGGGGCAGCATCGACG
>JALSJV010000043.1 GCA_026989215.1 Acidimicrobiia bacterium | reverse complement strand
GTAGCGGGCGAACACCCGGTCATAGTCGAGGGGTTCCGGAAGGGTGATCCTCGGGTCGGCCTCCGCCGAGCACCGCAGGGAGATCTCGGGGGCTTCGGCGTCGAGGGCGACGATCACCTCCCCCGGATCGGCGTCGAGGGCGATCTCGAACCCCTGACGCCGCATGCAGTCGGCCCAGCGCGGGTAGATGGTGGACGGGTCCACCGCGGCCGCGACCTGCTCCGCCCAGGCCTGGTCCACCGCCCGGAGATGCTCCCCGTAGCAGCGGTCGAAGGCCCGGCTTGCTCGGCGGTCGGTGTCGTCGGAGGTGATGACCCGATAGTCGTATCGCCAGCCGTCGAACCGGGGTTCGGTGACGAGCACTCCCTCGGCCCGGGCGCAGGCGATCGTCGCGGCCATGGCGGCGTCGTACTCGGCGCGGGTCACGACCCCGTCGGCCAGGATCGCCTCGGCTTCGGGTGCCGCCTCCATGAAGAGGCTCCGGTCGTCCTCGGGGTTCGAGGAGGCCTGCGGGGCGGCCAGGACGAGAATGACCACGGCGCCGACGGCCGTGACGACGGTGACGATGGCGATCACGGCTCTGGGGATCACGATCCCCGGCGAGTCTACGTGGTGGTGGCAGCGTCTGCCGACGGTCGCCGATCCGGGGAACGGGGCCTCGCTTTTCGGAGGGTCGCCGCTCAGGTCCCGTCGATCGCCACGAACCGCCAACGGACCTCGGTGGCGCGGCTGATCCCGATCCGAGGGGTGGCGAGGTAGCTGGTGGCCGGGCGGCCTGGGAGGAGCCGGATCGGGCCCTCATCCAGCAGGTCGAGGCCGTCGTGTTCGCCGGTGATCCCCAGGGCCTGACAGAGCTTCCCCGGACCGTCGGCGAGGTGGTCGGCCCTCCGTCGGCGACGGATCACCTCGGGCCGCCCGTCGACGACCTGGCCGCCCCGCAGCAGCACCGCCTGGCCCGAACCCTCCGGGCCGGTGACGACGTTGGCGCACCAGTGGACGCCGTAGGAGCGGTACACGTACAAACGACCCGCCGGTCCGAACATGGCGCGGTTCCGGTCGGTCGGGCCCCGGAAGGCGTGGCTGGCCGGGTCGTCCTCGGTGTAGGCCTCCACCTCGTCGAGGCGCACCTCGGTCCTCACCCCACCGACCTCCGACCGCAGTCGCATGCCGAGCAGCCGGGGCGCCACCTCGGGTGCCGGACCCGACAGGAGCGTTCGGAGCTCGTCGGGGGTCACCGCAGCAGATGGAGCAGGATCGCCTTGAAGGAGTGGAGGCGGTTCTCCGCCTGGTCGATCACCCGGGAACGGGGATGGTCCAACACCTCGTCGGTGACCTCCTCGCCACGGTGGGCGGGGAGACAGTGGAGGAAGATGGCGTCGTCGGCCGCTCTGGCGAACAGCTCGGCGTCGACGCGATAGGGCTCGAAGAGGCGGCGCCGCTCCGCGGCCTCGGACTCCTGGCCCATGGACGCCCACACGTCGGTGTACACCGCGTCGGCGCCGTCCACCGCCTCGGTGGGATCGTCGGTGACGACGACGGTGCCGAAGCGCCGGGCGGCGGTGACGATCTCAGGGTCCGGTTCATACCCGGGAGGGGACGCCAGGCGGATCTCCGCTCCCAGCATCGTGGCCGCCAGCATCAGGGAGTGGGCGACGTTGTTGCCGTCACCGACGTACGCGATCACCGCTCCCTCCACCGGGCGATGCTCGGCCACCGTCATCAGGTCGGCGAGGGCCTGGCAGGGGTGCTCCCGATCCGACAGCAGGTTGATCACCGGCGCTTCCATGTTCGCCGACACGGCGACCAGGTCGTCGTGGGAGAACACCCGCATCCCGAGGGCGTCCAGGTAGCGGTCGAGGACCCGCCCCACGTCCTGGGGGGCCTCCCGGCTCCCCAACCCCACCTGAGCTCCGGGCAGGAGCAGAGGATGCATCCCGAGTTGGTCGGCGGCGATGTCGGTCGACACCCACGTCCTCAGCGACGGCTTGGCGAAGAACAGGCCGATGGTCTTGCCCGACAGCGTTCCGGCCACCGAGGCGGGATCGCGTTTCACCGTCAATCCGAGGTCGACGACGACGCGGAGGGCGTCGGGGGTCAGATCCGTGACGGACAGGAAGTTCATGTCTCACCTCGCAGTTCGGCGCCCAGCTCCCGACGGGCGGCCTCGATCATCGCCTGGCGAACCTCCGCCGCCTCGTCCCCCGAGAGGGTCCGGTCGCCGGCGCGGAGGACGTAGGTGACCGCCAAGCTCTTTCGTTCCTCCCCGATCGCCTCGCCTCGGAACTCGTCGAAGACTCGGGCGTTCTCGACGAGCTCACCGGCGGCGTCGCAGGTCACCTTCACCAGCTTCGCCGCCGGCACCTGCTCGGGGACGACGAAGGCCAAGTCGAAGGTCACCGGCGGGTAGACGCTGGGCTCCACGAACTGCCAGGCAGGGCGGGGTGCGAGGAGGGGGGCGAGATCGATCTCCCCCACCACCACGCGCCCGGGGAGCTCGAAGGCCCGGGCGGCAGCGGGGTGCAGCTCACCGATGTGGCCGATGGTCCGCTCCGCCACCCGGAGCGCCGCGGTCCGGCCCGGATGGAGGCCGGGGAGGGTACCGGCCACCATCTCGACGTCGGCGAGGTCGAGATGGTGGCCGAGCAGACGCCAGAGGGCGGTGCCGACGAAGACGTCGACCGGTCTCGGGGACCGCCCGAGGCTCGTCGGCCCGAAGGTGCCCACCAAGACGAATCCCAGTCGATCGGGCTGGTCGGGGATGCGAGGATGCTCCGGTGACGGACGGGCGAAGAACACCTTGCCGATCTCGAAGAGGGCCACGTCCGGGTTGCCATGGGAGACGTTGTACCGGGCGGCCCGGAGAAGTCCGGGGAGCAGGGTGGTACGGAGAGCGGACTCTTCGTCACGGAGAGGGTTCTTGAGACGGATCACCGCCCGTCGTTCGTCGGTGTCGGGAACCCCGAGGGCGTCGAGGTCCTCCACCCGCATGAAACTGAGGGGGACCGCCTGATAGAGCCCGGCGCCGGTGAGGGTGCGACGCAGGACCTGCTCCCGGCGCTGTTCGGGACTCCAGGCTCCTCCCTTGCCGAAGGGGACCGTCTCGTCGAAGCGGTCGTATCCCCACAGTCGTGCCACCTCTTCCACCAGGTCGATGGGGCGAGTCAGGTCGGGACGGAAGGTGGGAATGGTGACCGCGAGGCCGTCGGGACCGACCGGTTCGGCGACGAGGCCGAGGCGGCCGAGGAGATGGCCGATGAGGTCCCGGTCGAAACCGGGGCCGAGGACACGGGTGACGTCGTGGGCGGTGAGCTTCACCACCCAGGGTTCCTTCGGGACGGCGATCACGTCCTGGACTCCGCCGAGGGCGACGCCGTCGGCGATCTCCACGATGAGCCGCGCGGCGCGGGCGGCGGCGGTGGGGGCGAGATTCGGATCCACCCCCCGTTCGAATCGGGCCGATGCCTCGCTGCGGAGGGCATGTCGCTTCGACATGTGCATCACCGTCGGCGGATCCCACGCGGCGGCTTCGATGAGCACCCGTGTGGTCGTCTCCGAGACCTCCGAGTGCTCGCCACCCATCGTCCCCGCCAGGGCCGAAGGGCCGGACGGGTCGGCTACCACGAGATCGTCGGGGTGGAGCTCACGATCCACCCCGTCGAGGGTTCGGAGGCGCTCCCCCGGACGGGCCCGACGAACGATGATCGTCTCGTCGGCGACCTTGTCCAGGTCGAAGGTGTGGAGGGGCTGTCCCAGCTCCAACATCACATAGTTGGAGACGTCCACCACGTTCGAGATGGGCCGGACTCCGGCCGCCTGGAGGCGGAGCCGCATCCACAGGGGTGACGGACCGACGGTGACGTCGGTCACTTCTCGGCCGACGAACCGGTAACAGCCGGTGGGATCTTCGATCGTGATCGTCACCTTGGTGGCCGTGTCGACCTCGGCGACATCGGTCGGGGGGACGCGGTGAGGGATCTCGTAGTAGGCGGCGAGCTCCCGGGCGATGCCCAGCATCGACATGCAGTCGGGTCGGTTGGGGGTGATGGAGAGGTCGAAGACCGTGTCGGGGCGTTCGACGAGCCCGGCGAAGTCGACTCCGATCTCGGTACCGGGGTCGAGGACGAGGATGCCCTCGTGGTCGTCGCCGAGGCCGAGCTCCCGTTCCGAGCAGATCATTCCGTGCGACGTCACGCCACGGATGGTGCGGCTCCCGATCTCGAAGCCTTCGGCGAGGACCGCCCCCGGTGCGGCGAAGGCGACGATGGCGCCGGCGTCGAAGTTCCAAGCCCCGCAGACGACCTCCACCGGGTCTCCGCCGGTGGTGACCGTGCAGAGGCGGAGACGGTCGGCGTTCGGATGACGGACGACGTCGAGCACCTCCGCCGTGCGAACGCCTCGGAAGTCGACGGCGAGGCGTTCCACACCCTCCACCTCGTGACCCAGGGAGGCGAAGACGTCGGCGAGGACGTCGGGATCGTCGGTCGGGAGGTCGATGAACTCGGCGAGCCACCGAAGGGAGACCTTCATGCGATCCCCCGGAACTGCCGCAGCACCCGCACGTCGTTCTCGAACACATGCCGGATCGGGGACAGGCCGTGTCGCACCTGGGCGAGCCGCTCCACCCCCATACCGAAGGCGAACCCGGTGACGTCGCCGGGGTCGTAGCCGACCGCCTCGAACACGGCTGGGTCGACCATGCCACAGCCCATCAACTCGATCCAGCCCGAGCCCCCGCACACCCTGCAGGACGTGCCGTTCCCCTCGCAGTGGAAGCAGGCGGCATGCATCTCGGCGGAGGGCTCGGTGAAGGGAAAGAAGTGCGGGAGAAGCCGGATCCGCTGGCCGGGCCCGAAGAACTCGCGGGCGAAATGGGCCAAGGTCCCCTTCAGGTCCGACATCGTGATGTTCCGGTCCACCGCCAGACCTTCGATCTGATGGAAGACCGGGGAATGGGTGGCGTCGGGGGTGTCCGCCCGATACACCTTCCCCGGGACCACGACGTAGACGGGAGGATCGTGGGCCTCCATGAAGCGAGCCTGCATCGGCGACGTGTGGGTCCGGAGCAGCACCTCGTCGGCCGGATCGCCCCAATCCAGGTACAGGGTGTCGGACTCGAGGCGACTCGGGTGGGTCGGCGGCGTGTTGAGCGCATCGAAGTTGTAGTAGCCGAGCTCGGCCTCCGGGCCGGTGGCGACGACGTAGCCGAGCCCGATGAAGATCTCACAGACCTCCTCGATCGTCTGCTGGATGAGGTGCTCTCCCCCGCCGGGCAGGCGATACGCCTCCAAGGTCACGTCGACACGGTCGTCCTCCAGAAGGAGGTTCTCGGCTTCCCGTTCCAACTCGGCTCGGCGGCGCGAGATGAGCCGCTCCAACTCGGCGCGAGCCTGCTGCAGGGCGCGACCCACCTCCGGTCTGCGCTCGGGCGGCAGCGACCCGATGTTCCGTTGGAGCTCGGCGAGGACGGAGCGCCGGCCGACGAGCTCGGCTTCGAGGGTTTCGAGTTCGGCGAGGTCGGCGACGGAGGCGAGTCGGGCCGGTGCCTCCGCGACGATCTGAGCGAGCTGCTCCATGGGGCGGGGAGGTTAGTCCGGGGACGAGGGGTTCCCGGCGCGGGTGCGCCACCGACGGAGCTCGTAGGCGACGAGGGCGCCGGCAACGGCGGCGTTGAGGCTCTCGGTTCCCGCCTCCATGGGGATGCTGACGGCGACCTCGGCGGAGGCCGCCAGATCGGGCGGGAGCCCGTGGGCCTCGTCCCCGACGAGGATCGCCCATCGACGGCGCGGGTCGAGCCGTCCTTGCAGATCGTCGAGGTCGCAGCCCCCCCGGGGGAGGGTGGCGATCGTCCGCCACCCCGAAGGCACCTCCCTCCCCAGGGCGACGCGGAAATGGGCTCCGGCCGCGGCTCGGAGAACCTTCGGAGACCAGGGATCCACGGCGCCGTCGACGACGACGACGTCGAGTCCGAAGGCCGCCGCGGTGCGGATCAGGGTTCCGGCGTTGCCCGGATCACGCACGGCGAGCGCGAGCGCGTCTCGGCTCGGGGGGCGGGTCGCCGGGATCTCCATGACGGCGACCGGGCCCCGCGGGTGTTCGGTGGGCGCCAGCCGTCCGAGCACGACCGGGGTGACCGGGATCCACTCGGCACCGATCGTCGCCGCCAGATCACGGCTCCGTTCGTCGTCGACGAGGGCGAAGATCGCCGACACCGAGACATCGGCCGCGGCGGCCGCCTCCAGGAGGTGGGGGCCTTCGAGGAGGGTCGCACCGCGGCGACGCCGGGTGCGCGTACGCCGGAGGTCGGCCGCGGCGACGACCCGGGGGTTCTTCACCGAACGGATCGGCTCCACCGGATCAGGAGCCCTTGGCGACCTCCACGAGCTGGGCGAAGGCCCCGGGGTCGTTCACCGCCAGGTCGGCGAGCATCTTCCGATCCACCTCGATCTCGGCGGCCTTGAGGCCGGCGATGAGCTGGGAGTAGGTGACGCCGTGCTGGCGGGCGGCGGCGTTGATCCGGGTGATCCACAGCCTTCGGAACTCGCCTTTCCGGGCCCGACGGTCCCGGTAGGCGTCCTGCATGGCGTGCATGACCTGTTCGTTGGCGGTCTTGAACCTGCGACTGCGGGCTCCCCCGTATCCCTTGGCTCGGGAGAGGACCTTCTTGTGGGACTTCTTGGCGTGGACGGCACGTTTGACGCGAGCCATGGTGTCTCCTCCCTCCTCAGAGGCCGAGCATCCGCTTGGCGACCTTCTCGTCGCCCTTCGCCAGGCCGGTGTCACGATCGAGGCGTCGGAAGCGGTGCTTGCCTTTGGCCAGGCGGTAGTGCCCGCGCCCCGCGCGGCGGCGCATCAACTTGCCGGACCCGGTGACCTTGATCCGCTTGGCGGTCGCCCGGTGGGTCTTCATCTTGGGCATGGGCCCCTCCTAGCTCTCGTCGTCCTTCGGCGGGGAGGCTTCCCTCCGCTGCTCGTCGCGGCCCGATTTCGGGCGGCGCACCGGAGCGAGGACCATCGTCATGCTGCGGCCCTCCATCGAGGGCGCCTGTTCGACCACACCGACCTCCTCCACGGTCTCGGCGAGGCGGTCGAGCAGTCGGCGCCCGTACTCGGGTCGCTCCTGTTCGCGCCCTCGGAAGCGGACCGTGACCTTCACCTTGTCCCCCTGGGCGAGGAAGTCCCGAACCTTGCGGGCCTGCAGGTCGAAGTCGTGCTGGTCGATGCGGGGGCGCATCCGTAGCTCTTTGATGATCGTCCTGGTCTGCTTCTTCCGCGCTTCGCGGTCCCGGACGGACTGTTCGTACTTGTACTTCCCGTAGTCCATGAGCCGGCACACGGGCGGCTTCGCGTCGGGGGCGACCTCGACGAGATCGAGGCCGAGCTGCTCGGCGAGCCACAGCGCCTCGGACAGCTTCTTCACTCCGATCTGGGTTCCATCCGGGGCGATGACCCGCACTTCGGGCGCCCGGATGTATCCGTTCACGCGCAGTTCAGCGATTGGGATCCTCCTGGTCGTGTCATGAAAAGAGCAGGCTCGAAGCCTGCTGCTTGCTCGGGTACCGGCGGGTGCCGCCTGGTCCTCGGTCGACCGCGGCTCGCCTTCGCGGCGGCCGGGTGGGAAGCAGCCAGCTTCCGCTTGCTCTCGGTTGTCGGAACCGGGAGTGTAGCACCGCCCTCACCCGGATCGGGCTGCGTGGATGGCGGCGAGGGCGCGGGCACATCGGACGGCGGCTTCGGCGGCTTCGGCTCCCTTGTTGCCGGGTCCCGGCCGGCTGCGTTCGACGGCATGGTCGTAGGCGCGCACGGCCAGCACGGCGTTGCCGACGGGGATGCCGTATCGCAACGAGACGTCCATCAGGCCCCGGGCAGACTGGTCGGCGACGATCCGATAGTGGTCGGTCTCGCCCTCGATGACCGCGCCGACGGCGACCACCGCGTCACATCCGGCGTCGGCCAGCGCGGCGGCGACGACGGGGAGCTCGAGCGCGCCCGGCACTTCGACCACGACGACATCGTCCACGCCGAGGCGCTCGAGGGTCTCGAGCGCTCCGTCACGGAGAGGTTCGGTGATCGCCTGGTTGAAGGTGGCCACGGCGACCCCCACCCGTCGGGGTCCGTCGGCGGGGAGCTCGATGCGACGGATCATCGCTCGTCGGCGGGATCGGCACCGAACCGATGTCCGAGCTTTTTGGCCTTGGCCGCCAGGTAGGCGGCGTTGTGGGGGTTGGGCTCGACCGTGAGGGGTACCCGCTCGACGATCCTGAGCCCGTAGCCTTCGATCCCGGCCCGCTTCGTCGGATTGTTGGTGAGCAAGCGCATCGACCGCACCCCGAGGTCGTAGAGGATCTGGGCCCCGACGCCGTAGTCCCGGGCATCGACGGGGAGCCCGAGCTCTTCGTTGGCCTCGACGGTGTCCCGGCCCTGGTCCTGGAGGTTGTAGGCGGCGAGCTTGTGGAGGAGGCCGATGCCACGGCCCTCGTGACCTCGAATGTAGAGCACCACTCCGCGACCCTCGGCACCCACCTTCGCCAGGGCCGTCTCGAGCTGGATCCCGCAGTCACAGCGCAGACTCCCGAAGACGTCGCCGGTGAGACACTCGGAGTGGACTCGGACGAGGACGTTCTCGCCGTCGCCGAGATCGCCCATCACGAAGGCGACGTGCTGACGCTCGTCGACCAGGGAGCGGTATCCGACGGCACGGAACTCTCCGTGGGCGGTGGGGATCCGGGCTTCGATGACCCGCTCGACGAGCTTCTCTTCCCGAGCCCGGCGATAGGCGATGAGGTCGGCGATGGTGCCGATGAGCAGATCGTGCTCCTTGGCGAACCGTTCCAGTTCGGGGAGACGGGCCACGGTGCCGTCGTCGTTGACGACCTCGGCGAGTACCCCCGCCGGATAGAGCCCGGCGTACCGGGCGAGATCGACCGCCGCCTCGGTGTGTCCTGCTCGCTTCAGCACCCCTCCGGGTTCGTATCGGAGGGGGAAGATGTGTCCGGGTCGGCTCAGGTCTTCGGGGCGGGTGTTCGGGTCCAGGACTCGCTTCACCGTGACGGTTCGGTCGTGGGCCGAGATGCCGGTGCTCACCCCGTCGCGGGCGTCGATCGAGACCGTGAAGGCGGTGTGGCGGAGGTCGGTGTTGACCTTCACCATCTGGGGCAGGTCCAGCTCGTCGAGGCGCTCGCCGACGATCGGAAGGCAGATGATGCCGCTCGTGTGGCGGATCATGAACCCCATCTGGGCGGGGGTGATCTTCTCGGCGGCGACGATGAGATCGCCCTCGTTCTCCCGGTCGGCGTCGTCCACCATGATCACCATCTCCCCCCGGGCGATGGCGGCGATGAGGGCGTCGACCGGCGCGAAGGTCATCGGATCGGCTCCAACAGTCGTTCCACGTACTTGGCCAGGATGTCCACCTCCAGGTTCACTCCGTCCCCCGCGGCTCGATCGGCCAGGGTGGTGACGGCGAGGGTGTGGGGGATGAGGGCGACCTCGAAGGTGTCGTCGCCGATGGCGGCGACGGTGAGGGAGACACCGTCGACGGTCACCGAACCCTTCTCGACCAGGTAGCGGAGGAGGTGGGTCGGGGGGCGGATCCGGAGTCGGCGACCTTCACCTTCGGCGAACACCGCCGCGATCTCCCCGACCCCGTCGACGTGGCCCTGCACGATGTGGCCGTCGAGGCGACCCGACGCCTGAAGGGGCCGCTCCAGGTTCACCCGATCACCGACGTCGCGGCTGCCGAGGGTCGTGCGGGCGAGGGTCTCGGCGACGATCTCCACCGCGAAGGTCCCGGCGGTCTTCTCGACCACCGTGAGGCACACCCCGTCGACGGCGATCGAGGCCCCGATGGTGAGATCCTGGAGCGTCTCGGAGGCACGGATGTGGAGGCGTCGGTGCCGTTGGTCGCCTCGAACCGTCTCGACCGCTCCGACCTCTTCGATGATCCCGGTGAACATGCCAGAGACAGGCTAGGCGATCGGGAAGGCGCCCTCGTCGACGACCCAGGCGACCCGGAGATCGTCGCCGACTCGCCGGACGTCGCGGAGACGGATCGCCCGAGCGTCACCGAGGGTGGAGAAGACGCCACCGAAGATCCCGCGCCCCTCTCCCCCGGCGATCCTGGCGGCCAGATACGTGACGCCGCGGTCGATGAGACCTCGTCGCCACAGGGCTCCCGCCAAGGTGGGGCCGCCTTCGATCAGCAGATCGAGGAGGCCTTCGGCGGCGAGGGCGCGCACGGCCGCCTCGAGGTCGGGAAGCCCGTCGGGACCGGCGGGCACGACGATGGTGCGGCCCCGCTCACGGGGCTCGGTCGCGACGATGATCGGATCCCGCTCCCACAGCCGCGCTCGTTCGGGGAGCGGCGCCGAACCGGCGACGACCACCGGAACGGGCTGGGGACCCCGGTACCCGTCGAGACGGACGGTGAGTCGGGGGTCGTCGGCCCGGAGGGTGCCCGCGCCGACGACGACGGCGTCCGCCGCCGCCCGAAGGCGGTGGGCGTCGCGGCGCGCCGCGGGTCCGGTGATCCACTGGGAGGTGCCGTCGGCGGCTGCGGTCTGTCCGTCGAGGGTGGACGCAGTCTTCAGGGTGAGGAGCGGCCGACCGGTCCGACGGTGGTGGAAATAGGCGGGGTCGAGGTCCTCGCATTCGGCGGAGAGGACGTGTTCGACCACCTCGATCCCGGCGTCGCGCAGCCTGCGAATCCCGGCTCCGGACACCCGGGGATCCGGGTCGACGGCACCGACCACCACACGGACGACCCCTGCGCCGACGATGGCATCGACACAGGGTGGGGTCCGGCCGGTGTGGGCGCAGGGTTCGAGGGTGACGACCATCGTCGCACCCCGGGAACGCGAGCCCGCCGCCGAGAGGGCGACCACTTCGGCATGGGGGCGACCCGGCGCGACGTGGGCGCCCTCGGAGATGAGGCGGCCCTCGGGATCGAGCAGGACCGCCCCGACTCGGGGGTTGGGGTGGGGTCGATGTGACCGCGCCAGCTCGATGGCCCGCCCCATCGCCTCCCGGAGACGTTCGGTGTCCACCGCCTCAGCCGGACCGCCGGTCGATCTCGTAGGAGGAGCCGTGACGCTTCTTCGCGTACTCCTTCATCTCCACGGCAACGGCCGACGCCTCCCATTGGGAGGAGATGGGACGGGAGAGGTTGGTCACCACCCCCATGGAGATCGAGACGATGGGGAAGGCGAAACGCTCGCCCCGTCGGTCGGTCACCTCGATGTAGCCCCGGAGGGCGTCGGCGGTGTCGTAGTAGTCGAGGATGCCGTCGTCGAACCGGTCGATCACCGCCTTGCAGAAGGGCTCGGCGAGCTCGGCGGCGGTGATGGCGACGAAATCGTCACCGCCGATGTGACCGACGAAGGCGTCGGCGTCCCCGACGTCGTCGGCCGCCTTGTTCAGGCATTCCGCGCAGAACTTGATCACCTGGTCGCCCCGCATGAAGCCATAGTGGTCGTTGAAGGCCTTGAAGTTGTCGAGATCGCAGTGGATGAGGGCGAAGGGTTCCCCCTTGGCGATCCGGTCTTCGATCTCCTCGCCGATCCGGAAATTGCCGGGCAGACCGGTGAGCGGGGAGGTGTCCCGGGCTGCCTGGGTTCGGCGGAGGACCGCCTTGACCCGTGCGACGAGCTCACCGACGTCGAAGGGCTTGGTGATGTAGTCGTCGGCGCCGAGCTCCAACCCGGTGACGCGGTCTTCGGTGAGCCCACGGGCGGTGAGCAGGATGATCGATGCCCCGGCGGTGGAGGGGTGCGAGCGGAGCCGTCGGAGACAGGTGAGACCGTCCATCCGCGGCATCATGATGTCGAGGAGGATGAGGTCGGGAACCTCATCGGCTGCCTTGTCGAGGGCGTCGACGCCGTCGACGGCGGTTCGTACCTCGAACCCCTCCAGCTCCAGGTTGATTCGGACAACCCGAAGGATGTCTTCGTCGTCGTCCACCACGAGGATCCGTTCGCTCATCCCCTGCCCTCGATCACGTCTCGGAGTCGACGGATGGCGGCCTGCGGGTCGGAGCTTCGGAACACCGAGGCCCCCGCCACGAACACGTTGGCTCCGGCGTCCCGGGCTGCTCCGGCCGTCGCCTCGGTGATGCCACCGTCCACCTCTATATCGGTCGCCAGCCCATGGGAGTCAACCCATTTTCGGGCCAGCTCGATCTTGGGGAGAACCTCCGGCACGAACGAACGACCCGGAGCGCCGGGCTCGGCCGACATGACGACGAGGAGATCGGAGAGCTCCACGAAGGGCTCGACCGCGTACCAGGGAGTGCCGGGGGCGAGGACGAGGCCGAAGCGGAGGCCGGCGGCGCGGGCCGAGGCGGCGAACGTCGTCGGGTCGGGGACGGTCTCGATGTGGACGCTCACGAGGTCGGCTCCCGCATCGCGGAGGGTGTCGAGGTGGTCGGCGGGGTTGGTGACCATGAGGTGACAGTCGAAGGGAAGGGCGGTGCGGGATCGAAGGGCGGCGATGACCGGCGGGCCGAACGAGATCGTGGGGACGAAATGCCCATCCATGAGGTCGAGGTGGAGCAGATCGGCCTCGTCGGCGATGCGCGTCAGCTCTTCGCCGAGGCGCGTGAAGTCGGCGGCGAGGAGGGAAGGAGCGATCTGATACCGCATCGGGGATCGAGTGTACCGCCGGCGAGCCCCGATCAGGGGAGGTCGATTCGAGAGGGAAGGGTGCGGAGCCCGCGGGCCCAGGCTGCGCCCGGCATCGGCCGTCGCCCTTCCGGTTGGACGAGCTCGAGGCGGAGGAGCTCTTCGCCGGTCCCGACGACGGGGACCGCCTCCCGATCGAGGGCGAAGCTTCCCGGTGTCGCCTGACCGGTGCCGACCGACGCCCGCAGCACCTTGAGGCGGCGCCCGCCGACGTGGAGGAAGGCCCCGGGCTTCGGCGCGAAGGCGCGCACGTGGCGCACCAGCTCCTCGGCGGGGCGGTGCACGTCGAGCCGGGCGTCTTCGGTGCGGATCTTCGGAGCGAAGGTCACCCCGCGCTCGGATTGGCGGACGAACACGGCTTCGCCGCGGAGCACGGCGGGGACGATCTCGGTGACGAGGCGCCCGCCGTGGCGTGCCAGACGGGCGCCGAGCGTCCCGGCGTCGTCGTCGGGTGCGACGGCGACGGAGGCGACGGCGGCGACCGGACCGGTGTCGAGACCCTCGTCGATCTGCATCAGCGAGACGCCGGTTCGGCGATCGCCGGCGAGGAGCGCGTGGGCGACGGGGGCGGCGCCGCGCCACCGGGGCAGGATCGAGAAGTGGAGGTTGAGGAAGGGGGCGAGGCGCAGCACCTCCGGACGGAGGATCATCCCGAAGGCCACGACCAGGGCGGCGTCGAAGGGTCCGACGTCGGTGAGGCAGCGGAGGAGCTGGCCGGCGTCGGCGGGTTGGGCCACCGGCAGGCCGAGGTCCTCGGCTGCTCGTCGAACCGGCCCGGGGCTCACCGTTCGGGAACGGCCCCGGGGACGGTCGGGTCGGGTGACGACGAGGGCGACGTCGAAGCTCCGATGGGCGGCCCGCAACGCCGGCAGTGCCTCGTCGGGCGATCCGAGGAAGACGATGCGGCTCACTCGTCGACGGTGAGACCCAGCGCCTCGTCACGGAGCCGAGCGAGGGCCTGTTTGCGTTCACGGCGCGGCAGACGGTCCAAGAGCAGCACTCCGTCCAGATGGTCGAGCTCGTGTTGCAGGACCCGTCCCAGGAGCTCATCCCCGGCGTATTCGACGATGGCACCGGTGACGTCGAGGGCCCGAACCCGGGCGAACCCCGGGCGGGTGATCGGCCAGAAATGTCCGGGGACCGAGAGGCAGCCTTCCTCGAACTCCCAGGTGCCGGAGGTCTCGACGAGTTCGGGGTTGATCATCACCCGCGGTCCCAACCCGTCCTGGGCATCGAAGACCGCCACCCGACGAGAGACGCCGATCTGGGGGGCGGCCAGACCCACGCCTGGGGCGTCGTACATGGTCTCGATCATGTCGTCGACCAGCTTGCGGACGGCGTCGTCGATGGTCTCGACGGGCGCCGCCGGGGTGCGGAGGACGGGGTCCCCGAAGGTCCGGATGGGCAGGATCGCCATGGACGAGCACGATAGCCGCCGCCTTCCGGGTGGCCATGTCGGAGGGTCAGAGGTCGATGGGGTCGGCGTCGATCCGCACCGTGGTTCCTGCGTCCCTCCAGGCCTGCACGTGACGGCGGAGTGCGGTCCGGCATCGGACCAGGTCTCGGCCTTGGATCAGCCACCGCCGTCCCCGGGGGGTCTCGGCGGGGCCGTGGACGGTGGCGTCACCGGCGGCCTCCCGCATCTGGGCGTCGATCCCCTCGACGGCCCCACCTCGAACTTCGACGACGAGCAGCTCACCGGCGGGCGGATACCCGAAGGCGGCACGTTCGGCCGCCTCGTGCTCGAGCAGGGGGATGGGGTCGCCGCGACGGAGGGCGGTGACGACCGGATGCTCGGGCATCGCGGTCTGCACGATCGTTCGGGAGCCGGATCGGGCCGCGACCACGCTCGCCACCCGGGCCATGATCCGCAACGCCTCCTCGGTCGCCCGGAAGTGGCTGGCGAGGATGAGGCCATCGGCGTCGACGATCACGGCGAGCGATGGCCGACCGGCCGACGGGAGGTCCCGTTCGCTCCCGACGACGACGGCCGCCGTGGCCGGGGCTTCGGCGACGTCGTCGACGATCCGACGGGCTTCGGCGGCGACCCGACCGACGCCCGCGCCCAGGGGCTCGAAGCGGCGTCCACCACATTCGGGACAGGCGGCGAGACGGGCACCGCAGCGGGCACATTCGTCGCCCCGGTCGGGACGCGACCCGCATTCGGGGCAGCGGCGAACGGTACCGCAGCGCACACAGCGCGAGGCGGGGGCGAAGCCCCGGCGATGGGAGAAGAGGAAGACTCCTTTGCCCGCGGTGACGGTGGCGGCGATCGCCCGCCGGACGGGGGACGTCAGCAGGCCCGGCTCGCCACGTCGGTCGACCACCTCGATGTGGGACCAGGGTCGTCGGGGCGGACGGCGGATGTCGGGGGTGACGGCGAGCGCCTCCACCGACGGGGTGGGACCGACGAAGAGGAGTGAGCCCCGCTGTCGGAGGGCCCGCCGCCGAAGCACCTCCCTGACGGCGAGGGTGGGAGTCTGCCGCTCCTTCATCGCCCTGCGGCTCTCCTCCACCGCGACGAACGCGCCGGGAGCGGCGACGGACCAGGTCGCGATCCTCGGGGTGCCGACGAGGACGCGGCCGGGACAGGTCGCGGCGCGCGCCCAGGCCGTGGTGACGTCGCGATCCGCCATGGTCGGGACCACCACGTCCACTCCCCCGGCCCCGACCAGGGACCGAACGGCGTCGGCGACCTGGCCGGCCTCCACCTCGGTGGGCACGACGACCATCACCGAACGCCCGGCGCCGGTGAGCACGCCGAGGGAGGAGATCCACCCGAGATGCCCCGGACGCTCGAGGTAGTAGGTGGTCGGAGCCCCGTCGTCCCGGATCGCCTGGACGGCCCAATCCGCCAGATCCCCCGGGTCGAGCGGGCGATGCTCGAGGGGTGGGCAGTGCACGGCCCGGGGGGCGTTGGGTGGGGCGGCACGTTCGAGGAGCACCGACAGGGGGGTGACGTAGCGGTGTGCCGCCCACCGGAGGATCTCGAGGAGTCCGGTGTCGTAGACGGGGAGATCACCCGTCACGGACTGGATCTCGCGGAGGCCTTCGGCCGGGCGATGACGGACCTCGACGACGTACCCGCGGACCCGGCGGGAACCGAGGGGGACCCGGACGAGGCTGCCGACCTCGACCCGGTCCGCGAGCCGTTCGGGGACGGCGTACCAGAATCCTTCGTCCACCGCGAAGGAGGGGACGGCGGGGACGACCCGAGCCGACGGCGTCTCGCTCAGAGGTGCTCCGCGGCAGCGGCCAGACCGGCGGCGTCCGCGGTCGACTCCCAGGGAAACTCCTGTCTCCCGAAGTGACCGTAGGCGGCGGTACGCCGGTAGATGGGCCGGTCGAGTCCGAGACGACGGATGATCGCCGCCGGTCGGAAATCGAAGTAGTCCTCGATGAGTTTCTCGAGACGACCGGGATCCACCTGGCAGGTGCCGAAGGTCTCGACGTGGACGGAGAAGGGCTTGGCCTGCCCGATCGCGTAGGCGAGCTGGAGCTCACATTTGGCGGCGAGGCCGGCGGCGACGACGTTCTTGGCCGCGTGGCGGGCGGCGTAGGCGGCCGAGCGGTCGACCTTCGTCGGGTCCTTGCCCGAGAATGCCCCGCCGCCGTGCCGGGCGTATCCCCCGTAGGTGTCGACGATGATCTTGCGGCCGGTGAGGCCGGTGTCGGCGTGGGGTCCTCCGACCTCGAAACGGCCGGAGGGGTTGACGAGGAAGGGGATCTCACCGTCGAGCATCTCGGGTGGGATGACCGCTCGCACGACGTGCTCCCACAGCCCGGGACGGAGATCCCGCTCCAGATCCACGCCGGGTTCGTGGTGGGCGGAGATGAGGACGGAGGTGACCTTCACCGGTGTCCGGTCTTCGTACTCGACGGTGACCTGGGTCTTGCCGTCGGGCCTGAGGAAGTCGAGGATGCCGTCGCGCCGCACCTCGCTCAGCCGCTCGGCGAGTCGATGGGCGAGTTGGATGGGGAGCGGCATGAGCTCGGGGGTCTCGTCCACGGCGAACCCGAACATGATGCCCTGATCTCCCGCTCCGAGTTGGTCGAGGGGATCGCTGGATCCCCGTCTGCGTTCCAGGGATTGGCTGACGCCGGCGGCGATGTCGGCGCTCTGCTGGTGGATGAGGACCTCCACGTCGACCTGGTCGGCGTCGAAGAGGGGGTCGAAGCCGACGTAGCCGATGTCGGCGATGGTGCGTCGGGCGAGGCCTTCGACGTCGAGCTCCCGTTCCCCGCCGAACGCCATCTCGCCGGCGACGATCACCCGACCGGTGGTGACCAGGGTCTCACACGCCACCCGCCCCGTCGGGTCGGCGTCGAGCACCGCGTCGAGCACCGCGTCCGAGATGGAGTCGGCCACCTTGTCCGGATGCCCTTCCGTCACCGATTCGGAGCTGAAGAACCATCTGCGGGGACTCACCGCCGTCACCTTCCGTCGCCTGGGCGCTCGAGATCTTCGGCCGGGGAGGATACCCGTCCGGAGCCGGACTCTCGGTCGAGGAGCTCTTCGACCAGGTCGAGGAGGCGAGCGGCCACCGCCGATTTCGGCATGAGGGGCCAGGGGTCGGTGCGGCCGTCGGGCCAGATGATGGTGACCCGGTTGGTGTCGACGGCGAAGCCTGCACCTTCCTCGGTCACGTCGTTCGCCACGAGCAGATCCACCCCCTTGGTCTTCGCCTTACGGACGGCCCGCTCCAACGAGCCCGTCTCGGCGGCGAAACCGACCACGAGGGGACGGGGGCGGCGGGCGACGACCCCGGCGAGGATGTCCGGGGTCGGTTCCAGCTCGATCCGGGGCGCCTCCGCCGTTCGGGCGATCTTTTCGGGCGCCGCCGTCACGGGTCGGAAATCGGCGACGGCGGCGGCCAGGATGGCCACGTCCGGATCGGTCCGCTCGACGGCCTGTTCCATCTCGGCGGCGGTCTCCACCTGGATCCGGGTGAGCCCGGGAGAGGACGGGAGGGCGGAGGTGGTCACGAGCGTCACGTCCGCACCGCGTCGAAGGGCCTCCTCGGCGATGGCGTGACCCATCTTCCCCGACGAGCGGTTCCCGAGGAAACGTACGGGATCGATCGGCTCACGGGTCCCGCCGGCGGTGACGAGAACGGAGACGCCCTGGAGGGGGCCTTCTCCGATGGTGCGCTCGACGGCGGCGACGATCTCCTCCGGCTCCGCCATCCGGCCGACGCCGACGTCCCCCCCGGCGAGGGGTCCTTCCCCGGGAGGGACGACGACGACGCCGTCACGTTCCAGACGCTCGACGTTGCGCCGGGTCGCCGGGTGCTCCCACATCTCGGTGTGCATGGCGGGCGCCACCACCAGGGGCGCACGCGACGCGAGGACGGTGGCGGTGAGGGCATCCTCGGACAGCCCCTGGGCAAGGCGGGCGAGGGTGGCGGCCGTGGCGGGGGCGACGACGATCACGTCGGCCCAGCGACCCAACTCGGTGTGGGGACTCACCGAGGTCGACGCGCCGAAGAGATGGCCGATCACCGGATGCCCGGTGATCGCGGCGAAGGTCTGGTCGCCGATGAACTCCCGGGCCGACTCGGTGGTGACGACGCGGACGTCGGCGCCGCGTTCGGTGAGTCTGCGGGCGAGGTAGGCGGCCTTGTAGGCGGCGACACCACCCGAGACGCCGAGCACCACCCGGCGTCCGGCCAGCATCACTCCTCCGGCGTCTCGACCTGGACCTTGCCCTCGGCGATCTCCTCCATGGCGATGGTGAGGGGCTTGCGGCTCAGGGTATGGACCTGGGGTGGCACGTAGGAGCCGAGACCCTCGCCGAGCTGATGGAAATAGGAGTTGATCTGGCGGGCTCGCCGGGCGGCGATCACCACCGTCGCGAAACGGTTCCCGATGCGGTCGACGACGTCTTCGATGTTCATGTTCTCACTCGGTTCGACTTCGGGGCCACAGGCTAGCGGGTGTCGGCGTGATCGACGCGACCGTCGGAGCCGATGAGGGCGTCGACGAGATCGACGGCCCGCTCCAGCTCGCGGTTGACGACGAGGGCGTCGAAGACCTCCGGCGCCGCCGCCAGATCTCGCCGTGCTCGTTCGAGGCGGATGCGGATCTCCGATTCGGAGGTGTCGCCGCGTCCTTCGAGCCGGCGTCGAAGCTCCTCGAGGCCCGGCGGGGCGATGAACACGAACAACGCGGTGGGAAACGTGACCCGAATCTGGCGGGCGCCGTCGATCTCGATGTCGAGGAGCACGTCCTCTCCCTCCTCGAGCCAGGTCTGGACGGGTCGACGGGGCGTCCCGTAGAGGTTGCCTCCGAACTCGGCCCATTCCAGGAGCTCGTCGGCGGCGACGAGAGCTTCGAACTCGGCGCGGTCGACGAACAGGTAGTCGACGCCGTGGCGTTCACCTGGCCGTGGCGGGCGTGTGGTCGCCGAGACGGAGAAACGGAAGGTGCGTCGGCGCCCGAGGAGATCGATGATCGAGGACTTCCCGACCCCGGAGGGCCCGGAGATCACGATGAGGCGGCCAGGCCGCCGTTCAGGAGAACTCGGCGAGGAGGGCGTCACGTTGGCGGCTGCCCAGTCCGCGGAGGCGACGATTGTCGGCGATTCCGAGGGACTCCATGAGGCGTTTCGCCTTCACCTTGCCGGTGCCGGGCATCGAGGAGAGGACGGAGTACACCTTGAGGCCTCCGATCATCGGATCCTCGTCGGCGCGTTCGAGGAGCTCGGCGAGACTGAGCGTGCCGGTCTTGAGAAGCTCCTTCACCTCCGCTCTCACCCTCCGTGCCTCCGCAGCCTTGGCCAGGGCCGCGGCTCGTTGCTCTGCGGACAGTTGCGGTGGTTGCATGTGGGGACTCCCTCCCGACGCGGCGAGTTGGCCGGGATGCTACTCCTCGGGGCCGTCGTGCAGCGTATCGGCGGCACGCCGGACCTGGGCGACGATCTCGGCGAGCGCGGCCTGGGGGTCGGCGGCGTGGGTGACGGGCCGCCCGACCACCAGAAGATCGGAGCCGCGGCGCACGGCCTCGGCGGGCGTCGCCACCCGCGCCTGATCGTCGTTCTCGGTTCCGGCGGGGCGGATCCCCGGCGTGACACGGACGAGCCGGGGTGCGGCCTGGGCGACCACGCCGAGCTCGGCCACCGAGCAGACGACTCCTTCGGCTCCGGCGGCGGCGGCGAGGGAAGCGAGGCGGGCGACCTGACGCCCCACCGATCCGGATCCGATGACCCGCGCCAGCATCGCCTCGTCGAGGGAGGTGAGCACGGTCACGGCGATCACTCCCCCGTCGGCGTGTTCGGACCGGAGACCTTCGACGGCGGCGCGCACCATGTCGTCGCCGCCGAGGGCGTGGACGGTGAGCCATCGGGCTCCGAGGCGCCCGAGGCGACGGGCGGCACGTTCGACGGTCACGGGGATGTCGTGGAGCTTGGCGTCCACGAACACCGGCCGATCGAGCTCGCGTACGGCGGCGACGACCCCGGGGCCCGGGCCCATGAGGAGCTCGAGCCCGACCTTGAACCCGGTGACCTGGTCACCCAACCGCCGGGCGAGGTCGAGTGCCTCGGTGGCGGTCGGGACGTCGAGCGCGACGAGGATGCCGGGCGTCGTCGTCATCGCCCGCTCCACAGCCGGAGGAGCTCACGGTGGATCCGGCGGGCGGCGCGCGGCTCGGCGAAGTGGATGGTTCCGAGCCCGACGGCGGAGGCGCCGGCACGAAGGTATTCGAGGACGTCGGAGGCGCCGACGACGCCCCCCACCCCGACGAGCGGGGCTTCGGGGAGCGCACGGTGGACCTCGAGGACGCAGCGGAGGGAGAGGGGCTTGAGGGGAGGCCCCGAATACCCACCGGTGGGGGCGGAGAGGCGCGGCCGACCGGTGGCGGGATCGAGGACGGCCCCACGGGCCGTGTTGGTGAGGACCAGCCAGTCGGCACCGGCGTCGAGGCAGGCCCTCGCCACCGCCACGACGTCGGCGGCGTCGGGGGACAGCTTGGCCCCGAGAGGGAGCTCGGTCGCCGCCCGGACGGCCGCGACCACCGTCCCGGCGGCGTGCGGATCGAGGGCCCACGGCGTACCGTCTTCGAGATTGGGACACGACAGGTTGATCTCCACCGCCTCGACCCCCGTCGACGTCAGCCCGGCGGCGACCCTCGCGAACTCCTCGGGCGTGTGGCCGACCGCCGACCCCCAGACGGGGACGGGAAGATCCCCCAAGGCCGGTCCGACCAGCCGGGTCCAGGCCTCGATGCCGGGGTTCTGGATGCCGACGGCGTTGAGCATCCCGACGCCGACGGGGACGAGTCGGGGGGCGGGACGTCCCGGCCAGGGCTCGGCGCTCACCGACTTGGCGACGGCCGCTCCGTAGGGTCGGAAGTCGATCGTTCCGGCGGCGTCGACGATCGACCCGACGGTGCCCGAGGCTGCGATGAGGGGGCTGCGGAGGGTGACGGGCCCGAGGGTCGTGGTCAGGTCGACGCCCACCGGTGCCACTCCTGGAGGCTGCGGGGCTCGACGAGGGATGCCTCCCCGGACCGGATGCTCCGGGCGGCGGCGAGGGCACCGGGGATGGTCGTGATACACGGCACCCCCCGACGCTGCGCGGCGGCGCGGATGATCCTTCCGTCCGACCGGGCCCGGGCTCCCCGAGGCGTGTTCACGACCAGGTCCACCCTCCCCGATTCGATCAGCTCCCGGGTGTCCGGGCTTCCGTCCCCCACCTTGGAGACGACCGCGGCGGGAATCGCGTGATGCTCCAGGTAGCGAGCGGTACCGGGGGTGGCGACGAGCGTGAAGCCGAGGCGGAGGAAGGCCTGGGCGACGGCGAGCCCCATCGGCTTGTCCCGGTCGGCGAGGGAGAGGAAGACCGACCCCACCGTCGGCAGGCGGTGACCTGCGGCGAGCTGGGCCTTCCCATAGGCCACCCCGACGTCGGTACCGATCCCCATGACCTCCCCGGTGGCCCGCATCTCCGGTCCGAGGACGGTGTCCTCTTCCGGGAACCGGTCCCAGGGGAGCACCGCCTCCTTCACGGCGACGAACCCGTCGGCGGGGCGCTCGGGCACCAGGCCCTCCCGGCGGAGCTCCGCCAGGGTCGCTCCCAGCATCACCCGGGCGGCGAGACCGGCGAGGGCGAGACCGGAGGCCTTCGAGATGAAGGGGACGGTTCGCGATGCCCGCGGATTCACCTCGAGAACGTAGACCTCGTCGCCCTTGACGGCGAACTGGATGTTGAGCAGCCCCCGGACGTCGAGCGCCCGTGCGAGGTCCTCGGTGACCGCCAGGATCGCCTTGTGGGCGGCTGGAGAGAGGGTCGGCGGCGGGGTGACGCAGGCGGAGTCGCCGGAATGGACTCCGGCCTCCTCGACGTGCTCCATCACTCCACCGACGAGGAGCTCCTCCCCGTCGAACAGCGCGTCGACGTCGACCTCGACCGCCGCCTCCAGGAAGCGGTCGATGAGGAGGGGGGCGGCGGCCGTGTCACGGTCGACGAGGTCGCCGTAGAGGTCGTGGAGATACTCGGCGAGGTCGTCGTAGCTGTAGATGACCCGCATGCGACGTCCCCCCAGCACGTACGAGGGGCGGACGACGACCGGCAGCCCGATACGGTCGACGACCTCGGTCGCCTCGATCGGATCGAGGGCGATCCCGTGGGGTGGTTGCATGATGCCGAGGGAGCGGCAGAGCTCGGAGAAACGCCTGCGGTCTTCGGCCAGGTCGATCGAGTCGGGGGACGTCCCGGCGATCTTCACCCCGGCCGCCTCCAGGTCGCGAGCCAGCTTCAGCGGGGTCTGGCCGCCGAGCTGGACGATCACCGCCACCGGCTCTTCGGCGGCGACGACGGCGAGCACGTCCTCGGGGGTGAGGGGTTCGAAGTAGAGACGGTCGGAGGTGTCGTAGTCGGTGGAGACCGTCTCCGGATTGCAGTTCACCATCACGGTCTCGAACCCGGCGTCCCGGAGGGCGTACGACGCCTGCACGCAGCAGTAGTCGAACTCGATTCCCTGTCCGATCCGGTTGGGACCCGATCCGAGGACGACCACACGGGGTCGACGGGCCGGCGGGACCTCGTCCTCCTCCTCGTAGGTCCCGTACAGGTATGGGGTGTGGGCCTCGAACTCGGCGGCGCAGGTGTCCACCGTCTTGAAGGTGACCTCGATCCCCGAGCTGCGTCGGAGCTCCCGGATCTCGGTCTCCTCCCTGCCGGTGAGGTGGGCGAGCTGACGGTCGGCGAAGCCGGCCCGCTTCGCCTCGGCGAGGAGGTCGGCGTCGAGATCCTCGTGCTCGATCCGTCGCCGCAGCGCCACGACGTCCGCCATCTGGTCGACGAACCAGGGGTCGTATCCTGCGGCGCGGGCCACCTCCTCCACGGTCCGGCCTCGCCGCAGGGCCTCGGCGACGGTGAAGATGCGGTCGGGGGCGGGGACGGAGAGTCGGCGGTCCAGCTCGACGTCGGAGAGGTTCGAGAAGGCGGCTTCGGCGGGGTCGGCGTTCAGTCCCCACCGTCCCTCCTCCAGGCTACGGAGCGCCTTCTGGAGGGCTTCGGCGAAGGTCCTGCCGATCGCCATCACCTCCCCGACGCTGCGCATACTGGTCCCCAGCACCGGTTCGGCCTGGGGGAACTTCCCGAAGTCGAACCTCGGGACCTTGACGACCACGTAGTCGAGGGCGGGTTCGAACGACGCCGGGGTGGCGCCGGTGATGTCGTTGGGGATCTCGTCGAGGTGATACCCGACCGCCAGGAGCGCGGCGATCTTGGCGATGGGGAACCCGGTCGCCTTGGACGCCAGCGCCGACGAGCGGGAGACGCGGGGGTTCATCTCGATGACGAGACGGCGGCCCGTCACCGGATCGACCGCGAACTGCACGTTCGACCCTCCGGTCTCGACCCCGATCACCTCGAGGATCTGGATCGCCTCGTTCCGCATCTCCTGGTACTCACGGTCCGAGAGCGTCTGGGCGGGCGCGACGGTGATCGAGTCTCCGGTGTGGACCCCCATCGGGTCGAGGTTCTCGATCGAGCAGACGATGACCGCGTTTCCTCGGCCGTCGCGCATCACCTCGAGCTCGAACTCCTTCCATCCCATCACCGACTCTTCGACGAGGATCTCCCCCACCGGCGACCGTTCGAGCCCGGCCCGGGCGAGCCGGACGAACTCGTCGGGGTCGGCGGCGATGCCCGTCCCTCCTCCGCCGAGGATGTAGGAGGGTCGGATCATCACGGGGAAGCCGATCTCGGTGGCGATCGCGACGGCCTCGTCGAGATCGTGGGCGTATCCGGCGCGGGGGACGGCCAGGCCCGCCTCCTCCATCACCTGCTTGAAGCGTCCCCGGTCCTCGGCCCTGGCGATCGCGTCCACCCCCGCGCCGATCAGCTCGACGCCGTAGGCGTCGAGGATCCCGCGGCGTGCCAGCTCCGAGGTGACGTTGAGCGCCGTCTGACCGCCCAGGGTCGGGAGGAGGGCGTCGGGTCGTTCCTTGGCGATGACCCGCTCCACCACCTCGGGAGTGATGGGCTCGAGATAGGTGGCGTCGGCGAACCCGGGGTCGGTCATGATGGTCGCCGGGTTGGAGTTGACGAGGACCACCCGGTAGCCCTCTCGGCGGAGGACCTTGGCCGCCTGGGTGCCGGAGTAGTCGAACTCGCAGGCCTGGCCGATCACGATGGGTCCGGAGCCGATGAGGAGGATGCTCTCGAGGTCGCCGCGGCGCGGCATCAGCCCACCCCCATGAGGGAGACGAAGTCGTCGAACAGGCCCTGGGCGTCGTGGGGACCCGGGGCGGCCTCGGGATGGTATTGGACGGAGAAGGCGGCGACGTCCAGGCAACGCAGGCCCTCGAGGGTGCCGTCGTCCAGGTCGATGTGGGTGGGGACGACGACACCGCCGTCGCTCTCCACCGAGTGGGGATGGAGCTCGTCGGTCACCAGCCCGTCGCGGGGCGGCGGCTCGGTGCCGGTGAGCGACCAGAGGTCCACGGCGAACCCGTGGTTGTGGGAGGTGATCGTCACCTGACCGTCGGCGATCCGGCGCACCGGGTGGTTGCCGCCGTGGTGGCCGAACCGGAGCTTGTAGGTGCGGGCGCCCAGGGCGAGCCCGAGGAGTTGATGGCCGAGGCAGATGCCGAAGATCGGCACCTTGCCGAGGAGGGCCTTCACCGTGGCGATGGGGCCCTGAAGGGGCTCGGGATCACCGGGACCGTTCGAGAGGAACACCCCGTCGGGCCCGAGAGCGAGGATGTCGTCGGGCGGGGTATGGGCGGGGACCACGTCGACGATGAGGCCGCGACGGACGAGGGACGTCACGATGTCCCGTTTCATCCCGAAGTCGATCGCCGCCACCTTGCCGACGGGGTCGGTCTCGGGCTCGACCCGATAGGGCCGGTCGGTGGTGACCGTCGACGCCAGGTCACGTCCCGCCATCCCCGGAGCGGAGGCCGCCGCCTCGGCGATCTCCGCCTCGTCGGCGCCCGCTCCGACGGCCACCGGCATGGCGCCCCGTTCACGGAGATGCCGGGTGAGGCGGCGGGTGTCGACGTCGGCGATGGCGACCAGACCCCGCTCGCGCAGGTAGTCCGGGAGTGTCCCCTGGGCGCGATGGTTCGACGCCCGATTCGACAGCGATCGGACGACGACACCGGCCGCGGCGGGCTCGGCGGCCTGGTCGTCGGCGGGGGTGACCCCGTAGTTGCCGACGTGGGGAACGGTGAACACGACCACCTGGCCGGTGTAGGAAGGGTCGGTGAGGATCTCCTGGTACCCGGTCATCGAGGTGGTGAACACGGCCTCGCCGGTGGCGATCCCCTCGACCCCCACCGATCGTCCCCGAAACACCGCACCGTCGGCGGTGACGAGCAGCGCGTCGCCGCGGTGGGTCATCGGCCCACCACCGCGTCGTGATGGGTGAGCATCCCTTCGTGGATGGTCGCCACCGGACGACCGGTGAGCTCGGTTCCCCGCCACGGCGAGTTCTCGGCTCGGGAGACGAAGGTGGTCGGGGTCCAGACCACGGTGGGGTCGACGACGACGAGGTTGGCGGGGCCGCCCACCTGGACGGGCACGCCATGGCGCTCCGCTCCCAGGATCCGTGCGGGCGCGATCGAGAGCCGCTCGAAGAGGAGCTGGGGGTCCGGCCCGACGGCGGCCAGGGTGGCGGCGAAGGCGGTCTCGAGGCCGATCACTCCCCGCGGTGCCTCCTCGAAGGGGACCTCGCGTTCGTGGGCGGCGTGGGGGGCGTGGTCGGTGGCGACGGCGTCGATCGTGCCGTCCCGGACGGCGGCGACGAGGGCGTCGACGTCCTCGGGCGTGCGGAGGGGCGGGTACATCTTGTAGTCGGGGTCCATGGTCTCGACGCGCGAGTGGTCGAAGGTGAGGTGGTGGGGTGTCACCTCGGCGGTCACCGGCAACCCTTCGGCCTTCGCCTCGGCGATCAGCCGAAGGGTGCCTCGGGTGGAGACGTGTTGGACGTGATACCGGGTCCCCGTCTCCCGGACGAGGGCGAGGTCCCGGGCGACCATGAGCTCCTCGGCGAGGGCGGGGAGACCGGCCATTCCCAGCCGCGCCGACACCGAACCTTCGTGCATGTGGCCGTCCCTCGCCAGCCCCGGGTCTTCGGGGTGCTGGGCGACGACGCCGCCCCGCTCGGCCAGGTACTCCATGGCGTGCCGTAACAATCCGGCGTCCGCCACCCCGTCCCCGTCGTCGGTGAAGATCCGGACCCCGGCATCCCACAGCTCGTCGAGGTGCGCCAGGTATGCGCCTGCGCGTCCCAGGGTGATGCAGCCGGCCGGTCGCACCTCGCAGTGGCCGACCAGGCGGGCCCGCTCGGTGACGAACCGGGCGAGATGCCCCGAGTCGATCGGGGGATCGGTGTTCGGCATCGCCACGACCAGGGTGAAACCACCGGCCGCGGCCGCGGCCGTGCCCGAGGCGATGTCCTCTTTCCATTCGTGCCCGGGCTCTCGCAGATGGACGTGGAGGTCGACGAATCCCGGCCCGACCCAGCATCCGGTGGCGTCGACGACGTCGGCGGCGGGAGCATGGAGATCCTCGCCGAGTCGGGCCACCCGATCGCCCTCGACGAGGACGTCGAGGACCTGGAGGCCTTCGGGGGTGAGCACCTCGCCGCCGCGGATGAGGATGGTCATGCGGTCACCTCGCGGGTGAGGCCCCGACCGGTGGCGAGGGTGAAGAGGACGGCCATGCGCGCTGCGACTCCGAGGCGGACCTGGTCGAGGACGAGGGCCCGGTCGGAGTCCGCCACCTCGGGGGCGATCTCGACGCCCCGGTTCATGGGACCGGGGTGCATCACGACGGCGCCCTCCCCGAGGCGGGCGAACCGTTCCCGCGAGAGGCCGAAACGGCCCACGTACTCGGGCCAGGAGGGGAAGGCGGTGGCCCCTCCCCGTTCGGCCTGGACCCGCAGGAGGTAGACGACATCGAGCTGTTCGAGGACCTCGTCGAGGTCGCCGGTGCTCGTGCACGGCCAGCCCTCGAGGTCGCGCGGCAGGAGGGTGCGGGGGGCGATGAGGGTGACCTTGGCACCGAGGGTGGCGAAGGCGTAGACGTCGGATCTGGCCACCCGGGAATGCCGGATGTCCCCGACGATCCCGATCTCGAGACCGTCGAGCTTGCCGAAATGCCGGCGGATGGTGAGGGCGTCGAGCAGGGCCTGGGTCGGGTGTTGGTGAGCGCCGTCGCCACCGTTGACGACCGGCACGTCCACCCACTCGGCGACGCGCCAGGGGGCTCCGACGGCCCGGTGGCGGACGACCATGATGTCCGCTCCCATCGCTCGGAGGGTGAGGGCCGTGTCCTTGAGGCTCTCCCCCTTCTTCAGCGACGAGGTCCCGGGGGAGAAACTCATCACGTCCGCGGAGAGCGCCTTCGCCGCTCGTTCGAAGGAGATGCGGGTGCGGGTGGAGGGCTCGAAGAACAGGGTGGCCACGGTGAGGCCGCGCAGGGGCGGGACCTTCGGGATCTCCCGGTCGAGCACCTCGACGAACTCGTCGGAGAGGTCGAGCAGGCGGTCGAGGGTCTCACGGCTGAGGTCCTCGGTGGTCAACAGGTTGTTCATGGTGCCTCCTCGTGGTCGATCCACACCCCGCAGTCTCCGTCCACTTCGGGGAGTCGGACGGTGACCCGTTCCGCCGTCGAGGTCGGCAGGTTCTTGCCGACGTAGTCGGGTCGAATGGGGAGCTGGCGATGCCCACGGTCCACCAGCACGGCGAGCTCGATCGCCTCGGGACGTCCGAGATCGGAGACGGCGTCCAAGGCGGCCCGTACGGTACGGCCCGTGTAGAGGACGTCGTCGACGAGGATCACCCGCTCCTCGGTGAGATCGACGGGGATGAGGGTCCTCGCCAGAGCCGGTGTCGGACGCCTCCGCAGGTCGTCGCGATACAGGCCGATGTCCAGCTCGCCGACGGGGATCCGGACGTGTTCGAACCGTTCGACGGCGTCGGCGATCGCCTTGGCGAGGGGCACGCCCCGGGTGTGGATCCCCACGAGGACCACCCCGTCGGCTCCGTGGTGACGTTCGAGGATCTCGTGGGCGATCCGACTGATCGCCCGCTGGACGTCATCGGCGTCCATCACCTGCCGCACGGCGCACACCTCCCCGGGTGCGGGCCGGCGGCGGCACGTACCGTGCCACGCATGACTCGCTCCTTTCCGGCCTCACGGGACCGGGCTTAAAGGTCGGCGGCACCCTAGCACGACCGCGGGCCCCTCAGGACTCCCCCCGTTCGGAGCGAGCGATCGCGGCCAAGACACCGTTCACGAACCGTCCGCTCTTCTCCGTCGAGTAGGCCTTGGCGAGCTTGACCGCCTCGGAGACCACCACGGCCGTCGGGACGTCCGGCCGGTGGCGAAGCTCGTAGACCCCGAGGCGGAGCACGGCGCGGTCCACGGCGGGCATGCGTTCCACACTCCAATGACGTGCCATCGTCTCCAGGATCCGGTCGATCTCCTGGCGATGGGCGATGACCCCTTCGACCAACCGGCGGGCCCTCGTCGTCATCTCGACCCCCTCGGGGATCTCCTCGGCGCCGGTCACGTCCATCTGGTAGAGGACCTGCACGGCCTGCTCCCGCGCCTCGAGGCTCACACGCGGGTGATGTAGTCGCCGGTGCGGGTGTCCACCTTGATCCGGTCACCCTGCTCGACGAAGAGGGGGACCTGGACGGTGAGTCCGGTCTCCACCTGCACCGGCTTGGTGGCGCCCGACACCCGGTCGCCCTTCACCGCCGGTTCGGCGAAGGTGACCTCCAGTTCGACGGCGGCGGGGAGCTCCACCCCGATGGGGCGACCTTCGTGCATCGTCAACACCACGGTCATGCCCTCGGTGAGATAGTCGGCTGCCGCACCCACGTCCTCGGGTTGCAGGGCGAACTGGCCGTAGTCCTCGAGGTTCATGAAGTGGAACCCGAGATCGTCCCGGTAGAGGAACTGGTGTTCCTTGCGCTCGATGATGGCCTGGGGGACGTCTTCGTCGGCCCGGAAGGTCCGATCCAACACCTGGCCGGTCTCGACGTTCTTCAGCTTCATCCGGACGAACGCCTTCCCCTTGCCGGGCTTGACATGCTGGTACTCCACGATGGTGAACAGGCCGTCGGGCAGCCGGAGGGCCATGCCCGGGCGGACGTCGTTGGTCGAGATCATGGTTGCTCCAGGTCGGGAGTGGCGAGTGTATCCGCCTCAGGCGACGTCGATCGCCGCCAGCGCCGCCTCCAACTCGTCGTCGGAGACGTGGGCGACGACCGGTTCGGCGACGCGACGGAGGAGCACGAACCTGATCCCCCCGGCGTCCCGTTTCTTGTCCTTGAGGATCTCGGCGACGACCGCCTCCTTCGAGAGGCGGAGGGCCGCATCGCCGACGGAGACGGGGAGTCCCAGGCGTTCGAGGAGGAGCCGTTGGTCATCGGCGTCGAAGCCGTGACGTCGACGGGAGATCTCTCCGGCGGCGACCATCCCGATGGCGATGGCGTGGCCGTGGGGCAGCCCGGTGAGGGTCTCCACGGCGTGACCGACGGTGTGTCCGTAGTTGAGGATCGCCCGGCGGCCGGTCTCCCGGAAATCCTCCTCGACGACCCGGGCCTTGACCCGGATGGCACGGGTGACGGTGAAGCCCAGCTCCACCCCCGCGCCGCGGCTCCGGTAGGCCTCCACCAGCCCGGGATCACCGATGAGACCGGCCTTGAGGGCTTCGGCCGTGCCCTCACGGGTCAGGTCGGGGGGGAGCGCCTCCAGGACGTCGAGGTCGACGACCACTCGGCTCGGATGCCAGAAGGCGCCCACCAGGTTCTTGCCCCGGAAGTTCACGCCCGTCTTCCCGCCGATGGCGGCGTCGACGGCGGCGAGGAGCGTCGTCGGCACGTGCACCACCTCCACACCCCGGAGCCAGGTGGCGGCGACGAAACCTGCCACGTCGGTGACGGTTCCGCCGCCTACGGCGACGATCGTGTCGTGACGGGACAGGGCGAGCTCCATCAGACGTCCGTAGATCCGGGTGACGGTCTCGAGGCTCTTCGCCGCCTCCCGATCGGGCAGCTCGAAGATCTCGACTGCCACCCCGTCGATCGCCTCGGCGACGGTGAGAGCGATCGGCCGAGCTCCGGGCTGGGTGAGGACGAGGACGCGCTCCCGGTCGGAGGGAGGGAGGAGCGGCTCGGGGAGGCCGTGGCCGACGAGGATCTCCTCGGCCCCGGGGATCAGGATTCGCTCCACGCCCTCCACACCTCCTGTGCGACCGCCTCCGGTTTCCGCCCGTCGGTCGGGATCCGGCGGTGGGCGGCCTCGTCGTAGCGCGCCCTGCGGGCGGCGAGGAGCTCGGCGAGCCGGGTCCGGGGATCGGTTCCGGTGAGGAGTGGCCTCCCCTTCTCCGCCCCAACCCGGGCCGCGAGGACCTCTGGACTCGCCTCCAACCACACGACCAGCCCCGTGGCACGCATCACCGCCACGTTGCGGGCGACGAGCACCGCTCCCCCGCCGGTGGCGATCACCGCCTGGGGTTCGGAGGCGAGCCGGGCGACCGCGGCCGCCTCGAGCTCCCGGAAGCCGGCTTCGCCTCGGACCTCCCACACCTCTTCGATCGAGCACCCGGCCTCTGCGGCGACCTCCTCGTCGGTGTCCCGGAAGGCGACCCCGGCGAGCTCCGCCACACGCCGCCCGACCCGGGTCTTGCCGGCACCCATCATCCC
>JALSJV010000042.1 GCA_026989215.1 Acidimicrobiia bacterium | reverse complement strand
TCGATGCGGTGTCGTCGTTCTCGGTGGGGTTGCAGTCGCCGTCGGCGACGACGACGAGCACGTCGACGACGACGACGACGTTGGGTCCTGGGGGGACGGTCGACGGTGGCGCCGTCTATGCGGCCAATTGTGCGATCTGTCATGGGGCGTCGGGTGAGGGGGATTCGGGCCCTTCTCTGCAGGCCTCGGCGGTGAGCTTCTCAGAGATGGTGGACATCGTCACCAACGGAGTGGGGGAGATGCCGGGGTTTGCGGGGGCGCTGTCACAGGACGAGATCCAGGCGGTGTCGGCGTTCTCGCTGGCGTTCCAGCCGGGCGTGACGGAGCCCACGGTCCCGGCGTCCGAGGAGCCGGCCGAAGGGGAGGTGGTCGCCGAGGGGGAGCCTTCCGCCGGTGAGGAGGGGATCGAGGAGGCGACGCCTGCCGGGGGACAGGTGCGTGCCGTGGAGCCGAGCCGGTTCGTGGAGTTCGATGAACCGCCGCGGGGACTCCCGCTGGACCGCGACACGATGCTGTCGCTGGCCCTGGGCTCGATCGCCCTCTTGGGCGTGTTGGCGCTGTGGGAGCTGTGGCGGGCGGGCCGAGAGGGAGGTCGGGGCACGAGATGAAGACTCGCCATGATGTCGTGAAAAAGTGCCCAAAGTCCCATTGACGGGTGAGGAGCGGGGCGGTCGAATGGCCTTGGAGCCGGGGAGGTGGATTGAGATGAGAGCAGGACTGCAGGCCCGAAAACCGTTGGTGGTCGTGACGGCCTTCGCGCTCACGCTGCTCGTGGGTACGGGGGGAGCGTCAGCCCTGATCTGGCAGCCAGGAGGTCTCGATCCCGGCGCAGCGTCCGGCACCGCCGCCTTCGCGGCGTTCTTGGCGGGTTCCCCTCCGGTGGCCGTGGACGACGCGTACACGACGACGGCCGACACTCCGCTGCGCGTGGCGGCCCCCGGCGTCCTCGCCAACGACAGCGACCCGGACGGGGACCGGCTCACGGTGCGGCCGGTGAGCGCCCCGACCGGCGGGTCGCTGACGTTGAGCCCCGCCGGATCGTTCGTCTTCGATCCGCTGGGACTCACCGGCACCTTCACCTTCACCTACCAGGCGTGGGATGGGACCCTGGCTTCGAACACGGCGACGGTGACGATCACCGTCCAGCCCGTCTCCACGACTCCGCCGCCGACGACGGCCCCGGCCGTTGACGGAGCGGCGCTCTATGCGTCGTCCTGTGCCGCCTGCCACGGGGCCGGGGGGACCGGTGGCTTCGCGCCGCCGCTGGTCGGACTGTCGAACGCGCTGATCGTCGACGTGACGACGAACGGGAAGGGGGCGATGCCGGCGTTCTCCTCGACGCTGACCACGACCGAGATCCAGGCGATCGCCGATTACCTCACCGGACTCGGTGGGGGCGGCACGACTCCCCCGCCGACCACGGCACCGCCGCCGACGACGGCTCCGCCGACGACTCCGCCGCCGACGACGGCCCCACCGACGACGGCTCCGCCGACGACTCCGCCGCCGACGACGGCCCCGGCCCTCGACGGTGCGGCGCTCTATGCGTCGTCCTGCGCCGCCTGCCACGGGGCCGGGGGGACCGGCGGGTTCGCGCCGCCGCTGGTCGGCCTTCCCGTCTCCCTGGTGGTCGACGTGACGACGAACGGGAAGGGGGCGATGCCGGCGTTCTCCTCGACACTGAGTTCGGCGGAGATCCAGGTGATCGCCGACTACCTGGCGAGCCTCGGAGGCGGTGGCACGACGCCACCACCCACCACGACACCGCCTCCACCGGGGACGCCGCCGACGACGGCTCCTCCGCCTCCCCCGCCGACCTTCACCAGCGGAGACCAGGTGTACGCGACCTTCTGCGCGGCCTGCCACGGCATCGACCTCCGGGGGACGGCGCTGGGTCCCGACATCGCCGGCGAGAGCCGCAGCGAGGTGTTCAAGGTGGTGAGGTACGGCGACGACGGCATGCCGGCGTTCGGTGTGTCGGTGCTCGACGACGACGCCCTGTCGATGCTGGCCGACTACGTGGCCTCCTTCCGGTCACCCGACGACGACGACGACGAGAAGAAGGGTGACGAGGAGGAGAAGGACGACGAGAAGAAGAAGGACGGCCACGACGACGAGTACCGCAAAGAGGAGAGGGAGCGCGACGACGACTGAGTCGTCGTGAGGGGGAGTGGAGGCCGCGCCGCCTGCAGGCGGCGCGGCTCCTCCATGCAGGGCCCTACCCTGGCCGCTCCATGACCTCCATCGACCGGATCACCCGCGCCGAGTTCACCGGGATCATCAGCCTCACCATGGCGTTGACCGCCCTGGCCATGGATCTGATGCTCCCCGCCTTCGGGGAGATGCGCGCCGAGTTCGGACTCTCGCCCACCTCGACCGACGTCTCGGGGATCGTCACCTTCTACTTCCTCGGGCTTGCCTCAGCTCAGATTCTCTACGGTCCGGTCAGCGACCGGTTCGGACGCAAACCCACCCTGTACGCCGGATTCGCCCTCTACGGGTTGGGCGCCCTGGCCGCCACCCTCGCCCCCACCCTCCCCCTCGTCTTCGCCGCCCGGTTCGTCTGGGGCGTCGGTGGTGCCGGGCCCCGGGTGGTGGCGCTGGCGATCGTCCGAGACTCCTTCCGCGGCGAGGCGATGGCCCGGGCGATGTCGTTCATCATGTCCGTGTTCGTGCTGGTCCCGATCTTCGCTCCGGCGTTGGGGGCCGGGATCATCGTCCTCTTCCCGTGGCGGGCGCTGTTCCTGTTCTGTGTCCTCTACGTCGGGCTGCTCGCCCTGTGGTCGCGACGGCTCCCGGAGACCCTCCACCCCGAGTTCCGGCGGCCCATCGCCTTCCGGCCGGTGTGGGAGGCGACGAAGGTCGTGGTCCGCAACCGGCAGACCCTCGGTTACACCCTCGCCCTCACCGCCCTCTTCGGGGTGTTCACCTCATATCTGGGGACGTCGGAGATCATCGTGTCCGAAGTGTTCGGACGGCCCGGACAGTTCCCCTTCGTGTTCGGCGGGATCGCGGCGGTGATGGGAGCGGCGATGCTCTCCAACGCCAAGCTGATCAGCCGCTTCGGGGTGAGACCCCTCACCCACGCCGTCCTCATCGCCTACATCGCCTTCGGGATCCTGTTGACGGCGATCGCCACCACCACCGACGGGCACCCCGGGTTCTGGACCTTCGTCCTCCCGTTGGCGGGGATCCTGGCGATGTTCGGCCTCACCCTCCCCAACGTGAACACGATCGCCATGGACCCGATGGGTCCGGTGGCGGGGACGGCGTCGGCGATCATCGGCACCGTCTCGATGGCGGTGGGGGCGGTCCTCGGGGCGTTCCTCGACGCCGCCTTCGACGGGACGGTGCGGCCCCTCTCGTGGGGGTTCCTCGGCTACGGACTGGTCGCTCTGGCCTTCGTCCTCTGGGCGGAGCGGGGCCGTCTGTTCCGGCCTCTGCACGCGGGGACGTGAGGGACCGGGCGCGGCGGGGGGTAGATTCACGCCGACCAGCACTCGAAGGAACCGCGTGAACTCGCCCATCGACTTCGTCGGCGGCCGCTGGCGGCGGCATCGCAGGATGCGGGAGATCGCCGCCGTCCTCGTCAAGCACGGACTGGGGTTCCTCGTCGTCGAGGCCGGTCTGGGACGCCTCGTCCCCTTCCATCGGGGCCTGTTCGGCCATCCCCGCCGTGAGACCGAGTATTCGGCGCCGGAGCATCTCCGGATGGCGTTGGAGGATCTGGGCCCGGCGGCGGTGAAGCTCGGCCAGATCATGAGTACCCGGCCCGACCTTCTCCCCCCGGACCTGATCGCCGAGCTGGAACGCCTCCGCGACCGGGTCCCCCCGGTGCCGTGGCCCGAGATCGCGGCGATCCTCGACGAAGAGCTGGATGGGGGGATCACGGCCCATTTCCGCCATGTCGACGAGACGCCGCTGGCGGCGGCGTCGATCGGCCAGGTCCATGCGGCGGTGCGTCACGACGGCACCCGTGTCATCGTCAAGGTGCGAAAGCCGAACGTGGCCGATCTGATCGAGGCGGATCTGGCGGTGATGGCCGAGGTGGCCGAGCTGGTCGCGCCCCGCCTCCTCGCCCAGGGCTACGACGTCCGTGCCCTCCTGGACGATTTCGCCTGGACGATCCGCTCGGAGCTGGACTACCTGGCGGAGGGCCGCAACGCCGACCAGCTCCGGGACGTGCTGGCCGACGAGCCCCAGGTGTTCGTGCCGAAGGTGCATTGGGATCTCACGACGAGCCGGGTGCTGGTCCTCGACCGGATCGACGGGATCCGCATCGACGACGTGGACGGGCTCCGGGCCGCGGGCCTCGACCCTTCCGACGTGGCGTCCCGTCACGCCCACGCCATGATGCGCCAGATCTTCCTCGCCGGTTTCTTCCACGCCGACCCCCACCCCGGGAACCTCCTCGTCACCTCCGACGGTGCGATCGGGGTGGTGGATCTGGGGATGGTGGGGCGGATCCGTGGGGAGACCCGCCGCCACCTGGTCGCCATGCTGCGGGCGGGGGCGCGCCAGGATCCCCGGGCGACCGCCCGGGCGATGGCTCATCTGGGCCTGACCAGCGTCGGTGACCTGCGGGCTCTGGAACGGGACCTCGCCCGGATGTACGACCGCTACTACGGCCTGGCGGCGGACCGCATCGACCTCGGTGCCTACGTCCAGGATCTGATGGGGGTGACCCGCACCCACCATCTGCAGCTCCCCGCCGAGCTGGCCCTGCTCTTCAAGACGATCGGGATGTGCGACGGGCTGTGGCGAACCCTGGATCCGTCCTTCGACGTGTGGTCGATCGGTGAGGCGTTCTTCGAGGAGATCGCCCGGTCCCTCTCCTCGCCTCAGGTCATCGTCGAGCAGGTGGTGGGGATCGCCTCCACCCTGTTGGATCAGATCGCCGATGCCGATACCCGGCGGGCCCGTGCCGCGTTGGCGGAGCGGATCAGGGCCGACACGGAGCTGCGGGTGCGTCGGGATCTGACGACCGCGGTGGGGGCGTCGGTGGTGGCGGCGGCGTTGATCATCGCGACGACCCTGGGGCTGGTGGCGACGATCGGAGCCGGGGTGCCGCTGCTGTGGACGTTGGCGTTGGGCATGGTCGGGTTCGGATCTGCGGGAGCGTCGGTCCTGTTGGCGTTCCTGGCCCTCCGTTCGGCGGGCCGCCGCCTCCGCTGACCACCTCTTCTTCTTCCCCCTCTCTGAGGGGGAAGTATTCCCCCTCTCTGAGGGGGAAGTACCCCACGCCGTGAGGCGTGGGGGGATGGGGGTGGAGGGGTGCGCGGCTTGCTGCGCGTGGCGTTGCGTGGCTTCTGCCCCCCTCCCCCTCGCTTCGCTCGGGTACTCCCCCCGCCAGCGCGGGGGAGGACTCCTCTGTCTTCTTCCCCCTCTCTGAGGGGGAAGTACCCCACGCCGTGAGGCGTGGGGGGATGGGGGTGCGGCAGTGCGCGGCCCGTCGCGCGAAGAGAGAGCGGCGGGGGATGGTGGGGTCAGAGGAGCACGGCGGTGGCGATCCCGACGTGGTGGGCGGCGACCCGGAGGGTCCGATCGCCGGTCACCAACACGATGTCGTCGTCGGCGATCGTCTCGGCGGCGGCGAGGTGTACGGCGTCGTATCCGCGGAGGGCCTCCTGCTCGGCGAGATCACCGGCACGGGCAGCCAGGTGGCCTGTGACCTCGACATGGTCGAGCTGCGCGTCGAGCCGTGCGAGTTCGCTGACCGTGATGCGGTGCTGCTGGGCGGTGAGACGGCCTTCGCGGTGGGCGCGTGCAAGAGCTGCTCGAGCCTCCGGGTAGAGGAGGCGGACGCTGACCACACGGGACGCGCGCATCC
>JALSJV010000041.1 GCA_026989215.1 Acidimicrobiia bacterium | reverse complement strand
TGCGGGCTGGGACGGGATCTGCACCGAGCGGGTCGTCGACGGGATGGTTCGCAGCGGTGTGTTCTCCTACGAAGACGCGGCGGGCCGGTGACCCCCTCAGTGGAACAGGAGGAGATCGAGCGGCTCGGCCCCGTCGAGGTGGTAGGTGGCGGGGTCGGGTGCCCGTCCGGCGACGAGGCGGATGAGGGTGGCCTCGTCGCCGCAGCGGAGCCGAGCGTCGTGGCGTTCGGGGGGGCCCAGGTGCAGCTCCGTTGCGCCTATCTCGACGTCGACGCCGACCGGGAGGCGGGCGCGGCTGCGTTCGAGGATCAGCTCGATGGCGATTCCGACACCCGCACTGCGGTAGGCGTCGGCTCGGCCGAGGGCGAGGCGGATGTCGCCGCCGTGGATCCATTCCCCGAGTCCGAGCCCGTCGAGGGGGCCACCGGACCGGTCGATGACGTCGGCGGCGCCGCGGTAGCTGTCGACGAGTTCGGCGATCACCTCTTGGATCGGCCAGGACCGCCGTTCCTCCACGTCGGCCTGGTTCTCCTCGGGGGTGTACGTGCTCGGTTCGCCCCGGATGGCGTGACCGAGGATGGCGGCGCAGTGGGCGAGGACGTCTCGGATCGACCAGCCGGGGAGCACGGTCGGGCGGTCGAAGTCCTCCCGCTCGGCGCCGAGCAGGACGACGGGGAGGTGGTCGGCTTCGATGAGGAGGAGACGGGCTGCGGGTCGCACGGCCCCATGATGCCCGATCCCGGCGCCCACCGTCTCGGTGGCCCCGAGCCCTGGGCCGGTGACCACCGTGGCGGTGGTGTAGGGCCCTCGGTTCGAGCAGTTCCGTGGGCTGGTGACCACCGTGGCGGTGGCCCCGAGCCCTGGGCTGGGGAGCCCCGGGTCAGCCGACGAAGTCGGCCACCCAGGCGTCGGCCGGGGCGCGGCGGATCTCGGCCAGGGTGCCGGTCTGGACGATCCGTCCCGCGTGCATGATCGCCACCCGGTCGGCCACCGACTCGGCCTCCCCGTGGTCGTGGGTGACGTACAGGGCCGTCGCACCCCGCTCCCGCAGCAGGCGGCGGGTGTCCACCACCAGGCGCTCCCGCAGATTCCGGTCCAACGCCCCCAGGGGCTCGTCGAGCATGACCAGTCTCGGCTCGGGCGCCAGGGTCCGGGCGAGGGCCACCCGCTGCTGCTCGCCCCCCGACAGCCCTTCGACGGGACGGTCGGCGAAATCCTCGAGGTCGACCCAGCGGAGCGCCTCCCACGTTCGTTTCTCCACCTCTTCGGGTCGCAGACCCAACATCCGCAGCCCGAACGCCACGTTCCCGGCGACGGTGAGGTGCGGGAACAGCGCATAGGACTGGAACATGAGACCGAACCGGCGGAGGTGCGGCGGCACCTCGGTGACGTCCTCCCCGTCCCAGCGGACCCGGCCCCGGTCCGGGCGCTCCAGCCCGGCGATCACCCGCAGCAGCGTCGACTTCCCCGACCCCGACGGGCCGAGCACGGCGACGACTTCGCCGTCGCCCACCTCGAGGTCGACGCCGTCCAGCGCCGCCACCCCGTCGAACCGCTTGTGCAGATCCACCGTCTGCAACATCAGAAACTCCCGACCTCGCCGGCGCGGACCCGGTCCACCGCCATGATGAGCGCCGCGGTGAGCGCCGCCAACACCACCGCCATCGCCATCGCCGCCGCGAAACTCACCGAGCCGGGGCGGCTGAGCAGCCGGAAGATGAGGGTGGGGATGGTGATGGTGTTGGGTCGGACGATGAACGACGTCGCCCCGAACTCGCCGAGGGAGACCGCCGCGGCGAAGCCGGCGCCGACGGCGACGGCCCGGGCGACGATGGGCAGGTCGATCTCGGTGAACACCCGACGGGGGGAGGCCCCCAGCATCGTCGCCGCCTCCCGGACCTCCCCTCGGACCGAGCGGAGGATCGGTGCCGCCGCCCGCACCACGAAGGGCACCGCCACGAGGGCGTGGGCGAGAGGCACGAGGATCCAGGTGGCCCGCAGGTCGACCGGTCGGTCGAGGGCGACGAGGAACCCGAACCCGATCGTCACCGCCGAAGTGCCCAGCGGCAGCATGAGGACGACGTCGAACCACCGTGACAGCATCCCGGCACCCCGGCTCACCACCAGCGCCGACAGGGTTCCCACCGTCACCGCCATGACCGTCGCCGCCCCGGCGAAGGCCAAGGAGTTCCCGATCGCCTCGACGGGCCGGACCGCCAGGGGGCCTGGCTCCGTGAGGAACCGCCACCCTGCTCCCCCGTTGGCGAAGGACTCGACGAGCAGTCCGAGGAGCGGAACCGACACGGCTCCCACGGTTCCGACCACCGCTGCCGCCACCGCCACCCGCTGCCGACCGCCCTGGGGTCGCCGCAGGGTCTGCTCCTCGGCGA
The DNA here is from genome assembly GCA_026989215.1 of Acidimicrobiia bacterium. Taxonomy (GTDB): domain Bacteria; phylum Actinomycetota; class Acidimicrobiia; order Spongiisociales; family ZC4RG35; genus S012-128. Next base: position 3,441 of record JALSJV010000041.1, on the reverse strand, counting down.
CCAGCCGCACCCGGACGGCCCGACGCTCCTGGTAGCGGGAGTAGAGCACGAGGATCGCCGTGACGCCGACCATCTGTAGCACGGCGAGCGCCCCGGCGGCGGGCAGCCGGAGGAACGTGATCGCCTGGTGGAAGATCTCCACCTCGATGGTGCGCCAGCGCAGATTCCCGAGGATCAGCACCACCCCGAAGGACGTGAAGGTGAAGAGGAACACGATCGACGATGCGGCGGCGATCGCCGGGCGGAGCAGGGGGAGGGTGACGGTTCGGAACGCCCGCCACGGCGACGCCCCCAGCGCCCTCGCCGAGTCGACCAGGTCTGGGTCGAGTCGGGCCCACAGCCCGCCGACGGTACGGACGACCACGGCCAGGTTGTAGAAGACGTGGGCGGCGAGGATGGCGGCGAGGGATCCGTCGAGTCCGAGGGCGACGAACGCCGTCCCCACCACCACCGTCGGCAGGACGAAGGGGACGGTCACCACGGCCCGGACGAGTTGTCGGCCCCGGAACCGGAAGCGGGCGACCGCCCAGGTGAGGGGGAAGGCGGCGACGAGGGTGAGGGCGGTGGAGACCCCGGCCTGCCAGAGGGTGAACCAGGCCGACCCCCGCATGCGGGGGTCGGCCAGCACTCGGGCGAAGGCCGTCCCGGGCTCTCCCGCCAGGGCGAGCCACAACACCCTGCCCACCGGGTACACGAACAGGTACCCGAGGAAGGCGACGGGCAGCGCCGCCAGGGCGAGGGTGAGGCGTCGGCTCCCTATGGCAGCACGATCCCGGTCCAGGCGTCGATCCAGGCTTCACGGTTGGCTTCGATCTCCGCCGGGTCGAGGGTCACCGGGTCTTCGGGGACCACCGTGAACTCCACGAACTCGGCGGGGAGCTCCGCCGTCTCGTTGGCGGGGAACACGAACCAGGTGAGGGGGATGCCCTCCTGGAACTCCTTCGACAGCATGAAGTCGATGAGCTTCCCCGCCGCCTCGGGGAATTCGGTCCCTTGGAGGATCCCGGCGAATTCGATCTGGCGGTAGCAGCCGTCGGTCACGACGCCGGTGGGCGCGGTCTCCGGCCTCGGGTCGGAGAAGATCACCTCGGCCGGGGGGGACGATGCGTAGGACACGACGATCGGCCGGTCGCCGCCGTAGCGGGTGAAGGCCCCGTAGTAGACGGCGTCCCAGTCCGACTCGACCCGGACGCCGTTGGCGACCAGCTCCGTCCAGTAGTCCTGCCAGCCGGGGTCGCCGTAGCGACCGACGGTCGCCAGCAGGAACGCCAGCCCGGGCGACGACGTCGCCGGGTTCTCCACCGCCAGCATCCCCTCGTAGGTCGGGTCGAGGAGGTCGTCGAGGCCCGACGGGGGGTCGATCCCCAGGTCGGCGAAGGCGGCGATGTCGTAGTTGAGGCACACGTCCCCGAAGTCGATCGGGGTCACCCGACGCTCCGGATCCCGTTCCAGCCGGTCGGGTACCACGTCGAGCAGCGGCGACGTGTAGGGGATGAAGATCCCGGCGTCGAGGGCGCGGGAGAGGAACGTGTCGTCCACTCCGAACAGGACGTCCGCCACCGGGTTGTCCTTGGTGAGGATCGCCTGGTTCACCATCGATCCGGCATCCCCGGCGGGGAGCACCTCCACGGCGATCCCGGTCTCGGCGGTGAAGGAGGCGAAGGTCTCCTCCGTCACCCCGGAGGCGAAGGAGTCGTGGGAGATGATCACCAGCTTGTCGGGGACGGCTTCGGTGGTGGTCGGCTCGGCGACGGTGGTCGTCGTCGCCTCGGTGACGGTCGTCTGATCTTCGGTCGGTGCGGTGACGTCCGCCTGCTGTCCGCAGGCGGCCGCCACCATCCCGACGGCGATCAGCAGGCCAAGCTTGCGCATGGTCGCTCCTTTCGATCGACGTCGGGAGCGAGGCGAAGGTTGGCTGAGAACGTCCCTGCGCCGGCATTACCCGGATCAGGTTCGGACGGTCGGTGCCTCCGAGGCACCCTCTCAGCCCGGTCTCACCGAGCTCCCGTGTACGTGGTGATTGTAGATCGTCGGTCAGAGGGCTTCGGGCGGAGCCATGACGAGGACCGTGTTGTGGCCTCCGAACCCGAAGGAGTTGGAGACGACGACGCCGGGCTTCCAGGCCTCCGGAGCGCGGACGACGTGGGTGACGGGGATCTCGGGGTCGAGCTCGCTCAGTCCCACGTTGGGAGGCAGCTCGCCGCGGACGATGGCGAGGATGGAGGCCACCGCCTCGATCGCACCGGACGCCCCCAGTCCGTGACCGGTGGTCCCCTTGATGGAGGAGATGGGCGGCTGGTCGTCTCCGAAGATGCGGTACATCACCGTTCCTTCGGTCCGGTCGTTGAGGTCGGTGCCGGTCCCGTGGGCGTTGACGTAGGCGACATCGGCCGGGGAGAGGTCGGCGTCGGCCAGGGCGAGCCGCATCGCCCGCTCGGCTCCTTCCCCTTCCGGGTGGGGCGCGGTGATGTGGTGGCCGTCGGCGGTGGAGGCCGCTCCGACGACCTCCGCCAGGATGGGGGCACCTCGGGCCAGGGCCGCTTCCCGCTCCTCGAGGACCATGATCCCGCAGCCTTCACCCAGCACGAATCCGTCCCGGTGAAGGTCGAAGGGGCGGGCGTACCCGCTGGGGGAGAGGGCCCGGGCCGAGCTGAATCCGAGGATGGTCGGCGGGCTGATCGCCCCTTCCGACCCTCCGGCGATCGCCGCGTCGCAGGAGCCCCACTGGATGTTGCGGAAGGCGTCGAGGATCGCCTGGGCTCCGGCGGCGCAGGCGACGACCGGGGTGGTGGCGGGTCCGACGAAGCCGTACTTGATGGAGATGGTCGCCGCCGCCGCGTTGCACATCATCATCGGGACCCACAGCGGGGAGACCCGGGGTTCGGGGTCGTCGGCGGCGTAGATGAGCTTCTCCAGCGATTCGAGCCCGCCGATGCCGGTGCCGATGGAGACACCGATCCGTTCGGGCTCATAGGGCAGGCCGCCCGCCATCTCCATCGCCTCGGCGGTGGCGACGACGGCGAACTGGGAGAACCGGTCGAGACGTCGGGCTTCCCGTCTGGGGATCCCCCGAGCCTCCGCGTCCCAGTCGAGGACCCGGAGGGGTCCGGGGCCCGGCGCCGCGGAGAGGCCCTTCCAGAACTCGTCGATGCCGACACCCGGTGCGGCGACCACACCCAGCCCGGTGACGACCACTCTCCGTTTCGTCATGGCTCCATTCTGCCCGAACGGCGGCGTTGTGCCGTCCCGGGACGCGGATTCGGCGGCTCAGCTCTCGGTTTTCGCCACGGTGACGGTGATGGTGTCGCCGGCGCTGGAGATGTCGATGGCGATCCCGGCCTCCTCGTTGTAGAAGGAGGCGTTCTTGAACCCTTCGGCGTTCGTCGCCGCGGTCAGGGTTTCGCCGGGGAGTCCGTCCACCCAGTTCTGGAAGAACTCGAC
>JALSJV010000040.1 GCA_026989215.1 Acidimicrobiia bacterium | reverse complement strand
ATCGACCGACCTCTGCGCACCGCGGAGGTCGAGGGTGTCGGCGCCCGCCTGGAGATCCGCATCGACGCCTCCGTGGGATGTCGCAACCTGGAGCAGCGCCTCCTCCACCTCGACCCCGGAGGCCACGCCGCGCTCCACCACCCCGACTCCGAAGACGTGCTGTTCGTGCTGGAGGGCGGCGGAACCCTCTCCTTCGACGACCAGATCCGAGACCTCCCGCCCCGAAGTGGCCTGGTGGTCCCCGCCGGGACCGCCTACCGGATCGAGGCGGGGCCGGGGGGACTCGAGCTGCTGTCGGTCCTGGCTCCCCAGCCGGGGAGACCGGGAACGGTGCCTGCGGCCGAGGCCGCCACCGCCGACGCCCAACCGATCCGCGAGGAGGACCAGGAGGTGATCGCCGCCGGCGACGACGAGACGATCGACTACATGGACCGCTGGTTCCGCGTCCTGGCGGACCCGGCCCACGGGGCGCGGTACGTCACCCAGTTCGTGGGGTACATCGCCCGGAGCCGGGCCCCGGAACACGTCCACACCTACGAGGAGGTCATCTACATCACCGGGGGGGAGGGCATCGTCCACATCGGCGAGACCCGCCCACTGCGGCCGGGGACGAGCGTCTACCTGCCGCCCGGAACCCCCCATTGTCTCGAGAACCCCCACGAGGATCGGACCCTGACCCTCGTGGGGGTGTTCTGCCCTGCCGGATCGCCCAAGGAGCGACAGCCGGCGGGCGGCTGACGGACGGGAAACGAGAGGGAGAGAAAGGAACGGATCGCATGGCAAAGATCCTCATCGTCGGCGCCGGCCAGGCCGGCCTGCAGCTCGGCCACGGCCTGCTCCAACACGGATACGACGTCACCATCGTCTCGGATCGGACCCCGGCGGACTGGAGGAACGCCTCGGTGTCGTCCAGCCAGTTCCAGTTCGCCACCAGCCTGAGCTACGAACGTGACCTCGGCCTGGACTGGTGGGACCCGGCGGTCCCGAAGGTCGAAGGCCTCGGCGTCAGCATCCCCAATCCGGAGGGCGGCGACGCCCCGGCGGTGGAGTGGTTCGGCCACCTCGACTCGCCCGGACATTCGATCGACCAGCGGGTGAAGTTCCCGTCCTGGATGGAGAAGTTCGAGCTGCGAGGCGGCAAGCTCGTGATCCACGCGGCGACGCCGGAGGACCTCGACCGCTACACGGCGGAGAACGACCTGGTGATCGTCGCCACCGGCAAGGGCCAGCTCGGACGGATCTTCGAACGGTGGGACGAGCGCTGCACCTACGACGAGCCGCAGCGGGCCCTCGCCCTCACCTACTGCCACGGTGTGGAGCCGAGGGGACCCTTCTCCTCGGTCTGCTTCAACCTGATCCCCGGCGTGGGCGAGTACTTCGTGTTCGAGGGGCTCACCCTCAACGGGCCGTGCTGGATCATGACCCTGGAGGGGATCCCGGGCGGACCGATGGACTGCTGGGACGACGTCCGTGGGGACCCGAAGGGACACTGGGAGAAGACCCTGTGGATCCTGGAGACGTTCCTCCCCTGGGAGTACGCCCGGGTGCAGAACGCCGAGCTCACCGACGCCAAGGGCATCCTCTCCGGTCGGTTCGCACCCACCGTCCGCAGGCCGGTGGCGACCACGGCGTCGGGACGCAAGGTGCTGGGCCTCGCCGACGCCGTGCTCTTGAACGACCCGATCACCGGGCAGGGCGCCAACAACGCCACCAAGTCGGCGAAGATGTACCTGGATTCGATCGTCGAGCGGGGTGAAGGCCCCTTCGACGAGGCGTGGATGAACGCCACCTTCGAGCGGGTCTGGGAGCGTCTCCAGCCGGTGGCGACCTGGACGAACGCCCTCCTGGCGCCACCCCCCGAGCACGTGATCAACCTGCTCGGGGCGGCCGGCCAGTACCAGGAGATCGCCGACCGGTTCGCCAACGGGTTCGACGACCCGAGCGACTTCTTCAACTGGTTCATGGATCCGCAACTCGCGGACCAGTACCTGCAGGAGGTCGCCGCCCGCGCCTGAGGAACCACCGTCCTCCCCGTCTCGGCCTCCGGCGCTCGTGTGGGCCACGGGCAACGGAGGCCGAGACGCGTCCTTCGTGTTTGGGTAGTACCGGGGCCCGGATAGGATCCCTCACCGATGTCGAAGCAAGGATCGTCGTCCTGGCTGGAGCGCCGGCGGAGTCGACGGATTCGTCGACACGTCGGGGCTGCGGCCGTCGGGGTCGTCCTGTTCTGGTTCTTCTGGCAGAGCCGGCCCCAGTGGAGCCCCGACATGCGGTTCTGGAAGGCGGTCGGTGACGCCGCCTACGGTCTCCTCTGGGCCACCGTCCTGATCGGCCCCCTCGCCAAACTGTGGCAGCCCGCCAAGAAGCTCCTGGTGTGGCGCCGCCAACTCGGGATCTGGTCGGCGATCTTCGCCACGTTCCACGCCCTGCTCATCCTCAACGGCTGGGCGGAATGGAGTGTCGCCCGGTTCCTCGGCTACGAGTTCGTCCCCCAGCTCGGCCGTCTCGCCCGGATGGAGCCGGGATTCGGCCTCTCCAACATTCTGGGGCTCTCCGCCCTCCTCGTGGCACTGGTGTTGGCGGCGACCTCCTCCGACCGGGCCCTCAGGGCCCTGAGCCCCCGCGGCTGGAAGTTCCTCCACAACGGCGCCTACTTCGTCTTCTACGTCGCCTCCATCCACAGCCTCTACTTCCTGTTCATCCACTACACCCTGTCGTTCCACAAGCGGATCCCCGAGCCCGACTGGTTCCGCTTCTGGATGCTGGCACTGGTCGGCGTGGTGGTCACCGCCCAGGTGGCGTCCTTCGTCAAGACCGTGCAGAACTTCCGCTCCGAGGCCACCTCCCGAGCCTGAGTCCGCCTCGACCGTCGCGGCGGCGAGCGGCGTCAGCTCAGGGCCTTGGCCACCAGGAACCCCGAGCCGCCACCGAGCCCTGGTCCCGGATGGGTCGACGCGCCGATGTGGTAGAGGCCCTTCACCGGGGTCTGGTGGCCCTTCGCCCCGGGGAACGGACGCCACAGGAAGAACTGGTCGACGGTGCAGGCCCCCGAGTAGGGGTCGCCGCCCACCAGGTTGGGGTTCATCGCCTCCAGATCGGCCGGGGTGAGGACCCTGCGCCCGACGACGAGTCGGGAGAAACCCGGCATGGCCTGGTCGAGCCTGCCCTGGATGCGGTCGGCGTAGGCCTCGCCCACCTCGGGCGTCCACGAGCCCGCAACGCCGATCTCCCCGAGGGCGTCACCCCGGGGCGCGGCGGGCAGCTCCTGGAGCTGGATCCAGATGATCCACTTGCCTTCGGGAGCCCGGGAGGCGTCGACCGCACAGGGCTGGCCCACCACCACCGTGGCACGACCCGGCAGCAGACCCCGGTCGGCCTCGTTCATCGCCTGGGACTGGGCGTCCACCGAGTCGCACAGGTGCACGATCGCCACGTCGGCCAGGTCGGGATCCACCCAGTCGGGGCGGGCGTCGAGGGCGTAGTGGATCTGCATGTCGGAGCGTCCGTAGCGGTACCGTGCGGCCCGGACCCGGAACTGGTCGGGCATCTCCACCCCTTCGAGGAGACGACCGTAGAGCTGGGTGGGGGTGACGTTGCAGACCACCGCCTTCGACGCCCGGAGCTCCTCGCCCCCGACGAGGCGCACCCCGACCGCACGTCCGCCCTCGACGAGGACCCGATCCACCTCCGCCCCGGTGCGCATCTCCCCGCCCCGGTCGACGACGATCTGGCGGAAGGCCTCGACGATGCGCGCCGATCCGCCCACCACCACGGGCATGCCGCCCATCTCCAACGCCGCCAGGATCACCTTCGACATCACCGCCGAGTAGGCGTCGTCGGGACGGAGCCCCACGTGCAGCATCCACGGCGAGACCAACGCTCGGGCCGTCTCGGAGGCGAAGGTGCGCTCCAGCCAGGGACGGGCCGGCTCCAGGCTCTCGCCGAGGAACGCCGCCAACTCGACGAATCCCCGGCGGCGACCGTGAGAGAACAGGGTGCGGGCGGCACCCCACGACCACAGCTCCTGGCCCAGCAGGCCGAAGGCCAGCTCCGCGTCCCGGGACAGGAAGGCGTCCATCTCGGCGGCGTAGCGCTCTCCGTCGCCCGCGGCCGCCGCCTCGAACCGGGTGACGTTCTCCGCCCGGTCGGTGGTGAGGACGAGCGAACGGCCATCCCCGGTCAGCACCCCGGTGGGCTTCGACGTGTTGGCGAACTCCACACCCCGTGCCGCCAGCTCGTCGGCGAGCTCCCCGTAGGCGGGTCCGCCCATGAACAACGGGTACCACTGCGACAGCAGATCATGGGTGAACCCGGGGAAGAGCTCTTCGGTCCGGATGCAGCCGCCGAGGACATCGGAACGCTCCACCACCGTCACCTTCTGCCCGGCCCGAGCGAGCAGCGCCGCGCACACGAGCGAGTTCATCCCACTACCGACAACGATCACGTCCGGCATCACACCCTTCCTTCCTACCACGTCAGGAATGGGTCTCCTCCACCTCTCGGAGACGCTCGATCGCCGCCTCGAAGGTGTGGCTGAGGTGGTCACGCAGCGCCTGGGCGGCGCCTTCAGGGTCGCCCTGTCGGCATCGTTCGACGATCTGACGGTGCTCGGCGATCCGGTCGGCGATCGTTCCCGTCACCGGCAGTGACAGCCGACGGTAGCGCTCCGAGTTGTCCCAGAGCATCGGGATGAGGCGCATCAGCCATTTCGAGCCCGACGCCTCGTAGATCGCCATGTGGAGACGCGTGTGCACCTCGAGGGCCTGTTCGGGTGCGACCTCGGCGAGACGCGCGTACTCCTCCACCAGTTCCTGGATGGCCTGGCACGTCTCGGCGTCGATGCGCCGCGCCGCCTCCGCCACCGCCATCGCCTCCAGCTCCTTGCGGATCCGATAGGTCTCCTCGAGATCCTGTGCCGACATCTCGGCGACGTGGGTGCCCCGATGGGGGGTGCGGTCGACGAGACCGCTCCGTTCCAGGTACCGGAGCGCCTCGCGGATCGGAACCGAGCTCATCTCCAGACGCTCCACCTGCTCCTGGAGGCGGATGGGACTCCCCGGCGGAAGCACGCCGGTGATGATGTCCCGCTTCAGCTCGGCGAGGGCGACGTCGGCGAGGGTGCGAGGGCCGTTCCTCCCTTCCAGGGTCATACCGCCACCCCGCCCTGGGGCTGGATCACGAACCCGCCTCCATCCGCTCCAACAGCTCGGCGAGGGGCTGGCCCATCTGCTCGGGCCCCAGGGCGCTGTACCCGCCGTCGACCGCCAGATCGGTGCCGGTGATGAACGACGCCTGATCGGAGCACAGGAAGACGACCGCGTTCGCCACCTCCTCGGGGTCGCCGATCCGACCCAGCATGTGCAGGGCCCCGCCGATCCGATCCACGAACCCCCGATCTCCGCCGCTCATGTCACGGATCGGGTTGGACCAGGTCCAGCCGGGGGACACCGAGTTCACCCGGATCCCCTGGGGGGCGAGGCGGATCGCCTCGACCCGCGTGAGCTCGGCGATGGCGCCCTTCGTCGTCGAGTAGACGAAGAACAGCGGCTGCGCCACCTTGGCGCTGATCGACGAGAAGTTGACGATCGCCCCACCTCCCCGAGCCTCCATGTGGGGGGCGACGAGTGCGGTCGCCAACGCCCCCGAGACGACGTTGACGTCGAGGGCGGTGAGCCAGTCCTCCCGGGACGTCTCCAGGCCCTCGTCGAGGTAGACCGCCGCCATGTTCACGAGGATGTCGATCCCGCCATAGCGCTCCACGGTGGTGTCGACCAGACGGGCGAGCTGGGCGTCGTCGGTGACGTCGGTCTGGAGGAAGTCGACCCCGTCACCG
>JALSJV010000039.1 GCA_026989215.1 Acidimicrobiia bacterium | reverse complement strand
CACCCGACACCGGCACCGCCTACATCGACCCCGGCGCCCCCTGGCAGAACCCCTGGGTCGAGTCCTACGCCTCCCGGATGCGCGACGAGCTCCTCGCTGTCGAGCAGTTCGACACCCTCCTCGAAGGCCAAGTCCTCATCGCCGACTGGAGAAAGGAGTACAACGAGTACCGACCCCACTCCGCCCTCGGGATGCTCACCCCCACCGAGTACGCTCGACAATGGCGGAACAACCACCCGAAACTCTCATAACGGGTGGACCAACAACCTGGGTCCGCTCACCTGCTCGAGGGCTTTGATCCTCGCCGCATCCGAGCTGGTCAACCCGGGGGTCACTCCCTCGTCGATGTCGGCCTGCCGCACCCAGGTGCGCACCGACTCCACCCCGCAGCCAAGCTGCTCCGCCACCCGTTTCACCGCCCCGTGCCGTTGCACCGTCTCCGCTCGCAACCGGCGGACCAACCGCACCGCCTGGGCCTTCTCCTCCCGGGAGTACCGCCGCGTCGTCGGCTTCCCCGGTGTCATCTCTCTACTCATAACGCTCATCCTCGCTTCCAAAGCCGAGAGCCTCCAACTCTCCCAGGGCGATTCAGGACCCATCTCGGCGGCTGTGCTGACCCGGACTACTTGGGCTGCCGGCTCGGTGCTCTGGTCGGACGTGCTCATGATGGCCCACGCTAGATGGCCGTCCCGCGCGGTGGCCTCGAGCGGGTTCGCTTCGTCTGGCTGCCCCGAGACGCGCTATCCGCAACCCATCTCCTCCAAGGCGGCGAGTACCTGGGCGATGAAGGTGGTGCAGGTGGCTTGGACGGTGGCCGGGTCGAGCACGCCGGTGAGGGCACGGACGGCCATCTGGGTGCCGAGGCTGCGGGGCGTTCCGAACAGCGAGTCGAGGAGGTCGATGGCGACCCGGGTCACCTTCGCGGATCGGGCGTCGTCGAGGAGTGCACAGAGTCCCTGGGCAGTGTGCTCGGTCGTGGTGGACATGAAGAGGCGCAGGACATCACCGGCGTCTTTGTCGGTGAGTCGGTCCGGTTGGTCGCGGCGGTCATCGATCTTGTGGAGCTTGGCGACCAGCAGCGCCGTGTTTCCGGCGACCTCGACGGTGATGCATCGAGGGTCCGCTTCGTCGAGTGCGCGGATCTCGAGGGGGGAGTGGTCGACCAGGGTGCCTTCCAGGCCGGTGGCCTTGCGGGCGGCGCGCTTGCCGTGCTCACCGCCGAGACGCGCCCCTCGCCGTCCCCCGGGAGGTGCCGCCGCTTCGGGCACGATGAGATCCACCGGGATGGTGAGGTCGTCGGTGCGATTCGGGACCGCGATGCGGGCTTGCCAGATGCCGGGTTCGGGATGGCCGGTGTCCTCGTTCTTCAGGCGGAACCCCGCGTTCCGCATCACAGTCTCGAGGCCCGGTCGCGGCTTCAGGAGGTCCGGGTCGATGGTGAGGTCGGCGTCGGTGGTGTGCGGCGTATAGCCGGGCAGGGGGACGGTACGAAGGTAGACGGCCTGGGCGCCGACGAGGATGATCGCATCGAGGTGATCCCTCAGGGCTTCGAGGACGTCGAGGAGGACCTTGCGGGCGACGACGTATCCCGGATCGAAGGTGGTCATCGTTGACTCAACGGGTTCGGGGAGGTATCGAAGTCGGGAGCCCTCCACCGGTCCTCGTTGGCTCGCATCCATTCGACCAGGGCTTCACCTTCGGCGGGCATCCTCCCGATGCCCGTGAGGCAGTCAGCGGCGAGCTGGGCGACCGACACATAGGTCGCGTCGTCGGTCTTCCAGGACCGTGCGTAGGCGGCGTTGCTGTAGGGCCGGGCGAAGATGACGTTGGCGCCGGTCTCGGCCGGGAGCAGCCCGAGCGTCCCGGCGAGCTCCACGGGGTCGTCGGCGTAGATGACCGCCATCGCCGGTGCCGCCACAGGTGCGATGAGCGTGGCGCCGAGGGATCCCGTGACCGCCCAGCGGGTCTCGAACCGGGACGCTGCCAAGGTCGCGGGCAGGTCCCGGACGGCGCCGCGAGCGATCCACGTTGACGTCTCGTTGGCGTCGAGCAGGCTGTAGGAGCTCGTGAGTTGGGTGAGCAATGCCGGCCAGTCCACCTCGGTCACGGGGCCGCGACGTTCCCGGGTGATCAGCCGTTCCTCTTCGAGGGCCCTGAGCACTCGGGAGGTGTAACCGGGATCGGTACCGACCGCTGCGGCCAGCTCTCTCACTCCGTAGGGCGGGATGACTTCGATCATCGTCTTCATCAGCGCCCATGCCTTGGGCCCACGCAGGCTGGGGGAGACCGGCCGGTTCGGGACAGGGTTTTGGTCCGCTCCGTCGACGCGGACGACGAGGCCGGGATCTTCCAGAACCAGGTCGATGTTCCCCGTGGGGTCGATGAACCCGATACCGAGTTGCCTCAGGACCTCTCGGGTGCGGCGGCTTCCCCATGGAGCAACGACAAGGCCCTGCGCTTCGGGATTCTCATCCAGATACGACTGGAGCCGGCGGGCGACTTCGACGGCCTTCTTCGGCGTGATCTCAGGCTCGTATGCGGCGACCAGGCGCGCTGGCCGTCCGCCCCCTGGTGCGTCGACGGTGATCGCCGCGTCGGGCCGCCACCCTTCGGTGAGGCGAGCCGGTTGCGGCTCCAAGTCGACGGACCATCCCGGCGGGAGTTGCGCACGCAGCGTGTCGACTGCCGACTCGACGATCCGAGCATCCGAGTCGGCCTCGTTGGCTACGGGGGGGAGAGGCGCCGGCATGTTGCCTGCAACTTACTGTTGTCTGGCACAAACAACAAGCGTTTCTAGGCAACAACAGCCCGCGCCGTGAATGGTGGCAGGAGACCAACCCGACGGGCTCGGTGGGTCCGTGGGCGTGCACTTCGCGCGACACTATCGGGAATGTTCACCGTTCATGCGACCAAGAAGCTGCTCGACCGGGTGTCCCGGTGGGCGATGGGAACCATTGAGGCTCTCGACTCCGGCGACTCAAGCACTGAGTTGCGGCTGGCCTACGAGTACACCCAGAGGCGTCCTGATGACGACGACTTCGGGCTCGAGTCTGCCATCAACGGCTTGAATGCCGCCCTCAGGAGTGAACTCCCGAGGAGTCGTCGGAATGAGGGCGATCGAGCCAGGACGCGCATAGGACGCGTTCTGTTGAGGACCAACGCGAATCGCTGAACTTCGATGAGTGGCGAATGCCCAGGTGAGAGGCCATTTCTGGCCGTTTGCCGAGGTCGCCGAAACCCCTGAAGCGCCTTCACACGGCAGAGGTCACCGGCTCGATCCCAGTAGCGCCCACGGCCGGGAACGGTGGGCGGCCTTGGGGACCGCGGAAGCGGATCCCTCATCCCTCGGGAACGGCCACCAAGAGCTGGGTGTACAGGGTGCCACTCTCCTCGGCATCCCGACCCACCGAGATGGTGATGCTCGGCGACTCCATACTGGCGAAGACGACGATGTCGGGGCCTTCGGTCTTCAGGTAGTCGCCGGACTGGTCGGCCGTCCACTCGTCGTAGAAGGCGACGATCCGGTCGAAATCCCCCCGGGGGTAGAGGAGCTGTGCACCGGTGGTCTCGGTCAATCCCAAGTCGGCCAGGATGTCCTTGTCCCAGCCTCCGGGGATCGCCACCGGGAAGCCGTCACGGACGCTGGAGGGGATGTCGGCACCGGGGGCAGCAGCCGGGGCGGTATCGCCGACTTGATCGGACTGGGCGGGCTGCTGGGAGGTCGCCGTCGACGGTGTGGCGCCTCCTCCCGGCGAACACGCCGCTGCGACGATCCCGAAAACGGCCAAGAGAAGGGTGCCCCACGTCTTCGTCATTCATGCGATGGAACCAGGGATGCGCCCCGGGGGCAATACGCAGATACGCGTACCGTGGACGCTCACCACCCTCGGATGTGGACGATGGCGCTCGCCCGGTCGTTCACACCGAGTGTCCGGTAGATGCGTTCGAGATGTTTGCGGAGGGTCCCCTCGGCCATGTCGAGCCGTCTGGCGATCACGGCGTTCGTTCCACCCTCGCACAGCTCGAGGGCGACCTCAATCTGGCGTCGGGTCAACCCGGTGTCCGCGAGCCGTCGGGCGGCGGCGTCCACCCCGGTGTGGACGAACACGAGATGGGGTCCGGCGGGACCGGGGACATGGCGGCCGGCGACGCCGTCGGCCTCATCGGAGATGCGTTGCGGAGGGGACCGGACCGCCGGGTGGGCAGGGTCGTAGGACGCGATGCCAGCTACGAACGACGAACGGAGAGCGCCGGGCAGGGGATCGCCGGTCGTGATCCGGATACCGGCCTCGGATTCGAGGGCGCCGGCGTTGCCGGTGACCGCCTTCACGATCCCGTCGGCCCTCGCCAGCGCTCCCACCCACCCGAGGTCGTCGTCGACGTTGCCTGCCGTCGAGAGATGATCCCGCAAGAGGGCGAGAGCGTAGGTGTGAGCGAGATGGGGCCGCAGCCGGTTCAAGACCGCCCGATCCCGCTCACCGAAGCCTGCCCGGCCGCGGTTGACGGCGAAGCCGACCACGAGGCCGGGCGGTGCGGGGAGCGTGACGGCCATCTGGCTTTCGACGCCGAGGGGCCGGAACATCTCCTGGTAGAGGGCGGTCTCGGCCAACTCCTCCAGAGAGGCGAAATCGGACCACATGAGCGTTCGGGTATCCCCGGTCTCCTCGAAATGCCGCACCAGTGGGTTCTGTCGCATGAGCCGACCGAACACGGGGGCGAACTCTTCGAGCAGGTCTCCTCGCCCGGGTGTCACCCGCCAACGGATTCGACCCTCGGCCGGCACCATCTCGCTGTAGGAGACGGCGATGCACGGGACGAGCTCGGCGATACCCGCCATCGCGATCGTGGCGTAGTCGTCGACGCCGTTGGCCGCCGACATCGACTCGACCAGGTCGAGGATGGCCACGGCATCGTTCCCGTCGAGCTGGCCACCCACCATCAAGCGATTCAAACAGAGTACGCGGATTTGCGTATGGACCGGGCGCCGGGGATGCCACACAATCCCGACGATGAAGATCCGAAGGAGGAGCTACACCCGGCGACGCCGCCCCGGGATGCGTCTCCTCCGTGTCGGAGCGCTCGTCGTCTCGGTGGTGGTCGCCACGGCGGTCGCCGCGACGGCGCAGACGCCCGAACTCCGGGCCGCCGAGGGGGAGTGGACCGGTTTCATCGCGTTCGAGGGAACCTCGCCCCAGGGACGGGCACAGTCCTTTCGTGGGAGCTTCCAGTTCGCCTCGGCGGCCGGTGAGGTCGACGGCACCTTCCAATGGTCGAGCGGGGAAACGGCCATCGGCGGGGTGGTGGGCGGTCCCGACACCAGACCGCGGTTCGACCTGACCAGCGTGGTGAGCGGAGGGACCTCCATCTCCGATGTGTCCGGTGGAGGTGAGATCCTCTTCACCGCCGCCACCTGCGAGCGACTCGAAGGCACCGGCGTCGACATCGACGTCGAACGGATGGGGGCCCAGATCGGCAACATTGTCTGGTGGGCGATCCGAGACGACGCAACAGGTGATCCCGGTGCGTTCTTCGAATCGCTTCAAGCCCTCCGACAGGACGTCGGCGACGTTCTGGACAGTCTCGTGGTCGGCCGCATCGTCGTGGGGGGCGTGTTCGACCGGATCGAACCGGCATTGGCGGAGGCCGAACGCCTCGCCGCCCAGCTCGACCGCACCGAAGGGTGCGGTGGGGAGTTCTACCGCTCGCTGATCGCCTCAGAGATCGAGTTCCTGGTGGAGTTCGTCCTCGACAACCCCGACATGAGCGTCTTCGAGCTCGGGCAGCTGCTGATCACCGCGGCCCGTGCAGGAGTGATCGGAGCCGGATCCGGACCCGAGCCGGGCTTCCTGGAGGTCCAGGTCAAGGAACTCGTGGGGGAACGGATCGGCGCCGCGATCGAAGGCGAAGAC
>JALSJV010000038.1 GCA_026989215.1 Acidimicrobiia bacterium | reverse complement strand
CGCTGCCGCCGACCCCGGTGTCGACGATCGCGACGTTCCGGCCCCGCACCAACACGTATGCCGAGACGAAGTCGAGGCGCACCCGACGCACCGTGAGCCCGCCAGAGTCGGCGAGACGGGACGCCGCCGAGGAGCCCGTGGCGGGGACGGGCGGGGCCGGTGCCGGGGGCTCGTTCCCGCAGGCCGTCAGGACCGTTCCCCCGACGGCGATCCCCACCGCACCCAGACCCAGATCCCTGATGAAGATCCGTCGTGTCAGGCCGGTCATCGAGCTCCCTCTCCCCGAACCCTAGGACGGCGAGGGGTCGGATGGGGGAGATTCAGAACGGCGTGTCGCGTTCCCCGAGGAGAAAAGCCCGGAGGGGACCGGGGATCTCCGCCGTGACCAGCGTCCCGGAGTCCTCTGGCCGGGCGAACACCCGCACCTCGCGGCCGACGGCGAGCTCGACACCGCCCCGCTCGAAGCGATGCTCGACCGTGAAGCTCCGACGGCGCAGCTCGGTCACCCGCGACACGACGGCGAGCTCGTCGTCGTAGCGGGCGGGTCGTCGGAACCGGCAGGTCGCCTCCACGATCGGGAATCCGTAGCCGCCGTCGCCGAACAGGTCGGCGAAGGTCCCCGCCGGTGACCGGAACAGCTCATGGGTGGCCTCGTCCATCCACCTGTAGAACGACGGGTAGAAGACGATTCCGAAGGGGTCGGTCTCACCCCAGCGGACCCGGAGCCGGTACTCGTTGCTGCGTCCAAGGATCTCCGTCATGGCCCCCAGTGTGGCGGCTCCGGACGGCGCGGTGGCGTCTCATGGGTGTCCTCCCCGAGGGGCCGGTACCCTGGCCGGATGAGCACCGAGTTCACCTGCTTCGATTTCGACGATCTCGCACCCATCGACCGCTACAAGCTCCTCATCGGTGGGGTGGTGCCCCGACCGATCGGCTGGATCGGCACGGTCGACCTCGAAGGGCGTCGGAACCTGGCCCCGTACTCGTTCTTCAACGTCGTCGCCGGGACTCCGCCGACCGTCCTGTTCTCCCCCGGACGCCGGGACGGTGCACCGAAGGACACGCTCGCCAACGCCGTGGCGACGGGCGAGTTCACCGTCAACATCGTCGACGAGGACCTGGCCGAGGCGATGAACCTCACGTCCGGCGAGTACGGGCCCGACGTGGACGAATTCGAGCTCGCCGGGCTGCAGACCGTGCGTGGCGAAGTGGTGTCGGCGCCGATGGTGGCGTCGTCGCCGGTGCGGCTGGAATGTGTCGTCACCCAGACCGTCGAGCTGGACGATCCCCCCACCAACACCGTCGTCTTCGGGCGGGTGGTGCGGATGCACGTCCGCTCCGACCTCCTCGACGGCACGAGGATCGACCCGATCGGGCTGCGGGCCGTCGGTCGGATGGCCGGTGCCGGATACACGAAGACGGTGCCCGGCTACTTCGAGATGCAGCGTCCCGGCTGACCCTCCGGGGAACCGTTCCGGGGTGTCGTCCCGTCGAAGGGGCGTACGCCAGGGAAAGGAGTTCCCATGAGGAAGCTGACCATCCTCGCTCTCGCCGCCGGGTTGAGCCTGTCGGCCCTTCCTGCGCTCGCCATCCCCGCCGCCGACGTGGACGGGGTCACCGTCACCGCCGTCGAGCCGATCGTGGCCGACGATACGACGGTGCTCCCGGTGCCCGAACCGATCGCGCCGACGGAGCCGCCGTCGCTGGTCGAGCCGGTCCCCGTCGAACCGCTCCCGGTGGAGCCGCAACCTGTGGATCCGGTTCCGGTCGAGCCGCCGGTGACGACGGAACCCGTCGATCCCCTGCCCGTCCCTGCGCTGGGCGGTGTCGGCCTCGAAGGCGACGTCTTCCTTCCCGGCCGGACCGTGCCCGGTGTGCTGTTCAGCATCATCTGGGACCTCGAAGACCCCGGCCACGTGCAGCTCTGGGCTCTGTGGGAGGGTAGGCCCGAGCTGGTGTGTGACGGGAGGGTGATCGACGGCCCGGTGTTCCTGGGTCGCAGCGACCTCCTTGCGGGGACGTGCCTCATCGGCAAGAGCACCGAGGGGACCTTCCCCCTCTTCATCCTCGGTGACGACGGAGGATGGGCCTTCTCGGTGTTGCGTCCCACCGACCGGGTCCCTCCGGTGATCGCCGAACCCTGACCGAGCACGTCGAAGGGGGCCGCCCCAGCAGGGGGCGGCCCCCGGTCACGGGATCCGACGCCACACCGGACGCGACCGAGGCGCGTACCCGACCGGCCACCCGATGAGGTGCCGAAGCGCTCGGCGGACGAGAGCCTCGATCGGGCCTCTCCGTGTCCGGAGCGGACGAAGTCGGCGTCGATCCACGAGGGGAGTCTCGGCCACGTCGATGAGGGGACGGTGAGAAGCGTGTGAGCCTACGGTGAGACCTGCGGGCGCGGGCCCGGTCCGTCACCAGGTGGCGGCGATGTACTTCGTCTCCAGGAACTCCATGAGGCCCTCGTGGGCGCCCTCCCGGCCGAGGCCGCTCTCCTTCACCCCGCCGAAGGGGGCGGCCGGGTCGGAGATGAGGCCCCGGTTGATCCCCACCATCCCCGCCTCGATCGCCTCGGCCACCCGCAGACCCCGGGCGAGGTCGCCCGTGTAGACGTAGGCGGCGAGCCCCCACAGGGTGTCGTTCGCCAGGGCGACCGCCTCCTCCTCCGTCTCGAAGGTCACGATCGGTGCGACCGGGCCGAAGATCTCGGTGGCGAGGATCGGGTCGTCGGGGGCGACGTCGGTGAGCACCGTCGGCTCGAAGAAGAAGCCGGGCCGGTCCGGACGTCCGCCCCCCACCGTCACCCGGGCCCCGTGGGAGGCGGTCGCCTCCACCAGGCCTGCGATGTCGTCGGCCGCCTGCCGGTTGATGAGCGGGCCCAGCTCGGTGGACGGATCCATCCCGGGCCCCACCCTGGTGGACGCCATCGCCGCCGAGAACCGCTCCGCGAACTCGGCCGCCACGGCGGCGTGCACGTAGATGCGGTTGGCGGCGATGCAGGACTGCCCGCCGTTCCGCATCTTCGCCACCATCGCCCCCTCCACGGCGGCGTCGATGTCGGCGTCGGAGAACACGAGGAACGGGGCGTTGCCGCCCAGCTCCATCGAGCAGTTGACGACGTGGCGAGCAGCCCTCTCCAGCAGCACCTTCCCGACCTCGGTGCTGCCGGTGAACGACAGCTTCCGGACCCGGGGATCGTCCAGCATCGCGCCCACGACCTCGCCCGAACGCGCCGAAGGCACCACGTTCACGACCCCCGGAGGCACGCCCACCTCCTCCAGGAGGGCACCGATGGCGAGGGCCGTCAGCGGGGTGTCGGAGGCGGGTTTGAGGATCATCGTGCAGCCGGCGGCGATCGCCGGGCCGATCTTGCGGGTCGCCATCGCCGCCGGGAAGTTCCACGGGGTGACGAGGAGGGAGATCCCCACCGGCTGATGGACGGAGATGATCCGCTTGTCGCCACCCGGCGCGGTCGAGATCGAACCCAGGTTGCGGACCGCCTCACCGGAGAACCACCGGAAGAACTCGGCGGCGTACAGCACCTCGGCACGTGCCTCCCGGAACGCCTTCCCCATCTCCCGGACGATCAGCTCGGCGAAGGCGTCGGCCCGGTCGGTGAGCGCCTCGAACGCCCGACGGAGGATCTCGGCGCGGTCGCGGGGCGGGGTCGCCGCCCAGGAGGCGGCGACCGCGGAGGCGGCATCGACCGCGGCGAGCCCGTCGGCGACCGAGCCGCTGGGGACGGAGGCGATCGGCTCGGCGGTGGCGGGATCGAGGACGGTGATCTCGGCCCCGTCGGAGGCGTCCCGCCATTCGCCTCCGATGAGGAGCCGGTTCCGACCCGATGCGACGAGGTCGTCCAGGATGCTCATGTCGCTCCTCCTTCCGACCATTCAGGGTAGAGGCCCCGGCGGCCGGCGGGTCCCCGGTGCGATATCGTGACGGCCATGACCCGGGTCCAGCTCTTCGTCACCTGCCTCGTCGACGGGTTCGCCCCCGAGGTGGGGGAGGCGACGGCGACGGTGCTCGAACGGGTCGGGTGCGAGGTGGCGTTCCCCGAGGATCAGACCTGCTGCGGACAGCCCGCCCACAACGCCGGGTTGGCGGACGACGCCCGGGCGATGGCCGCCCACAACGTCGAGGTCCTGGACGCCACCGACGGTCCGATCGTCATGCCGTCGGGGTCCTGCGCCGACATGTTCGTCCACCACATCCCCGAACTGTTGGCCGGGACCCGCTGGGAGGCGGCGGCCCGGAGGGTGGCGGAGCGGGTCCGGGAGCTCACCCAGTTCCTCGTCGACGACCTCGGTGTCACCGACGTCGGCGCCGAAGGTGACCGATGTCGGGTCGTCTACCACTCCTCCTGTCACGGGATGCGGAACCTGGGGCTCGGTCCCCAGGCCCGAACGTTGCTCGACGCCGTCGCCGGGCTGGAACGGGTCGAACCCTCCCAACCCGACCAGTGCTGTGGCTTCGGGGGGCTCTTCTCGGTCGAGATGCCGGAGGTGTCGGCGGCGATCATGGACGCCAAGCTCGACGACCTCGAACGGACCGGCGCCGAGGTGGTCGTCGGGGGTGACGTGAGCTGCCTCCTGCATCTCGAAGGGGGGCTCCGTCGCCGGGGGAGTGGTCTGCGGGTACGGCACATCGCCGAGCTGCTGGCAGGTGGATCATGACGGTGTCGCCGGTCAGGTTCGTGGAACGTGCCCGGACGGCGGTGGGGAGCGAGGTGGCCAGGTCCAACCGGGCGGGGGCGGAGCGCCTCGCCGAGCTGCGGGACGCGGCCCGTCGGGCCTACCCGCCCTTCGAGGCGATGCGGGACCGGGCCCGCCGGATCCGGTTGAGCACCCTCGCCGAGCTCGACACCCACCTCGCCCGCTTCGCCGAGCAGGTCGAGCGGCGGGGAGGTCACGTGTTCTTCGCGGCCGACGCCACCGAGGCGGTCGGCTACGTCCAGCGGGTGATCCGTGACCACGGCGTCCGCCGGGTCGTGAAATCCAAGTCGATGGTCACCGAGGAGATCGGACTCAACCGGGCCTTGGAGGCGAGCGGCGTCGACGTGGTCGAGACCGACCTGGGGGAGTTCATCATCCAACTCGCCGGGGAGCATCCCTCCCACATCATCGCCCCCGCCATCCACAAGACCGCCGCCGACGTGGGAAGGCTGTTCGCCGACCGCCTCGGCGTCCCCTACACCGACGATCCCGACGAGCTCAACCGGATCGCCCGTCGGCATCTGCGTCGGATCTTCCTCGAAGCCGACCTCGGCATCTCCGGGGTGAACTTCGCCGTGGCGGAGACCGGGTCGATCTGTGTGGTCACCAACGAAGGCAACGGACGGCTCGTCACCACCGCGCCCCGGATCCACGTGGCGGTCATGGGGATGGAACGGATCGTCCCCGGCGTCGTCGAGCTCGCCCACATGCTGGAGGTGCTCGCCCGGTCGGGGACCGGTCAGGGTCTGAGCGTGTATTCGAACATCGTCACCGGTCCCCGTCGTCCGGAGGACCCGGACGGGCCCGACGAGCTGCACGTGGTGATCGTCGACAACGGGCGGTCCCGCGCCCTGGCGGGGGAGACCGCCGAGATCCTCGCCTGCATCCGATGCGGAGCCTGTCTCAACGTCTGTCCGGTGTATCGGGCGGTGGGGGGCCACGCCTACGGGTCGGTGTACACCGGGCCGATCGGGGCGGTGGTGACCCCGGCGCTCATGGGAATGGACCCCTGGGCCGACCTCCCCTTCGCCTCGACACTGTGTGGGGCCTGTCGGGACGTCTGCCCGGTACGCATCGACATCCCCCGAATGCTGCTGCATCTCCGGCAGGTCGCGGCCGAGGAGGGCACCCACCCCTTCCGGTGGGTCGGACCGGGCCTGCGGGCCTACCGGGTGGCGGCGTCGGGGCGTCGACGGTGGGCCGCCTTTCTGCGGCTGGGCGGGGTGGTCTCCGCCGTC
>JALSJV010000037.1 GCA_026989215.1 Acidimicrobiia bacterium | reverse complement strand
CCCCGATGGACCCACCGGCGCCGCCGTCCTCGACCTGGCGGGGGTCGAGATCCCCCTCACGCTTCGTTGAACAACCCAGGCAGCGGCTCGACGACGACGTAGCCGTCGTCGATTCGCACGTCCGGCACGAGGGCGACGACGAAGGGGACCTCGACCCGGCCGTGCCCCGTCTCGACCACGAGGCGGTCCTGGGCAGGCCCTTCGACGACCCCGACGACCGAACCGACCACCGTTCCATCGGGAAGTCGGACCTCCAGCCCTTCGAGCTGATCCGGCCAGAACTCCTCCTCCTCGAGGGCTCGACGCTCGTGCGGCTCGATCGTCACCTCCCGCCCTCGGAGACGTTCGGCGGCGTCGCGGTCGTCGCAGCCCTCGAACCGCACCAGCAGTCCCCGATCGGCGGCGCGCACCGCCTTCACCGTCATCCGCTCGTCCCCGACGAACACCGACGCACCCGGGCGGAAACGCCCGGGTGCGTCGGTCAACACCTCGATGGTGACGAATCCGACGAGGCCGTGGGGACGCCCCACCCGACCCACGAGGATCCGGTCAGTCGATGAACTCGACCCCAGCGGTCAACCCTTCCTCATCCGCGGCCGCCTGGGCGACGACCCGGATGGCCCGCGCCACCCGGCCCCGACGGCCGATCACCCGACCCATGTCGGCCTTGGCGGTGTGCACCTCGGCCACCACCTCGGACGGCCCCTGCTCGACCACGGTCACCTCGACGGATCCGGGATCGGCGACGATCTCGGACACGACGTAGCGGACGACCCGGTCGACGATCTCGCCCTTCGGCATCTCAGCTCTCCTCACCGACGGACGCCTCCGCGGTCTCCGCCGCCTCGGCTTCCTCGCTCGGTTCCTCCGGCTCGGAGGCGGCGACCGTGTGCACTTCGCCCTTCGCCACCTTGAACCGTGCCCACGCCCCGGAGATCTCGAGGAGTTTTCGTACCCGGTCGGTGGGCTGGACACCCTTGCGGAGCCAGTCGACCGCCCGGTCCACGTCGATCTCGATGAGGGACGGATCTTGTCGGGGGTCGTAGAACCCGACCTGTTCGATGTAGCGGCCGTCGCGTGGGGCTCGCGCGTCGACCACCACGACGCGATACACGGGCTGCTTCTTCTTGCCCATTCGCATCAAGCGCATCCTGACGGCCATGTCTCACCTCTTGTGTCGCCGGCCGGGCATCGGCCCCGGAAGCCCGGGCATGCCCCGACCGCCGGCCAGCATCTTCATCATCTTCTGTGCATCGGCGAACTGCTTCAGCAGCCGGTTCACGTCCTGGGGTCGGGTCCCCGACCCGGCCGCGATCCGGCGGCGTCGGCTCCCGCCGATGATCCTGGGATTCCGCCGCTCCTCCGGGGTCATCGACCTGATGATGGCCTCGACCTTCTTGAGGTCTCGGTCGTCGACCTCGACCTTGCCCAGCATGGAGCCGGCGCCCGGCAGCATAGCAAGGAGATCCTGGAGCGGCCCCATCCGTTTGAGCTGCTGGAACTGGGTGAGGAAGTCCTCCAGGGTGAAGGCCCCCTTCTCCATCTTCTCGGCGGCGCGTGCCGCCTCCTCGGCGTCGAAGGTCGCTTCTGCCCGTTCGATGAGGGTGAGGACGTCGCCCATCCCCAAGATCCGGGAGGCCATCCGATCGGGGTGGAAGGGCTCGAAGTCCTCCAGTCGCTCTCCCACCCCCGCGAACTTGATGGGACAGCCCGTGACCTCCCGTACCGAGATCGCCGCCCCACCGCGGGCGTCACCGTCCAGTTTCGACAGGACGATCCCCGTGAGCGAGACGTGTTCCAGGAACCCCTTGGCGACGTTCACCGCGTCCTGGCCGGTCATGGCGTCCACCACCAGGAGCACCTCGTCCGGATCGGCCGCCTTGGCGACGTCGGACAGCTCGCGCATCAGCTCCCGGTCGATCTGCAGACGACCTGCGGTGTCGATGATCACGGCGTCGTGCCCGTTCCTGGCGGCCTCCCGCAGTGCCGCCTTCACCAGCCGTGCCGGCCGGGCCTTGCGATCGGCGTAGACGGGGACGCCGAGAGCCCTGCCCAGTGTCTCGAGCTGGTCGACCGCCGCCGGACGCTGCAGATCGGCGGCGACCAGGAGGGGCCGACGGGAGCGGAGGTGGCGGGCCAGCTTGGCGGCCGAGGTCGTCTTCCCCGAACCCTGAAGGCCGACCATCAACACGATGAGGGGTGAGGCCTGGGCGAGGGGAGCCGTCTCCGCGCCCAGCGTGGCGATCAGCTCTTCGTGGACGATCTTGATGACCTGCTGACCCGGGGTGAGGGCCTTGGAGACCTCCTGGCCGAGCGCCCGCTCACGGATCCGGGCGAGGAGGTCACGCACCACCGAGACGTTGACGTCCGCCTCCAGCAGAGCGAGGCGAACCTCCCGGAGGGCGGCGTCGACGTCGGCTTCCGAGAGTCTCCCCTTGGACCGGAGCTTGGTGAAGATCCCGTCGAAACGTGAGGTGAGGGCTTCGAACATCTGCGGCCTGAACGGTAGACGCCGCGGCCCACAACCAAAACGAGCCGCCCCGGCGTGATACCGTCCGCGGGGACATGACCAGCGCCCCCATCGACCGCGACGAGCTGCTCCGCTCCGACATCCGCCGACTCGGCCATCAGCTCGGAGACGCCCTCACCCGCCAGCACGGACCCGAGCTGTTGGAGCTGGTCGAAGAGGTGCGCTCCCTCACCAAGAAAGTACGGGCGGAGGCAGACGAGGCCGCCGCCGCCGAGCTCGACCGTCTCCTCGCCACCCAGGACCTCGATCGCACCATCCAGCTCGTACGCGCCTTCACCACCTACTTCTACCTCGCCAACGTCGCCGAGCAGGTCCATCGCATCGGCGATCTGGCCCTCACCGACGACCGCCGCACCATCGCCGCCACCGTCGACCGCATCCTCGAGGCCGGCCTCGACCCCGAACTCGTCGCCGACGTCGTCTCCCGGCTGGAGCTCCGCCCCGTCTTCACGGCCCACCCCACCGAGGCCGCCCGCCGAACCCTCCTCACCAAGCTCCGGCGCATCGCCGACCTGCTCGAGGAGCGCCGCGACCCCGACGCCACACCTCGCGACCGGGCTCGCGTCGACCGGCGGATCGCCGAGATCATCGACCAGATCTGGCAGACGGACGAGCTGCGGGTGACCCGACCCACACCCCTCGACGAAGCCCGCTCGACGATCTTCTACTTCGAGCAGCTCTTCCGAGACGTCCTTCCCTCCCTCGCCGAGGAGGTCGCCCTCCAGCTCGGTCGGCTCCCCGCCGACCCGAATCGACCCGCCATCCGTTTCGGCACCTGGGTCGGCGGGGACCGCGACGGGAATCCGTCGGTCACCCCCGAGGTCACCGCCGCGGTCCTCGACCTCCAGTACCGGCATGGGATCCGCACCCTCATCGAAGCCGTCGAACGACTCGCCGAAGAGCTGTCGACGTCCGATCGGATCTGGGGGGTGTCGGACGAGCTTCGGGCCTCCCTCGAGGCCGACCGGGCGTCGCTCCCCGACGTCTGGCAGCGGTTCCACCGGCTCAACGCCAACGAGCCGTACCGCCTGAAATGCGCCTACATCCACCGGCGACTGCAGCACACCGAGGCCCGGATCGAAGAGGGCGCTCGCCACCAGCCGGGGATCGACTACGCCGGGCCCGACGACCTCCTCGCCGAGCTGGCGCTCATGCAGCGATCCCTTCGGGAGCACGCCGGGGCGCTGATCGCCGACGGGACGGTGGAACGGCTGGTCCGTCTCGTCCGTACCTTCGGCTTCCGGCTGGCGACGATGGACGTGCGGGAACACGCCGACCGTCACCATCTCGCCCTGGCCGAGCTGTACCGACGAGTGGAGCTCGACTACGCGTCCCTCGACCGGCCCGAACGAACCCGTCTCCTCGGTGACGAGCTGGCCGGTCCCCGACCCCTGGCGACACCGGCGACCGTACCCTCGGCGGAGGTGGCGCCCACCATCGAGACCTTCCACACGATCCGCTCCGCCCTCGATCGCCTCGGACCAGACACCATCGAGAGCTACATCGTCTCGATGACCCGCGGCGCCGACGACATCCTCGCCGCCGCCGTCCTGGCCCGGGAGGCAGGGTTGATCGATCTCACCGACGACGTCGCCCGGATCGGGTTCGTCCCGCTCTTCGAGACGATCGCCGAGCTGCGCCGGGCAGGCGAGCTCCTCGACGAACTGCTGTCCGTCCCCTCCTACCGACGCCTCGTGCGGCTGCGCGGCGACGTCCAGGAGGTGATGCTCGGATACTCCGACTCCAACAAACAGGGAGGCATCACCACCTCCCAGTGGGAGATCTACAAGGCACAGCGCATGCTCCGCAACACGGCCCGGGCCCACGGCGTCACCCTCCGGCTCTTCCACGGCCGAGGAGGGACGATCGGCCGGGGCGGAGGCCCCACCCACCGCGCCATCCTCGCCCAACCCTTCGGAACGGTGGACGGCTCCATCAAGGTCACCGAGCAGGGAGAGGTGATCTCCGACAAGTACGGGCTCCCCGGCCTGGCAGCCCGCAACCTGGAGCTGGCGGCGGCGTCGGTGCTGGAGGCATCGCTGCTCCATCGGGTCTCCCGCCAGCCGAAGGAGGTGCTCGACCGCTGGACCGAGGCGATGGAGGTGTTCTCCGAAGCCGCCCACGACGCCTACCGGGGCCTCGTCACCGCCCCCGGCCTCGTCGAGTATTTCCTGTCGGCGACACCGGTGGAGGAGTTGGCGGAGATGAACATCGGGTCGAGGCCGAGCCGCCGCCCAGGAGGGGGCGCCGGCCTCGACGACCTCCGGGCGATCCCCTGGGTGTTCGGGTGGACCCAGTCACGCCAGATCGTCCCCGGCTGGTATGGGGTCGGCTCCGGCCTGGCGGCGGCGACCGACGCCGGATACGGACCGGTCCTGCGGGAGATGTGGGAGCAGTGGATGTTCCTGCAGACGTTCCTCTCCAACGTCGAGATGACCCTCACCAAGACCGACCTGCGGATCGCCCAGCGGTACGTCGAGACCCTGGTTCCGTCCCGTCACCGCCATCTCTTCGACGCGATCCGTGCCGAATACGAGCTGACGATCCGCCAGATCCTCGACCTGACCGGCCGGGACGTGCTGCTGGCCGAGTACCCGGTCCTTCGCCGGACCCTGGAGGTGCGGGACCGCTATCTCGACCCCCTCAACTACCTGCAGGTCGCGCTGCTGGCCCGAACCCGGGAAGAACGGCCCCCCGACCCCCACCTGGAACGTGCGCTGCTCCTCACCGTGAACGGGATCGCGGCGGGGATGCGCAACACCGGATGAGGGACGGCCGGCCGGGCCGTGCGCCGTGCATCGGCCGGACCCGTGGGGTCACCCTCGTCGCCGCCGCCGTCCTCGTCGCCGCCTGCGCAGGCCCCGTCCCGGCGCCGAACCCGGACCCGCCACCACCATCGACCGCCGCCACCACGGTCCCCCGACTCCCCTTCCCGCCCGCCCCCGCGGTCCCCGACGGACCCCTCGCCGACGACGTGGTCTCCGCCCTCGACTCGATCTGGCGGGGGATCGTCACCGGAATCGACCCGGCCGACGTGGCCGTCGTCGGCGCCTCCGGCGACGCCCGCCTGGCCTGGCTTCTCGCCGACCTCCTCCGTTTCTTCCCCGGCGGAGAGGTGCAAGCCGCCATCGTCGACGCCCTCGAGCAGCTCACCGGGGTGCGGTTCGAAGCCCCGGTGGTGTGGGTGGCCGTCACCGACCACCTCATCGCCTGGGATCTCCCCGCACCCCCCGGCTACGTCGACTACAAGCGGATCCTCTTCACCCAGATCGAGCCGAAGTGGG
Source organism: Acidimicrobiia bacterium (assembly GCA_026989215.1). Lineage (GTDB taxonomy): Bacteria > Actinomycetota > Acidimicrobiia > Spongiisociales > ZC4RG35 > S012-128. Next base: position 200 of record JALSJV010000037.1, on the reverse strand, counting down.
AGCCGTTCTTCACCGAGCCTTCGGGCCTGGACCATCGCTGGGTGACCTGGGGCGGGGTGTTCATCGACGATCGCCCCCTCGGCACTCCCTTCACCTGCCCCAATGCCTGCATCCCCGCCCTCGACGACCCGGCCGTCACCGACGCCGAAGGCGGCGACTGGTACCCGGACGACGGCGTCGTGTTCGGCGTCGTGATCGAC
>JALSJV010000036.1 GCA_026989215.1 Acidimicrobiia bacterium | reverse complement strand
CAGCGCCGGAGACGGGGTGGTGGTCGTCGACGCCGACGGGGTCATCGTCCGGGCCAACCCGGCCGCCGAGGAGATCTTCGGGTTCGATCACGAGGAGATGACGGGCCGGTCGGTCTCGGAGCTGCTCCCTCCGGCCTATCGGGAACGCCACGAACGGTTCGTCGCCGCCACCATGGCGGCCGAGGTGGGGACGAGCGCGATGCGGGATCGCCCGCCCCTCACCGCCCTCCGTTCCTGGGGTGAGACCTTCCTGGCGGAGATCTCCGTCGAGACCTTCGACGTGCTGGGACACCGGATGGCGGCGGCGACGGTGCGGGACATCAGCCGCCGGGTCGCCGCCGAGGAGACGGCGCAGGAGCGTCTGGACCAGCTCCGGAGCCTGTACGAGGGGGTGCCCATCGGGCTCTACCGCTCGGCCCCCGACGGGCGGATCCTCGGCGGCAACCCCGCCTTCGTCTCCCTGCTCGGAGCCGCGAGCGAGGAGGAGCTCCTCCGACTCCCCGCCCAGAGTTTCTTCGTCGACCCCGAGGAGCGGGTCCGTCTGCTGGAGAACGTCGGCCGGGACGCGGCGACGGCGGTGTTCCAGATCAAGACCCTGGACGGTCGACGCCTCTGGGTCCGGGACCGGACCCGGGCCATCCTCGACGACCAGGGACGGGTCGTCGCCTACGAAGGCGCCGTGGAGGACGTCACCGCCCGGGTGGAGGCGGTGGCGGCGCTGGAGGCCTCCAACCGGGCCAAGCAGCGGCTCATCTCGGCGGTGGCGCACAACCTGCGGACCCCCCTCACCGTCATCCTCGGCTACGCCGACCTGCTGGGACGCTCCGAGGCGCGGGAGGACGCCGCCGAGCTGGCCGAGATCGTCCGGGACCACGCCCACGAGCTGGCGGCGCTCATCGACGAGCTGCTCATCGCCAGCCGCCTCGACGGGGACGAGCTGGCGGTGATGTCGGTCGACGGCCTCTCGGTGGACGAGAGTCTGGCCGAGGCGGTGAAGATCCTGGGGGCCGGGGCGCTGCGGGACCGCCTCGACCTCCGACCGACCGACCTGACGGTCCGGGGCGACCCGCTGCGGCTCCGCCAAGCCCTCCAGCTCATGGTCTCGGTGGCGACCCGCGACGCGGCGGGGCCGGTCCGGGTGGAGGCCGAGACCCGAGACGACGACCCGACGGTCCGGGTGGTCGTCTCCTACGAGGGCGAGCCGGTCCCCGAGCCCGATCGGGGACGGCTGTTCGAGCCCTTCGCCTCGGGGAGCGCCGACGACGCCAACCCGAACCGGCTGGGCGTCGGGCTGTGGGCGGCCCGTCGGTTGGCGTCGTGCATGGGAGGCGACCTCGTCTACGAACACCGGGACGGGCGCCACCGCTACGTGATCCTCCTCGACCGCGCCGACGCCGGGTCGGAGGGGGTGTCGGTGGGATCCCACGTCGGGTCCTCGGACTGAACTCGACTCCTCAAATCGAAGGGCCTGCGGCCGACCGGAGACGACGTGGGCACCGCGTCGCTGGTCCTCCGCCGACGGTTCACCCTGGCCATGACCATCGTCGGTCTCGGCGCCGGGCTCGTCTTCGCCACCGTGGCCCGGATCCTCGAGTCCGAGTACCTCGTCTGGAGCGCCGGATCCTTCGTGTTGGGGCTCGTCGGGATCGGCCAGCTCGTCAGCGGGCGACACTCCCCCAGCGCCTACGTGGTCGTCGCCGCCGCCATGGTGTCGCTCACCGGGCAGATGGGGCTCGACGACTTCCCCGTCCTCCTGGTCGTCGCCGCCCTCTTCGCCACCTCGGTGGTGTTCGTCGTCGAGTCCCGCCGCGAGGTCGTCGTCGCCTTGGGATCGATGTTCCTGGGGCTCCTGGTGGCGTCGGTGGTGCATGCCCGGTCGACGGGAGGGGAGGTCCTCGCCGACCTCGTCGTCAACGCCCTCATCCTCGGGTTCGGGTTCGGGTTCGCGTGGACCGTCAACGAGGTGGTCGCCGCCCAGGGGGATCGGGCGCAGGCCATGTACCGGGCGCTGTTCGAGTCGGTGGGCGATGCGGTGGCCACCGTCGACCTCGACGGGACCATCCTCTTCGCCAACCGAGAGTTCTCGGCGATGTTCGAGGTGGACCGCCGGGAACTGGCCGGGACCTCCTTCTCCTATTTCGTGGCGCCGCGGGAACGCGACCGCTGGGCGCAGATCCTCGCCCGGCTCCGGCACCAGGAGGAGGCGGAGCGGGAACCGACGCGGATCGTCGTGACCGGGGTGACCGCCGTCGGTGAGGCCCGGTCCCTGGAGATCGGGGTCACCCTGGTGGAGGTGAGGGACGAACCGATGGTGGCGCTCGTCATCCGTGACCTCACGGCCCGCCTCCGGGCCGAAGAGCATGCCAGGCGGCTCCTCGATCAGTACCGGGACCTCTACGAAGGGGTCCCCGTCGGTCTCTACCGAACCGCCGCCGACGGCGAGCTGCTGGAATGCAACGCCGCCCTCGCCGAGATCCTCGGGTACCGGAACTCTGCCGAGCTGGTCGGCGTGAACGTGGCCGACCTCTACGTCGACCCCGCCGATCGGGAGGAGCTTCTCGACGCCGTCACGACCGGCCGCAGCGTCGCCCCCTTCCGGCTCCTGAGACGCGACGGGACGCTCATCTGGGCGAGGGTGCGGGCTCGGCCGCTGCGGGCGGAGACGGGGGAGGTCGTCGGCATCGAAGGGACCCTGGAGGACGTGACCGCGGAGATGGAGGCGAGCCGGGACGTGGAGGCGTCGTTCCGTTTCCGTCGCGGACTCGTCGGCTGGGTCGCCCACGTGCTGCGAACCCCCCTCACCGGGATCCTGGGATTCGCCTCGATCCTCCGCAGCCAGCTCACCGGGGAGGCGGCCGAGACCGCCGGGCTCATCCTCTGTCAGGCTCGGGAGCTGGCGGTCACCATCGACGACTTCGTCACCGCCGCCCGACTGGAGGGAGGCGACCGGGTCACGATCATCCCCCGGGCGGTCCGGATCCGGCCGGTGCTCGACGAGGTGGCGGACGCCCTGGAGGAGATGGGATACCCACGCCCGACGGTGGACGGCCCTCCGGATCTCGTCGCCCGCTGCGACGCCCTCCGCCTCGGCCAGGCCCTGCGGATGTTGGCGCGGGATCGGCTCCAGCAGGGCGCCCGATCCCTGAGGCTGCATGCAGGGTCGGACGGGGCGGCGGTGGTCGTCGAGCTGGAGGACCGGGGGCCCCGGGCCCCGGGCGGGACGGTGGCGTCGTTCCTCGATCCCAGCGGTGGTGTCGGGCCGGTCGGGCGGTGGACGGCGTCGCGGCTCCTCGTGATGATGGGGGCTCGGATGGACGAGCAGGGGTCGGAGGGGACGCACCGGTACCGGGTGGAGCTCCCGGCGGTGGCAGGATCAGGTGAGGAGGAGCTGCTCGAGTCGGCGGGCGGCGATGGTCATCCCCACCAGCCCCATGGCCACGAGGAACGCGACGTGGCCGACGAGGCTCCAGTCGAACACCCCGAGGGTGAAGGAGCGCAGGATCTCGACGCCGTGGTAGAGCGGTGAGAGTCGGGTGACGATCCGCAGGGTCTCGGGGTAGACGTCCAAGGGGTAGAAGGTGGCGGAGAACAGGAACAGCGGCAGGGTGACGAGCTGGACGAGGTCGAAGTCCTGCCAGGACCGCATGAACGTGGTGGCGGCCATGCCGACGGCGGCGAAGGCGAAACCGATGAGGACGGCGGCGGGCAGCGCCAGGATGCCCCACCACGAGGTGATCAGACCCATCACCCCCATCACCGCGAGGAACCCGGCGGCGTAGATGGCGCCCCGGAGCAGGGACCAGATCACCTCCCCGACGGCGACGTCGGTCGGCTGCATCGGCGTGGCGAGGATGGCGTCGTAGATCTTGCCGAACTTCAGCTTGAAGAAGATGTTGAAGGTGGATTCGTAGACGGCGCCGTTCATCGCCGCCGCGCCGAGGAGGGCGGGGGCGACGAAGGCGGTGTAGGGGATGGGCGTGCCGTCGGGGCCGGTGACGTCGCCGACGAGGCGGCCGATCCCGATCCCGATCGAGAAAAGGTAGAAGAGGGGTTCGAAGAAGCCTGAGAAGACGATGAGCCAGACGTGCCGGTACACGAGGTAGTTGCGCTCCAAGATCTTGGCGGCGCCCCTGCCCACCACCGGTGGCACCACCCGGGCGACGAGCGTGCCGGTGGTCACCGCACCAACCTCCGGCGCATGCGCACGACCGCCAGCCACGTCCCGCCCACGGTCCAGGCCGTCAGGTAGGCGACCGACAGCCAGACCGGAGGTGTGGGGGTGAGCCCCAGGGCGATCGCCCGGCACAGCTCCACCCCATGCCACAGGGGGGTGACCCAGGCGACGGGCTCCAACCAGTCGGGGAGCTGGGAGATGGGGAAGAACGTCCCGGAGAACAGGAACAGCGGCACGATGCCGAACCGGAACATGGAGCTGAGCCCCTGCTCGCCCTTCAGGCCGGCCGTGTAGGCGACCATCGGGGCGGCGAAGGCGAGGCCGGTGAGGACCGCCGCCGGGACGGCCGCCAACCCGGACCACAGCCCGACGGCGCCGAAGGCGGCCATCACCAGCACGAACGCCACCGACACGAAGACGAGGCGCACCCCCACCCAGGCGATGTGGCCCACGGTGAGGGAACCGACCCCCACCGGGGTCGCCAGGATCGCCTCGTAGGTCCTCCGCCATTTGATCCCCGCCATCACCGGCCACGACGAGTCCCCGGCACCGGTCTGCATGGCGGTGGCGGCGAGGAGGCCGGGGGCGAGGAAGGCGAGGTAGGTGAGGCCGTCCAGGCCGGAGCCACCGGACCGCTCATCCACCAGTCGTCCCAGTCCCAGCCCCATCGCCGCCAGGAACAGCACCGGGTTGAGGAAGGTCGAGATCACCGACCCCCGCCAGACCCGGCGGTACACCCGGGCCTCCCCTTCGAGCACCCGCAGGAACGGGGGAGTCTCCATCAGTCGACGAGCCTCCGACCCGTCAACCGGAGGAAGACGTCTTCCAGCGTGGATCGCCGGGTGAGCATCGACTCGGGGCTCAGGCCCCGTTCGAACACCTCGGCGATGGTCGCCTCGGCGTCGTCGGTGTAGAGGAGGATCCGGTCGGGGAGGACCTCGGCACGTTTGGCGGCGCCGTCGAGGGCGGCGGCGGCGCCGTCGTGGTCTTCGGGGGCGAACCGGAGCTCGACCACCTCCCGGGGCGAGTAGCGGTCGATGAGCTCCCGGGGCGACCCCTCGGCGACGATCCGCCCCTTGTCCATGATGACGAGCCGGTCGCAGAGCTGCTCGGCCTCGTCCATGTAGTGGGTGGTGACGATGAGCGTGACGCCGCGCTGCTTGAGGCGGTACAGCCGGTCCCACAGGGCATGGCGGGCTTGGGGGTCGAGGCCGGTGGTCGGCTCGTCGAGGAGGAGGAGGTCGGGCTGGTTGATGAGCCCGCGGGCGATCGTGAGCCGCCGCTTCATCCCCCCCGACAGGTGCTCGACGGTGTCGTCGCGGCGTTCGGTGAGCTGCGCGAACTCGAGGAGCTCGTCGATGCGGTCGGTGATGACGGATCTGGGGAGGTCGAAGTACCGCCCGTAGATGTACAGGTTCTCCCACACGGTGAGCTCCTGGTCGAGGTTGTCCTCCTGGGGGACGACCCCGAGGCGCGCCCGGATCGCCGGGCCGTCGGTGTCGGGGTCGAGGCCGAGCACGGTGAGGGTTCCCTCGGTGATGGGGGAGACCGCGCCGATCATGCGCATGGTGGAGCTCTTCCCCGCCCCGTTCGGACCGAGGAATCCGAAGGCCTCGCCCGGACGGACGTCGAAGTCGACGTGGTCGACGGCGGTGAACTCGCCGAACCGTTTCGTGAGGGCGCGCGCCGAGACGAGGGGGGGCTGCATCCGCCGGAGGCTACACGGCCGGTGGCGCACCCGATCCTCCCGACCCACCACGGGGGACCGTGGCAGGTGGCGACGGGGGGATCGAGCCGCCACATCGGCGGGGCGGAGGTCTACTCTCGGGGGGCCGAACGAGGAGG
>JALSJV010000035.1 GCA_026989215.1 Acidimicrobiia bacterium | reverse complement strand
GCTGGCGGCCCGCCTCGGCCTGGAACCCGCCACCGACCCGCGCCTCAGGGAGATCGACAACGGCGAATGGACCGGCCTCCTCCCCGACGAGATCGTGGAGCGCTGGCCCGACCTGTGGCGATCCTACGCCTCCGGGATCGACGTGGCCCGTCCCGGTGGGGAACGATGGGCCGACGTCCGCGCCCGGGTGCGGGCGTTCCTCCGAGATCTGGGGGAACCCGACGGCGTGACGGTGATCGCCACCCACGGCGGGCCGAGCCTGCTGATCGTCGAATGGGCGCTCGGGATCAGCCTTCCGGGCAACGTCTTCGCCGGTGTCGTCCAGTCGCCCGACAACGCCTCGGTCACCACGATCCTCCTCCCCGGACCCCGCCTCGTCGGCTACAACGACGTGGGCCATCTCGACGAACCCGTCCCCGACACCACTCCGCCCTACGCGCCCGTCGACGACGGGTGACGATCACCTGGTCTGGGCGATCACCGCTGCCCACTCGTCGTCGGTGAGGGCAGCCTCCCCTCCGAGGGTGTAGTACCCGACCCGCTGGAGGCGGTCCCCGTACTTGGTTTTCATGGCCGTGCCCAGCTCGTCGATCGGGGCGACCACCCCCACCTCGTGGACGACCTCGTCGGGGATGACGTCGGCCATGGCGTCCCATTCACCCCGCCGGCTCATGGCGTTGAGGGTGTCCCCGAAATCCCAGCCGTGGGTGTCCAGCACGACCCGGTAGCTGGGCGTGGAGGCGTAGAAGGCGATCTGTTGTTTCACCGGCCGCATCTGGGCGGCGATCTCGTCTTCGTCGTGGCCGGTGACGACGAACACCGTCGCCACCCGGGTGACGTCGTCGAGGCTCCGCCCCGCCTTGGCCGCCCCTTCTTCGATGTGGGGCAGCACCACCTCGTCGAGGTACTTCACGGTGTGGAAGGGGTGGACGTGGAACCCCTGGCAGGCCTCCCCGGCGAGACGGGCCAGGTACGGGCCGACCCCGGCGATGTAGACGGGGATGTCGGGATGCTCGATCGGGTCGGGCGCGAAGAACGGCGTCATGAGGGTGAACTGGTAGAAGTCCCCTTTGAAGCGGAGGGGGGTGCCGTTCTGCCAGGTGTCCCAGATGGCTCGGAGGGCGGCGATGTACTCCCGCAGCCGCGGCCCGGGATGGGACCATTCGGTGGAGAACCGGCGGGTGATGTGGGCCTTCACCTGGGTTCCGAGACCCAGGAGGAATTTCCCGCCGGACACCGCCGCCAGGTCCCAGGCGACCTGGGCGGTGATCATCGGTGACCGGGGGAAGGCGACGGCGATGGCGGTCCCCAGGTCGAGTGACGGTTCGGCCTGGTTGGCGAGGAAGAGCGGGGCGAAGGGTTCGTGGGAGGTCTCCGCCGAGAAGAAGCCGTCGTAGCCGAGCCGGGCGGCCCGGGCGGCGGCGGCGGGAGCGGCGTTGGGGAGCTGGGGCGGGAAGTAGTAGTCGACGTGCATGGTCGGGAGGGTAGAGCGGACGGGAAGGGGACGGCAGCCGGGTACCATGCTCGCCATGAAACGGTTCGGGAAGCTCCTGAGCGTGGCGGCCGGCCTCGCCGCACTGGTGTGGGCGATGCGGGACCGGTTCGTCTCGATCGCCGCTCCCCGCGAGCCCGAACCGCCGGCCTTCCGGGTGGTGCCTCCGCCGACGGTCCCGGACGAGCCGGACGGGGATGATCTCACCAGGGTGAAGGGGATCGGGCCCGTGTACGCCGACCGGCTCCGATCCGGAGGGATCGGCGGCCTCGCCGAGCTGGCGGCCGCCGACCCCGAGACGGTGGCCGAGGCGGCCGACGTGACCCCAGAACGGGCAGCCGACTGGGTGTCGCAGGCGTCGACGCTGCTCTGACCGCCATGCTCTACCTGACCGACCCGGCGGAGCTCGGGTCGCTGCTGGAAGGCGAGCCCCCGTTCCGAGGGGACCAGCTCCGGGAATGGCTCTACCGCCATCCGGTGCTGTCCACCGACGAGATGACGAACCTTCCGGTGTCGGTCCGGGAGGGGTTGGCGGCCCGTCTCTGGCCTTTCACGGTGGAGGCGGACCAGTCGGCGGACCGCGGCCTCACCAGGAAATGGCTGTTCCGGGCGTCCGACGGCGTCGCCTACGAGGCGGTGCTGATGGGCTATCCCCGCCGGACCACCCTCTGCGTCTCGTCGCAGGCGGGCTGCGCCCTGGCATGCACCTTCTGCGCCACCGGGCAGTTCGGGTTCGATCGGCACCTGGAGGCCGGGGAGATCGTCGCCCAGGTCGCCTACGCCAACGCGGTTCTTCGGGCCGGGGAGATGCCGGAGGTTCCCGACCGGGTCACCAACGTGGTGTTCATGGGGATGGGCGAACCCCTCGCCAACTACGACCGGGTGCGGGAGGCGATCCGACGGATGATCGAGGTGATGGGGATGTCGGCACGGTCGATCACCGTCTCCACCGTCGGCATGGTGCCGGGGATGCGGCGCCTCGCCACCGAGCCGTGGCCGGTGAACCTGGCGGTGAGCCTTCACGCCGCCGACGACGAGCTCCGCTCCCACCTCGTCCCCCTCAACCGCCGCTATCCCCTCGCCGAGGTGGAGCAGGCCGCCGAGGAGTTCTTCCGGGCGAAACGACGCCGGATCTCCATCGAATGGACCCTCATCGACGGGGTCAACGACACCCAGGAGCAGGCGACGAAGTTGGCGAAGATCGCGCTCCGCCTGCGGGCCCACGTCAACCTCATCCCCCTCAACCCCACCCCCCTCACCGACGATCATCCCCCGTCACCTCGCCACGTCACCCGGTTTGCCGACTGGCTCCGCGACGACGGGGTGAACGTGACGGTGAGGGACACCCGGGGACGGGGCATCGACGCCGCCTGCGGGCAGTTGCGGGTCCGGGCGGCACCCTGATGGCCTACCTCCCCCAGCACCCTTCCGACGAGGCCGCCACCAAAGCGGACGTCCAAGCCGAGTTCGCCCGCTTCGAAGAGAAGATGGATCTGCGGTTCGCGGCGACCGAGACGCGGCTCGACCGGATCGAAGACCGTTTCGACCGTCTGGAGGACCAGATCGAAGGGATCGGCGAGCGGATGGAGCGGATGCAGCGGTTCTACGTGGGCACGACGGTGTGGTCGATGACCGCCCTCACCGCCATCTTCTCTCTCGTCGTCACGTTCTTCCGCTGAAGTTTCTTCCGCTGAAGTTTCTTCCGCTGAGCCCGCCCTCACGGTGGGTGCTCCGTCGTGTACTCCCACCCGAGGGGGCTGGTCCAGACGACCGTCCCGTCGGGCCGCCGCACGTAGCTCCAGCCCCTGTCTCTGAGGCCGTGGTGGTGGCGGCAGAGGGGGATGAGGTTGTGCTCACAGGTCGGCCCGCCTTCGGCCCAGGGATGGATGTGGTCGAGATCGCAGGCCCGGGCGGGCATCCGGCAGCCCGGGAACACACAGCGGGGCCAGCGGCTCCGGATACGCCGGGCCAGCGCGGTCTGGGGCCGTCGCCTGGTCACCCCGGTCCACACCGGCTCGCCCCGCCGGGTGAGGGTGACCTGCCACGTCCGTCCGTATTCCAGGGCGAGCCGGCGGGCGATATCGGCGATCACCGGTCCGAACCCGGGGATCTCCCCCGGTCGTTCGGCGAGACCCGCCAACGTGTCGAGCTCCACCGTGATGTCGACGACACCGCGAGGACGGTCGTGAACGGCGGTGCCGCAGAGGAGGTCGAGGAAGACATCGGCCCGGAGCTGGTCGAGGGTCCTGGTCTCGCCGTCGCGGCGAAGGCTGCGGGCGATCCGTTCGATCCGGTCCCGGGCTTCCGCCACCCGATCGGGCGGCAGGTCGTAGCCGCAGAGGTCGGCGGACCCCTCGTCGGTCATCTCCGCCACGACCCGTCGGTCATCGACCGCCTGTTCGCACCGGCGGGCGGCGGCCGCCGGGTCGGCAGCCATGCGCAGCTTACGGATCCACGCCCGGAGCTGACCCGACGTCAGCCGTCCGGCCCGCTCCAACACCGACGCCACCAGCCGCCGAGCCTCGGCCGGTTCCAGACCGGCGGCACCGTCGCAGATGATCCGAGCCCGGTACAGGTCGATCTCGCCCCGCGCCAGCGTCGACCACACCTCCGGGAACTCCCTGACGAGACACCAGGCGACCGCCAGCCGCCCCTCCGCCCCCCGGCGGGTGAGCCGGAGGGCGGCCCCGATCTCGTCGGCCGCCTCCTCCCACATCTGTTCCACGTCGATCGACCTGTCGGCGGGGTCGACACGGGACAGCAGCGCCATCGTCTGCGCCTGCAACGCCTGAAGGTGGGCGATGAGCCGCTCCTCCGCCACCAGCACCCGCACCAGGTCGCGGCCAGACAACCTCTCCCGATCCACGGATGCCAGCACCGCGTGCGAGAACAGGCCGGGTTCCCAACGCTCCAGACCCGACGGCAGCGTCTCGGCGGCGCCCACGACCCCGGCGTCGACGAGCGCCTCCCAATCATCCCAGTCGAGGGGAGGCGGCCCCGACTCGGCGGCACCCACCCCACTCGACCCTACGAACACCTGTTCGGTCAACATGCTTCTACCATAGGCGACGGGTGTGACAGATTTTCTATCGTTAATAGCGATAGGTGACGATCATCGACATGCCGGACGTCGGCACCCCCGCCGCGAGAAGGCTGGACTCCGCGCCCCCATCGGCTAAGGTCCACGACGCGGAGCGGACGCAGGGGCCCTGGAGCACCATGCCTTCACATCACCGCGTCCGGGCCACCGTCACCCTCCTCGCTCTCGCCGCCCTCGTCGTCGCCGCCTCCTCGGACTACGTCGTGCAGCGGGGAGACACCCTCGCCAAGATCGCCGCCGAGCACGGAACCACCGTCACCGCCCTCGCCGAGGCGAACGGAATCAGCAACCCCAACCTGATCTACGTCGGGCAGGAACTCGTCATCCCCGACCAAGCCAACATGGCGGGCGGCGAGCCGATCATCCACGTCGTCGCCCCCGGCGAGACCCTCGCCCAGATCAGCCGGAAGTACTCGACCACGGTCGGTGCCCTGGTGGAGACGAACCGTCTCTCCAACCCCAACCTGGTACGGATCGGCCAGCGGCTCACGATCCCCGGAGGAGCCGCCACCGCACCCCACGATCCGGGACGCACCCACACCGTCAGACGCGGCGAGACACTCGCCTCCATCGCCGCCAAATACGGGACCACGGTGGAAGAACTGATGTCGGTGAACGGGCTCACCGACCCCTCCCTCATCTTCGTCGGGACCCGGCTGCGGATCGAAGGACCCCCGGCGTTCGTCGCCGGGGAAGCGAAGACCGAGGCGAGCCACACCGTCGCCAAAGGGGAGACGCTGGCGGCGATCGCCCGCCGGTACGGGACCACCGTCCGAGCGTTGGCCGACAGCAACGGGATCGCCGACCCCAACCGGATCTACGTCGGGCAGGTGCTCACCGTCCCCGGCGCGGGATGGGTGTGCCCGGTCCCCGGCGCCCGGTACTTCAACGACTGGGGATTCCCCAGGTCGGGGGGACGCAGCCACGAAGGAAACGACCTCTTCGCACCCTGGGGCACGGTGGTGCGTGCCCCCGTCTCCGGCTACGTGGAGCAGATCACCGGCACCATCGGCGGGAAACAGTTCCGCCTGAAAGGCGACGACGGGGTCGTCTACATCGGCTCCCACATGGCGGTGTTCGGCGCGTCGGGCCGGGTCACGGCCGGGACCATCCTCGGCGAGGTGGGCGACACCGGAAACGCCAAGGGCTCCGCCCCCCACATCCACTTCGAGATCCATCCCGGCGGCGGCCCCGCCGTCAACCCCTTCCCCACGTTGCAGAAGTACGGGTGCTGACGGAACACCCCGGCCGCCCAACCGCCCACCCCTCGACCGTTCGTCACGGCAGCGGAAGAGGCGGTGGGACGGCGACTGGGGTCAGCGTGCCGTCCGCAGCAGCCGCACCGGGCGATGGTCAGGGGTGAAGAGGCGGGCCGAGACGCCGGTGGCCATCACCGAGACGGTGATCGAGACGGAGCCGATCACGAGGA
>JALSJV010000034.1 GCA_026989215.1 Acidimicrobiia bacterium | reverse complement strand
GTTGGCGCCGAACCGGTCGACGACGTGGTCGACGAGGGCGTCGGCGGGCATCCAATGGCCGAGGGTGGAGGCGACGTCGTCGATGAGCTCGGCGATGGTCGCCATCATCCCGCCTCCCGCATCGCCGCGGCCTTCTGCCGGCGGTATCGGATCGACGCCCGTTCCCGCGGCGTCAAACCGCCCCGCACCCCCAAAATGTCGTAATACTTGGAGTTGGAGGAGAGGGCGTCGTCGAGGCATTCGGCGACGACGGGGCATCGGTCGCAGAAGAGGCGGATCTGTGCGCGGTAGCGGCGCTCGAGACGGCCCGGGTCGACGGGGACGGTGAGTCCCCGCTCGGGCCACCACATCGAATCGACGCCGCGGCACACCGCCTGGTCTCTCCATCCCATCAGCCGATCATCCGGATCTCACGGGCGGCCGCTTCGGCGACCGCCTCGACGGCGGCCCGGACGGTCGGATGCAACCCCATCCGGATCGTGTCGCCGTTGGGACGGTGGACGGTGACCTCCCATCCGGACGGTCCGATGCGGCGGCGGCGGACGACGGTGACGCCCATCCCCGGCGCGGTGATCGACACCGCCCGCTCGTCATGCGTCCCCACGGTCCACCTCCATGACGTCGACGGGGCGGCCCGCATGGCCGAACCCGTATTCGGCCCGGTGCTCTGCCCTGGCGTCGTCCCCGACGAGGACGGCGCCGCAGCGGCGGCATTCATACATCGTGTCTCCTTTCCGGTCCGACCCTCCTGGCCGGTCCGGTGACACCACCCGTCCCCTGTCGGGGTCACCGTCACTTCCCCACAGACGAACCCTGCGCCCACCTCGGCTTTGTCGCTTCGGTGGTCGACCCGTCGAGGGTCGGGGTGGTGTCACCGCACCGGCTCCGGTGCGGCGGATGTTACCGACGTCGCCGTCGCCGATGCTGGATCCAGTCCCACACGGTGGCTCTGGACCACAGCACCTGCCTGGCCGTCACCCAGTCCGGGTCGGGCAGTTTCCCCGCCCAGCGGTATCGCGTGATCGTGTCGGTTTTCACCCCGGCGGCGGCGGCGAACTCGGCGACGCCGCACACCTCCGGGATCTCGTCCGGTGACGTCACCGGACCTACGGTTTCGGTTTGCATCATGCTCCTTTCACCAGGCTCCGAGCTGGTCGTCGACCATCGCCGCGTATCCACGCTCCCCCGCCTCTTCGTCGGCGGCGCGATGCCAGCAGTCCCAGCAGAGGCCGCCGTCCCATTCGGGGTCGACACCGCAGTCGCGGCAGCTGGTATGGTCGTCGCCATCCGGTCCGGCACCGTCGTGTCCGGCCAGTCGGCCGCCCTGCGTCTCCGGGGCGGCCGACGTCGTTGCGGTGTGGGTGACGATGGCGGCAACGAGGTGGGCGCACCATTTGCCGTGCGTCCCGGCGGGGCAGGTGCAGACGCCCCGGTGGTCGCTGACGACCCCGACCCAGTAGGAGCCGTGGTCGCCGTCGACCCGGTAGACGCCCGGGTCGTCGGTGGGGTGGATGCGGCCGTCGGCGACGATCCGGGCGGCTTTGGTGAGCGTCTTGGGGGACACGTTGCGGCTGCGGATCGCGGCTGCGAACGTCCCGTCGACGGTGATCATGGTGGTGTCGGCCATCTGCGTCTCCTTTCCGATCCGGCCAGTCCTTACACCACGCAAGTTACCCGGTCTGCCCGGACGTGTCAAGTGGTGTCGGCGAACAGGGTCGGGGTGCCGAGGATCCGTCGGACCGCCTCGGCTGCCTGGGCGGGGACGACGGCGTTGCCGAGCAGCCGCAACGCCGCCGCCCGCCGGTCGACGATGTCGCACACCCACCCGTCGGGCAGCATCATCATCCACTCGGTGAACCGCGGGTTCAGGCGGCCTCGAGAACGGGCCGTCTCCACCACCGGCGGCGGCGCCGGCCGACCCAACGCCCGTTCGTGCCGGCCGATGGCGTCCCGGTATTCGCCCCACCAGTCGGCGAAGGCGACGTCGCAGAGGGTGCGGCCGAGATGCCCGGTCGATTCGGGTCCGCGGATGCGGGTGGCGTTGCGGCCTCCCCGGGCGTCCCGGGCGACCGGGGTGGGGAGGAGCCGTTCGACGACGGTGCAGAGGTCATCGCCGCCTGATCGTGGACGGTGGCGGCGGGCGAGGTCGGGACCGCGGTGGTCCGACGCCGTCGGGGTCGGCATCAGACGGCCCACCCCACCGCCAACCGGGCCCGAGGCGGTGAGCGGCGGTGGGGTGTCGGCGGTGGATGCGACGACGAACACGCGGCGGCGCCGATGGCAGGCGCCGATCTCCGCCGCCGCCATCACCGTCCAGCCGACCTTGTATCCGAGCCGTTGCAGGTTGTCGACGATGCCGCCGAACAGGCTGCCGCCGTCGATGGTGACCAGCCCCGGGACGTTCTCGATGATGACGGTGGCGGGTCTCATGGCGTCGACTATGCGGGCGACGTGCGGCCAGAGCCACCGGTCGTCGTCGGCGCCGCGGCGCCGACCGGCCTGGGAGACCGGCTGGCAGGGAAACCCCGCGGTGATGACGTCGACCGGGTCGAGACGGTCCGGGTCGACGGTGGTGATGTCGCCGACGTTGGGGACGTCGGACCATCTGGCGGCGAGCACCTCGGAGGCGTCGACGTCGATCTCGGACACCCATCGGACGTCGACGTCGCCCCACAGGTGGTGGGCGGCCAGGTCGAGGCCGCCCACCCCGGTGCAGAGGGATCCGACGTTCACAGCTCGGCGAGGACCCGGTCGATGTCGGCGAGGGACAGGCCCAGCTCGGCGAGTTCGGCCCTGGCGTCGGCGACGGTCTGGGTCGGGTCGTGGTCGGCGAGGCGGGCGAGCACGGCGGCGATCCGGTCGACATCCTGGTGGGAGGCGGCGTTCCGCAGCCCCCACAGCCGATGCCATGCGGCGGTCATGGCGTCGACGAAGCCGTCGTAGTTGTCGACGTCCCATTCCTGGAACAGGTCGGCGATGTGGTTGCGGAGGTCGGTCCTGGTGGTGATGGTGGTCATGTCGGTGTCTCCTCTCGGGTCGGTGCGGGTCAGACGATCTCCCAGACGGTGATCTCGCCGTCCTGGACATTGACGATCCACCCGTCGGCCTCCAGACGGTCGACGAGCGCCTCGACGGCGGCGCCGCGGATGCGGCGGTCGAAGCGGCGGGTGTCGATCAGGTCGACGAGGCGGACCTCGTCGAGGTCGTCGACGACGTCGTCGCAGACACACCGGGCGTCGGTGGTGCGGCAGCGGCCGTGGTCGGCGAGCTCCCGGTCGGTCCAGATCTCGGTCTGGCCGCAGTCGGGGCAGCGGACGATGTGGGTGCCGTCGTCGCCCGGGGTGAGGTGGCGGGGGTGCAGATCCCGGACGAGTTCGGTGACGAGCTCGTCGCGGTCCCAGACGTCGCCGTCGGTGTTGAGGACCCAGGTGCGGGTTCCGTGGGTGATGCTGGTGGTGGCCATGTGTGTCTCCTTTCCGATCCGGCCAGTCCTTACATCCCGCACATTATCAGCCCTGCCCGGACATGTCAAGGGGTTTATTCGATGGCGCATCCGCATCCGCCGAACTCGTCGATGCCGTCGAGGGTGAGCTGCTCGCCGCCGGCCTCGACCCGCCGGCGGAGCTCGGCGAGGGTGAGCGGCCGGGTGGTGCCGCCACGTCGGTCCCGGAGGACCGCGACGTCTTTGCCGATGATCCGTCGGACCCGCTCCTCCTCGGCCTCGTGCGCCCGATACCGGTCGGGGAGTTTCTCGAGGAGGAGCAGGAACTGGCCGATCCCGGCTTTGACGCAGAACCCGCCGCAGTTGTTGTGGGGGAATCCGAGCTGGTAGAGGCGTGGCGGTTCGATGCCGCGGCGCCGCACCTCGGCGATCATCTCGGGTTTGTCGAGCAGCGGCGGGTCGCACATCGGCGCGGTGACGGTCCACGGTTTCCACCGGTGACGCACCCGGTCGAAGCGGTGATGTTCGGTCCAGTCGATGCCGAGGACGATGGTGGTGTCGTCCGGGTCGGCGTGGTCGTCGATCCATCGGCGCATGAGGTCACGTTTGAGCACCCGCGAGCAGATGTCCGCCCGGGTGTTGCCGATCATGCGGACGTCGGCGAATAGTTGCCACGGGGTGCGGCCGTCGGCGATGGTGACGAGCTTTGCGCCGAGATGGTCGGCGGCGTCGTCGACGAATCGGTACAGATCGTCGTCCTCGATGCGGGTGTCTGCGAACAGCAGGGTGACGGCGTCGGGGCCGTAGAAGTCGACGGTCCTGGCTGCGGCGAGGAACGAGCCGACACCGCCGGAGAACATCACGATGTGCCGCATGGTGGTCATGGTGGCATCACGGTGGCGGCCTCGAGAATGGTGCGGCGGACCCGTGCGGCGGCTTGGGCGACGTCCGTGTCGGGGTGGCTGTCGCCGATCCGCCAGGTGGCGGCGATGTGCGGCAGCCAGATCATCCACCAGCCGGTTGGGGTGTCGACGGTGGCCTGGTCGCAGTGGTCGGCGGCCTGGTGGAGGATGGCGGCGCATTCGGCCGGCCAGTCTCCGGTGTCGGCGGCGGCGCGGAGGCGGGTGGACGCCTCCCGTTGTGCGTCCACCCACCGTCCTGATGTGAGGGTTGGTTGGGTCACCGCCTGGCGTGGAGGTGGCGGACCATCTCCCAGACGGCCCGGTCGTCCCGGTCGAAGATCGCGGCGGGTGCGAGACCGTCACCGCCGCGGGGTGCGTCGTCGGACCAGAGGACGATCGCCGTCTTGTCGTCCCGACCGACGACCGCCGTCCAGAACCCGTCGTGGGTGGAGACTGCGGCGCCGGTCCAGATGCCACCCCGGACGTGGATGACGCATCCGGAGGCGGCGGTGTCGGCGACCGACTCGAGCCGCTCCCAGACGGGCCGGTCGGCGGGGTCGACCCGCACTCCGATCCAAATGGTGGCGTCGCCGATGCGGGGGATGTGCATCCCCTCCCATCGGTCTGGCTCCTCGGGGAGCATCGGCATCCCGCAGTTGGGGCAGGCGCCGCCCGGGTCGATGTCGTGGCGCCACAGGTCGCAGCTGCGGCACCACACCGCCGCCGTCATCATCTTCGCCATCAGATCCTCCTCTCCAGCAGTTCGTCGGCGCCGAGGTCGTCGTAGCCGTCGGTGGTCCAGACGACCCGGAACGTGCCGAAGGCGGCGAGGCCGTCGAGCCATTCCCACAGGTCGACGTTATTCGGGGTGGCTGCGACGGGCCGTCCGTCGGCGGCGATCCAGACCGTCATCGGGACCGGCGCGGTGTCGAACCACAGCGTCCGCTCCCACCACCTCGCCAACCCAGGCCCCTCGGATGCGGGCCGGTCGACGTCGGCGACGAATCCGACCTGCCGGTCGGCCATCCGCCACACCTCCACCGTCGTCCCGTCGGCCGTCTCCATCGTCCACAGATGCTCCATCATCATGTCTCCTTTCTCGTGTCCGGTCACCGTCCGGCCCGCAGGCGGGCGACGAAGGCGGCGAAGTACCCGTCGACCGTCCCCTCGTCGACGTCGGCGTCCCGGGCGGCGTCCATCTTCGCCGTCCGGGATCCGGCCCTGGCGGCCCGGTTGTAGGCGGCCCGGATCTCGGTGCCGACCCGCTCCGCCTCATCCACCACCATCATCACCACGGTGTTGTCGTCGACGTCGGCGGCCATCTCCGCCACCTTGGCGGCGACCCGCTCCCGGTCCGGCCCGGTCATCCACCCAGCCAGCCCCTCCCGATCCATCAGCTCGACCACCCTGGCGGTCCTCGTCGTGTCGGCCATCTGCGTCTCCTTTCCGATCCGGCCAGTCCTTACACCATGCACATTATCAGCCCTGCCCGGACATGTCAAGCCGGAACCCACCCCACACCCGATAACATCCCCACCCATGGGACGCCCCACCAAACTCACCCCCGACGTCGCCGACCTCATCGTCGGCCTCATCGAACGCGGCGTCCCCCGAGACGACGCCGCCCGCGCCGCAGGCATCCACCCCGCCACCCTCTTCCAATGGCTCCAACGCGGCCGCCACAACCCCGTCGACCCCGACACCCACACCAAAACCGACCTCATCGCCGAAGCGAAACGCCGCCGCATCCCCATCACCCGATCCTGGCCCAAACAGAAAATCGCCGACACCATCAACAACCACCACGACATCTATGTCGAGTTTGCCGACCGCGTCTACCAAGCCGACTCCAGATTCATCGCCTCCGCCATCGCCCAGATGCAGCGGGTCGGCGGCGACGACTGGCGCATGTGGGACAAACTCTTAGAGCGGCGCTTCCCCGAACGGTTCGCGGTCGGACGCGCGAACGCCGACGGGGACGCCGACACCGTCGTCGAGGTGCGGCTCACCTGGCCGGACCAGCCGGCCCAGGTCGACGACGTCCGCCAACTCCCATCCGGCCATGATGGCGGGTGACCGGCCCGCCTCGGCGGCGCAGCGGGAGGGGCTGCTGCTCATCGCCGGCGCCGTCAAATGCCGGGAGCTCGGGGTCGACTGGGCGACGTTGACCCGCCGGGAGGCGCAGCGGCTCCGCCTCATCCTCGAGCATCACCTCCGCCACGGCGACCCGCCGGAGAACCTGGACGATCCGCCGGCCCCCGATTTGCGACGCCGCGCCAAAACCGGATCCCGACGGGGAGGCGACTGAATGCCGATGGTCATCACGTTGCCGCCGCTGCATCCCGGCCAGCAACCCATCGACGACGACCCGACCCGCCACAAGATCGTCGTCGCCGGCCGCCGCTTCGGGAAAACCCGGTTGGCGGTCCGATGCTGCTTCCGGGTCGCACTCGGGGACAGGTGGTGGCGGCCGGACGACCGGAGGCCGGGCCGTGCCTGGTGGGTCGCACCCACCCACCATGTCGCCGACGAAGGGTGGGATCCCATGAAGCGGATCGCCCGGCAGATCCCCGGCGCCCAAATCCATCTGCAGCGGCGCCGCATCGACCTGCCCGGCGGCGGCCGCATCGAAGTCAGATCCGCCGACCGGCCCGAGCTGCTCGTCGGTGCAGGCCTCGACTTCGTCGTCCTCGACGAGGCGGGGCGGATGAAACCGGAGGCGTGGCACCAGTCGCTCCGCCCCACCCTCACCGACCGGCACGGCGCCGCAATGTTCATCTCCACACCCAAAGGGTTCAACTGGCTGTGGGATCTGTGGCAGCAGGCGGAGCACGCCGACGGATGGTCGAGGTGGCACCGCCCCTCGTGGGACAACCCATACCTCGACCCGGCGGAAATCGAAGCCGCCCGGGACGACCTCGGCGACGTTCTTTTCCGGCAGGAGTTCGGCGCCGAGTTCGTCGGCATCGCTGGCGGCATCATCGACGTCGACCGCCTCCAACCCTACGACGTCGTCGCCGACGGCGACACACTGGCTGTCGTCGTCGACGCCACCCCGACGCCGCTGGACGACTGCACCGTTCATGTCACCGTCGACCCCGCCCTCTCCACCCGGCAAGGCGCCGACTACACCGTCGCCGCCGCCGCCGCCGTCACCGCCGACGGCACGATTTGCCTGCTCGAGGTGGTGCGGGACCGCATCCCCTCCCACCAGGTGCTCGACGTCGCCGAACGGCTCCGCCGCCGATGGTCCGCCACCGTCATTTGGGTCGAAGCAACCGCCTACCAGGCCAGTCTGGTGCAGCATGGCCGCGCGGAGGGGTTGCCGGTCATGCCGATCCGACCCGACCGGGACAAGGTCACCAGGGCGTTGCCGCTCGCCGCCGCCGTCGAAGCGGGCCGGTTCCGCATCCCCCGCCACGCCCCGTGGCTCCCCGATTTCGTCGCCGAACTGCGGGCGTTCCCCGAGGGCGGCCACGACGACCAGGTGGACGCCGCCGCCTACCTCGTCTCCGTCGCCACCGCCAACCGCCGGTGGGTGGCATACTGATGCCGATGGGTCTCATCGACACGGTCAAAACGGCATGGCAGGCCGGCCGGCCGGAACCGCGGCGGAAACGTCTCGACGTCGGGGTGCCGTCACCGTCATGGACGCCGTGGTGGACGTCGCAGGCGGCGTGGATGGACCAGATCCGCCAGGTCGGGGATGGCGCCTCCAACTCCATCGTCCACGCCACCCTCCGGGTGCTCACCGACGCGTGGGCGGAGCCGCCTCCGGCGGTGTGGGAGATCGGCGACGATGGGCAGCCCGTCGAGATCGAAGATCATCCGCTCCCGGACCTCCTCGAGAACCCCAACCCGGAGATGACGTCTGATCTGCTGTGGCACTACTACGTCTGGGCTACGAGGCTCGACGGCAACGCCTACTTGTGGAAAGCGAGGAACGGCGCCGGTCGGCCGGTCGAGCTCTGGCCGCTCCGCCCCGACCTCGTCACCCCGATCCGGCTCAAAGACCGGGGCGGTCCCGACACCGGCCGCAACATCGACGCCTACGCGTATCGGCCCGGGACAGGTGGGGAGGTGCTGATCGACCCGGCGGACATCGTCCATCTGCGGCTCGGACTCGACCCCGGCGACCACGCCCTCGGTGTCGGCCCCATCAAGACGGTCCTCAAAGAGGTGGTCGGTGACGAAGCTGCCGCCAAACTCATCGCCGGGCTGCTCTCCAACATGGGCATCCCCGGCGTCGTTTTGGCGCCGGAGGATCCGACGTCGCCCGGGCCGTCCGAGTCGGAGGCGGACGCCATCGCCCGCCGCTGGCGGGACCGGTTCTCCGGCGAGAAGGCGGGCCGGCCGCTCATCCTGTCCGGCCGGCTCCGCCCCGTCGTCACCGCATTCACCCCGGAACAGCTCGACGTGTCCGCGCTGCGCAGGGTGCCGGAGGAGCGGATCCCGGCGGTGTGTGGCGTCCCGTCCATCCTCGCCGGGATGGGCGCCGGCCTCACCGCATCGTCCGGCCGCTCCGAATCCGTCACCCTCCTCGAGGCGTTCACCGAACGGACGATGATCCCCGACTGGTCGCGGGTCGCCCGGCAGCTCACCCGCCAGCTCCTCCCCGACGTCGACTCGAGACCCGGCCGCTGGGTGGCGTTCCGGCTCCGTGACGTCCGGGCGTTGGCGGAGGACGAGCATCGGCTATGGGAGCGGGTCGACAAGGCGGTGCGGTCGGGGTGGATCACCGTCGCCGAGGCGAAGATCCGGGTCGGGATGCGGCCACAGCCAGGCGACGACGTCTATTTGCGGCCCGTGTCGGTCACCGAGGTGCGGCCAGGTGACGACCCCGCCGCCGACGCCGCCCGGATGCTCGATGCCGGATCGCCGTGACCGGGCGGCGGCCGGTCTCCGACGTGCCCTCACCCTGCACCGCCCAGCGGTGCGGATCGTCCGTCGTCAGATGCGCCGCGACGCCGCCCGGCTCATCGACGCCGTCCAACGGCAGGATCCGCCCGACCCGACCGACGTCCTGTCGGTGGACGAATGGGCGTTCACCCTCGCCGACATTTGGATCCTCGTCGGGGAGGTGGTGTGGCAGGCGAAGGTCGACGAGTTGACCGGACGGGCCGACGAGGACGCCAAACAGATCCAGCAGCTCACCGCCCTGGTGCAGCAGATCGTCCGGGAGGGACGTCCAGCATCCCAGATCGCCCGGTTCCTCGAGGAGCAGGCGGACGGCATCATCGTCCGGTCCCGCCGCCGCATCCACACCGTCCTCCGGGAGGCCGGCCCCCCATCGCAGATCCGGGAAGTCACCCGGGCGTTGCGGCGCCTCTACCAGACCGAATGGGTCACGACGCGGGCGAACCGGATCGCACTCGACCAGGTGCTGAAGGCCGTGTCCGTGTTCGAGCAGGCCGCCGCCGAGCAGGTGTCGGCGTCGACCGGCCGCCGCTACCAGAAGGTGTGGGTGTCGCAGGGGGATGACCGGGTGCGGCCGTCCCATGCCGACGCGGACGGGCAGCGGGTCGCCCTCGGCGAACCGTTCAAAGTCGGCATGTCGCTGCTCAGATATCCCCGCGACCCGGCAGGACCGGCATCGGAGACGGTGGGGTGCCGATGCTGGGTCGAGCACGTCGCCGCCGAACGATGATCCCACCAAACGGTCGGGTTCGATATGGTGGGGTGCGATGCTGAAGCAGCTGCAGATCAAGGACGTCGGCGCCGAAGGTGAGGTGGAGGCGGTCGTCGCCACCCTCCACGTCGTCGACAAAGACGGTGACCTCACCCTCCCAGGGTTTTTCGGGACGCAGCCCACGAAGATCGTGTCCGGCCACGACTGGTCCCAGATCCTGTTGGGGAAGGGGACGGTGACCGACGAGGACGGTGAGACGGCGATCTTCCGGGGTCGCCTCAACCTCGACGACCCGGCCGCCGCTCAGCTCCATACCAAGTTGCGGTTCGACATGGATCATCCGCCGCCGCTGATCGAATGGTCCTACGGATTCAAGATCCTGCCCGGCGGCTCCCGCCCGGCCGGCGACCAGGACCCGGACGGCGCCCGCCAGATCCTGCAGCCCCGCCCCGACGGCACCCCCGGCGCCAAGGTATGGGAGGTATCTCCGGTGCTGGTCGGAGCCGGGGAGGGCACCCGCACCGTCGCCGTCAAAACCGCCGCCCGCCGTCACACCACCGCCACGTCGGATGGCCCCTGGTCGGCCCGCCGGGCGGTCGCCCAAGCCGAAACCGCCCAAGACCTCCGATACGTCCACGCCTGGTGGGATCCCGACGGCGACCCCGAATCCGCCTCCACCTATAAGCTGCCGCATCACGAGGGGCCGGCCGGCCCCGCCAACGTGCGGGCCTGCATCGCCGCCATCGCCGCTCTCAACGGCGCCCGCGGCGGGGTCGACATCCCCGCCCAGGAGCGGCAGGCCGTGTGGCGGCACCTCGCCGCCCACCTCGCCGACGCAGGCCGGGACGCCCCCGAACTGCGGGCCGACCCCACACCCACCAGCCTCAAGTTCGCTGACCACGTCGCCGCCGTTCTGGTCGACGTTGCCGACGTGGCAGACCGAGCCGCCACCATCCTCGACCTCCGCGCTGAAAAGGGACGCGGGTTGGGGGACGTCACCCGCAGCGAGGTGGACGCCCTCGTCGCCGAACTGGATCGGCTCAAAGCGGAGCTCGGCAGGATGGCCGCCGGCGACGCCGTGGACGTCGCCGCCGAATGGCTCAAGCTGCAGCGCACGGCGCTGCGGATCGACCAACGACTCAGGAGCACACGATGCCCAGCAAGAAACTGACCGAATTGCAGGAGCGGCTCGACGCCAAACGGAAGGCGCTCGCCCAGGTGTTCGACGAGGCCGGTCCCGACCTGGACATGGACAAGGTGAAATGCCTCGACGGTGATTCCCACGCCAAGGTGGAGAAGATCCGGGAGATGAACGCCGAGCTGGACGACCTCGCCAAGCAGGTGGAGGAGCTGTGGCAGGTGGAGAAGGCCGCCGCCGACGTGGAGAAGATCGGCCGTCTCCTCGACGACCCGGCGGGACGTCTCCCCACCCCGGCCGGTGAGAAGCCGAAGTCGTTCGGCGACCTGTTCGTCGAGTCGGCCGCCTACAAGGCCCGCGGCGAGGCTGCGGTGTTGGATCTGGACGTGAAGGTGCTGATGACCACCACCGCCGGGTGGGCGCCCGAGGTGATCCGGTCGGATCGGGTGGTCGAGTCGGCGCAGCGGCCGATCCAGGTGATCGACCTGATCCCCACCACCCCGACCGGCCAGTCCGCGGTCGCATACATGGAGGAGACCACGTTCACCAACGCGGCGGCGGAGACGGCGGAGGGTGGCGTCTACCCCGAGGCCGCGTTGGCGCTCACCGAGAAGTCGTCGCCGGTGCGGAAGATCTCGGTCTTCCTCCCCGTCACCGACGAGCAGCTCGAGGACGAGCCGAGGGTGCGGGCCTATCTGGACAACCGGCTGCCGTTCATGCTGCGGCAGCGGCTCGACAGCCAGATCCTGAACGGTGACGGTCTCGCCCCGAACCTCACCGGGATCCTCAACACCGCGGGGATCCAGACGCAGGCGAAGGGTGTCGACCCGACCCCGGACGCGGTGCACAAGGCGCTCACCCTGGTGCGGACCACCGGACGGGCGACACCGAACGCCGCCCTGTTCAGCTCCCAGGACTGGGAGCAGATCCGTCTGCTCCGCACCGCCGACGGGATCTACATCTGGGGGTCGCCGTCGGAGGCGGGACCGATGCGGATCTGGGGTGTCCCGGTGATCCTCGCCGACGCCCTCCCGGCCGGCACCGGCCTGGTCGGCGACTTCGCGAACTTCACGGAGCTGGCGATCCGGCGGGGCGTCGAGGTGAAGGTGTCCGATTCGCACGGCACCTACTTCACCGAGGGGAAGCAGGCGGTCAGGGCGGACATCCGGGCGGCGTTCGTCGTCTACCGGCCCGCCGCGTTCTGCCAGATCACCGGCATCTGACCGACACCCCGGCAGGCCGAACCCCACCGGACTAGTGGGGTTCGGCCTCCGGGCCGACAAGATTGGAGGACACACGATGGCTGTGATCGAAGGCGGGAACGTCATCTCCGGCGGTGTCGTCATGGAGACGACCGGACCCCGCATCTTCTCCGGGAACGGCGCCCCAACGGCGGGCACCACCTACGCCGGCCAGATTCAGGTGGGCGACCTTTACGTCGACAAGACGACCGACAACGTGTACGAGTACACCGAACCCGTTGGGACGCCGACGTTCACGAGGATCGACACGGTATGAGCTGGGTGGCGGACCGGAAGCTGTGGGTGACCGCCGACGGGGAGCGGGTGGTGGAGGACGGCGACCCGGACGCCCGCATCCTGCTGTGCGTCCCAGGTCAGACCGTCCCCGACGACGTCGCCACCCGGTACGGCCTCGGCAAGGCGGCGAAGGGCCGGAAGAAACCTGCCCGTGACAAGGCGGTGAAACCTGCCCGTGACAAGGGTGGGGGTGGCTGATGGCTGACGTGATCTTCAACCAGGCGCTGGGTCGGATCCGCACGTTCGCGGACAACGCCGCCGGAGGCGTCGCCAACGCGGCGTTCGTGATCGTCCTGCTGAAGGCGGCGGAGGCGGATGCGGTGCTGCGGGACTATGACGACCTCGCCGCCCTATTAGGCGCGGTGGGGAACACCGAGGCGGACTTCACGAACTACGCCCGCAAGACGGTGTCCGGCGCCGACATCACCGTGACGGTCGACGATGTGAACGACCTGGTGGACATCGACATCCCCGATCAGACGTGGCTCGCCGCCGGAGGCACCGTCAACAACACGCTGGTGAAGCTGCTGGTGTGCTACGACGCGGATACGACGGCCGGGACGGACGCGAACATCATCCCGATCTCCGCCCACGATTTCGCGGTCACCACCGACGGGTCCGCTCTGACGGCGCAGATCAACGCCGGCGGGCTGCTCCGGGCGTCCTGATGCGGTGGGTGGCGGCCCGCTGGGTCGGCACCGGCCACCCCGGCAACCACCGCCGCCCCTCCGCCGTGGACGGGACGTGGACTGCCATCGACCTCGGCCCGGTCGCCGTCGTCGCCGCCGACCATGCGCACCGACCTGTTGTCGACCTCGGTGACGACCCCGACGCCCACCTGCCGGCCGCGGTGCGTCGCCACCTCGAGAACATGTTGTCGGTGACGTTGGACGGGGTGACGGTCCGTCACATCGTCGCCGAGCTGCTCACCGTCCACGCCCGGCCCGGCCGCTGGCCGGCTGCCCGCACCAACCCCAAGACCGGCCTCGTCGAGGTGTGGTGCCGCGAGCTGCTCTTCGCCGCCCCGCCGATCCGAGCCGCCACCTTCTCCGAGTCGTTCAACCAGGCCGACTCGACCGTTCTCGGCCCGGATCTGACGTGGACCGAGGTGCAGAACGACTGGCAGACCGTCTCCAACCGCGCGACCCCGCGGACCAACAACTCGGGTGCCGCCGCCCGGGCCGAACACGACCTCGACACCGACAACCATTATGTCGGCGGGCCGGTCCGGTTCGTCGGGTCGGTGTCCGGTGTGATCGGCATCTGCGCCCGATTCTCGGCGACGGCGCAGACCTACTACCGGGCGGCGCTCGACTCCGCGGGCCGCCTCGATATCACCCGCACCGTCAACGGATCCAACACCGACATCGCATCCCAGAGCCGCAGCCTGGCGGCGGACGTCGACTATTTCGTCCAGCTCGAGGCGTCCGGGTCGACGATCCGGGCGAAGGTCGACTCGGACGTGTGGCTGACCGTCACCGACACCCAGATCGTCGGGAACCGCCGGTTCGGCCTCGCCGGATACCGCACCAACCGCGACCTGGCGGTCGATTGGCTAACCGCCCGGGATCTCGGGATCGGCCAGGCGGCGGAGACCGACCTGGCGCAGCCCATCCGGGCCGTCCGGGTCGTCGCCGTGGGACAGGGTCTCGAGACGGACACGGCGCAGCCCGTCGGGTCGGCGAAAGCCGCGGTCGTCGGTGCCGCCGCGGAGGCGGACACGGCACAACCCATCGTCGCCGTCCGGACCATCACCGTCGCGGTCGCATCAGAGACTGCGACCGCCCAGCCGGTCGGGTCGGCCAAAGCCGTGCCGGTGGGGCAGGCGGCAACCGGGTCGGCGGCCCGCGCGGTGACACCGCGCAAAACCGTCCCGGTCGGTCTGGCCGCCGAGACCGGGCAGGCGGCGGCGGTCACCGCGGTCCGGACAGTCACCGTCGGACAGCCCGCCGAGACCGGGCAGGCCCAGCCGATCACCGCGGTCCGCGGCGTCTCCGTTGGTCTGGCGGCGGCCACCTCCACTGCCAGACCGGTGACGCCGGCCAAGGCCGCCACCGTCGGCAAGGCGGCCGAGTCGGACCAGGCGACGGCGGTGACGACCAGCACCGCCACCCCAGTCCGCCTCGCCGCAGAGACCGACGCCGCCCAGCCGGTGACGGCCCACCGCACCGTCACCGTCGGACAGGCCGCCGAAACCGACCTCGCCGCCGCCGTCGCAGCCAACCGCGCCATCACCATCGGCCCCGGATCAGAGACCGCCACGGCCCAGCCGGTGACGGCGCACCGCACCGTCACCGTCGGCCAGGCGTCCGAGGCCGGGCAGGCGATGCCGGTGACGGTGACGTCATCCGGCGGATGGTGGCGCAACCTCCCCACCGGCGCCACCACCAACGCACCGGCGGCGTCGGCGGCGCCACCCGCCGGATCCCCGGCGGCGCCGCCCGCCACGGCCAGCCCGGTAGCATGGACGCAGCGACCAGCGACGAAACCATAAAGGCCTGACAGATGGCGTATTCGACCCAGACCGACCTCGAACGGTTCCTCCAGATCGACTTCACACAGGATCCCGACCCGACCGTCACCAGGCTGCTCGACTGGGCGAAAGCGGTCATCGACAACTACGTCGGCCGGCCCCTCGACGCGCAGGCCAACATCGTGGAGACGCACAGCCCCGAAGGGGAAGAGGCATTCGTCGTCGACCAGACGCCCGTGACGGCGGTGACGTCGGTGGTCGAGGACGGGCAGACGCTCGTCGACGGCACCGATTTCGTATGGATGCCGAACGGGATGTTCCTCCGCGGGTCGAAAACGTCGCCGGCCAGATGGACCCGCTCACGCCTCGGCGTCGTCGTCACCTACGACGGCGGATACGCGGCGGTGCCCGACGACGTCAACCTGGTGTCCACCAGGATCGCCGCTAGGGCGTTCACCGCGGCCGCCGCCCGCGCCAACGTCGACCCCACCATGATCGGCGTCGAATCCATCGGCCTGGCCGGCTCCGACCAGGTGAAGTTCGCCAAGGCTGTCAACGACGTCGTCGGCCACGCCGTCCCGCTCGACCCGACCGAACGGGCCATCCTCGACCGGTACCGGAGGGAACCGTGGCTCTGATCGCCGCCGCCGCCGTGTTCGCCGCCGTCTTCTGGGTCGTCTGGTCGGCGGGGATGCGGATCGTCCGCGGCCTCGAGAAACTGGAACGTCGGAGGCCGAGGTGACGACGCAGACGTCGAAGGCCGCCGCATGGTTCGCCGCCGTCTGGCAGTCGAGGATGGTCGACACCGTCACCGTCGACCGGACCACCAGCCGCGGCACCCTCGACACAGCCACCATGACCTACACCCCCACCACCACCGTCGTCTACCAGGGTGCCGCGCTGGTCCGGCCCGCCGGCCGTCCGGTCGACCGGGAACTGCTCGACCTCCGGTCGTTCGACCGGCTCATCGTCCACATCCCCACCACCGCCACCGCCGTGCAGGTCGGGGACCGGGTGAAGGTCGACACGTCCGCGGATGGTCGGCTGGTGGGGACGGTCGGGGTGGTGCGGGCGGTGGAGACCGACGGGCTGGTGACGGTGCGGCGCCTCCACGTCGAGGTCGACCGCGGTTCGGGGGCGGTCTGATGCCGTTCGTGTTCGACGTCCGTGTCGACGAGCTCGCCGACCTCGCCGCCGACCTCGCCCAAGGGTCCGACGACATCCGCCAGGTGCTGTTGCCGGTGCAGAGGAAATGGGCGGGGGAGATGGTGCGGGAGGCCAGGAGGATCGTCCCGGTGCGGACCGGCCGGCTGCGGCATTCGATCCGGGTCGGCCCGGACCGGGAGGCGGGTCGGGTCGGCGCGTCGGTGGCGACGATCATCGCCGACGCCCCGTACGCCGGGTTCGTCGAGTTCGGCACCGTCAGGATGGCGCCACGCCCCTATCTGGGACCGGCGATCTCCAAATACGCCCGCAGGTATCGGGATGATCTGATCGACACCGCCGGGAAGCTCATTACGAAGAAGCGGGCGCGGGCACGGTTGCGTGGCCGGTCGCTATACCGCCAGCCTTTGGATGTGGCGGCGGTGGTGCGCCGTGCGACGGGGAGGGTGTGATGGCGCCGCCGGAACGCCGCCCCGTCGTGGACGCCGCCATCGCCGCCGCCGCCACCGCGGGGTTCCCGGTCGGTGACGGCCAGGCGCCGGCCGGTGCCGTCCCGCCGTATGCGGTGGTGTTCGCCCTCGACGATTCCGACTCGGACGGCCCCATCGACGATTGGGAGGCGGACGCCGTCCATCAGATCCAGGTGACGTCGGTGGGTGAGACGAGGGAGCAGGCGCAGGGGGTCGCCGACGAGATCCGAAAGAAGATGACGCCGCCCAATATGACGGTGACGGGCCGGCGGGTGCTTTGGGTGCAGGTGGCGGTCGGTGGCGGGGTGGAGCGGGACGACGACACGAAACCGCCGCTGTTCTACGCGGTCGACTTGTACGAGGTCGCCACGACCCCTGCGTAACCGGCTATCGTCGCCGGGTGTGGCAGTCGGGGGCCACAGGTTGTTCCGCCCGGCGGTCCGGCGGTTGGTCCCCCCACCGGCTCTCCCAGGCATCGGACCGTCGGGACGGGACAGCTCCGTACCTCCCGTGGTTGGCAACACCGCCCCGACACTACGGCCCCCTCCGACCGGCAGGTCGGAGGGGGCCGTAGTGTGACTGTGCTAGCTGGTAGTGTGGTGGACGCCACTTAGATGCGCCGTTGTACGACGCGGAGGGCGTTGAGACTGCCGAACCCCCTCACCCTCGCCGGGTGGGGGGTTCGCCGTCGGGAAGCCGCCCGGTCATCGTCGCCCACATCCGGACCGTCGACCACCGCCATACCGGCGTCCCCGACACCACCCAGTCCGGGTCGGGGAGGACGCCACGCCACCGCCATTTGTCCACGGTGCCACGATCCACCGCCAGTCTGGCTGCGATCTCGACGATCCCCACCAGATCCAAACCGTCACCCAGGTCGGGTCGTGCAAGATGGCCAGGCCGCCGCATACATGTCCAGACTATCCAGACAGCCGCATCCGATGATCGTGGCCGGCCGGTTATCGTGGCGGGTATGGCTGACGAACCGAGACTGGTCACCATCCACCATCCCGCCACCGGCGGCGTCGCCCAGGTGCCCGAATCCACCGCCGCGGTGCTCGTCGAAACGGCCGGATGGCGGTACGGCGAACCCGACGCGATCCGAGACGAAGGAGAAGAAGGCTGATGGCACGCATCACCGGCGCAGGGGTCCTCGAGCTGTTCTATGTCGCGACGGTGGCGAACAAGTCGGCGCCGACGTCCGCCGAGTTGAACGCCGGTGTCGACCTCACCGGGTTCCTCACCGACGGCGGCCTGTCCACCCCGTTCGACGGATCCATCGTCGACGCCGCCGACATGTCGTCGAAATTCAACAAGACGGCGCCCGGCACCTACGGCGGGCAGCCACTCACCCTCGAGCTCTACCGGGACGACACCGCCGACACCGCCTGGTCCACCCTCACCCGCGGTACCGCCGGGTACATCGCCATCGCCAGGTTCGGGCTGGCGACGAAGGGGACGTGGGCAATCGGCGACAAGGTCGACCTCTGGCCGATCACCGTCGTCACCCGCAACCCGGCCGACGTGGTCCGCAACGAGATGCAGAGGTTCACGGTCGAGTGCGCCGTCACCGACGTGCCGCTCGAGGACTACGCGCTGGCGGCGTGACCGGGATGGACATCGGGACGATCCGGAAACGGCGGAAACCGCCGACCAGGTCGGTGCGGATCTGCATCGACCCGGACCTGCTCGCCGAACGGGACCGGCTCCGCCGCCTCCTCGACGAGGTGCGCCGCACCGACGAACGGTCCAACAGTCGCGACCGGGCGCCGCAGGTTGAGGCGGACCTCGCCGCAGTGGAAGCGGAGATCCGGGATGCGACGGTGACGTTCACGTTCCGGGCGTTGCCACGGGCCGAATGGCGGCGTCTCGTCGCCGCCCATCCGCCGGCCGACGGCGACGCCGCAGACGGCCTCGACTTCGACCCGGATGGCATCTGCGCGCCGCTGCTCGCCGCCGCGTCCGTCGACCCCGAGATCAGTCTGTCGGACGCCGAAGCAATCGTCGACGAATGGTCCGAAGCGGAGGTGACCGCCCTGTTCACCGCCGCGTTCCTGGCGCAGAGGGAGATCCGCGACGTCCCTTTACCGTCGAGCGGATCCGCCGCTCCCCCGACCTAGCGGAGGAGCTCGCCTATGTCGTCCCACTGGGGATCCCACATTCGGAGTTCCTGTCGTGGGATCCGGACGACCAGGCGTTGGCGTTGGCGTGGCGGCGTCTCGAGGCGGAACGGTGCAGCCGCTGCGGCACGTCGCAGCGGGATTGGGACGAAGGTTTGGAGATGGAAGCGGTGCTGATCCGATGCCGGGGATGTGAGAAGATCGACGCCCGGATGGCGGGGCTGTCGCCGGCGACGTCGCGGCACGGCCTGAAGGTTCGGCTCGAACTAGCCGAGGGGGTGGACTGAGGTGGCGGTGGTGCGGCAGGTCGTCGTCGAGCTGATCGCCCGCACCGACCGGTATCGGGCCGGTCTGCGGCAGGCCGCGGCGACGACGACGGCGACGGTGTCGGGGATCGGCGCCCGGGTGCGGGGCTTGTCTGCGACGACGCAGGCGGCGGTCGGTGCGGCGGCGGCGGGGATCGGCGCCATCGCCAACGACGCGATCCGCGCCGCGTCCGACCTCGGCGAGTCGATGAACGCGGTGAACGTCGTGTTCGGCGACGCCGCCGACCAGATCTTCCGGTTCGGGGAGGCGGCGGCTTCGCAGGTGGGGATGGCCAGGTCGGACATCAACCAGATGGCGGCGCAGACCGGCGCACTCCTCCTCAACTTCGGCCTGTCGGCGTCGGAGGCGGCGGACGAGACGATCAACCTCACGAAACGGGCAGCCGACATGGCGTCCGTTTTCAACACCGACGTGACGCAGGCGATGGTGGCGATCCAAGCGGCGTTGCGGGGTGAGACCGAGCCGATCCGCCGGTTCGCCGTCACCCTCGACGACGCGTCGGTGCGGGCGAAGGCGGTCGAGATGGGGTTGGCGGCCACCACATCGGAGGTGACCCGCCAGGAGAAGGCGTTGGCGTCGCTGCGGATCATCTACGAACAGACCGACCGGGTGGCCGGCGACTTCGTCAACACCCAGGACGAGCTGGCGAATCAGCAGAGGATCGCCGCCGCCGAAGCGGAGAACCTCAAAGCCGAACTGGGGGCGATGTTCCTGCCGATCAAGAAGGAGGCTTTGCGGGCGGCCGTCTCCGGGATGGGACTGTTGCAGGGTCGGCTCCGCACCATCAAGGCGTGGTCGGACCGGACGACCCGCGGTGTCGAGTTCATGCGCACCGAACTCGACTTCCTCCGCCGCCAGGTCGGCGACTTCTCCGGGAACGAGGCCGCCGCGATGGTCACCGTCCTGTCCCGCACCAAGGGTGCGTTGGTGGACAACGAGGACGCGATCCGCAGTCTCGCCCGGGAGGTCGGCGCGTCGGCGCAGGATCTGGACCGGGCAGCCGACGCCGTCGAAGAGATGGCGGAACAGCTGGGCATCTCCGACGACGACGCCGCCGCCTACGCCGACCAGATGCGGCGCCTCGCCGACGAGAGCAGAGAGGTGGAGCGGGAGCAGCGGCTCTTCGCGTCTGCGCTGCGGGACGTCGACGACGACGCCGAATCGGCCGCCGATACGATCCGGGACAGCCTCGCCGCCGAGACCCGAGCGTTGAAGCAGCCGCTGCAGGACATCCTCGACGTGGCCGGCCGGTTCCGGGACGCCGCCAACGCGATGAAAACCCCGATGGTGGAGGCGTTGCAGGCGGTGGGCTATGAGGCTGGGGTCACCATCGACGACATCCTCCGGTTGAAGGCGACGATGGAGTCGGTGAACGAACTGGGGTTAGTCGGGGTGGAGACCGGGGTGATCGACGTGCGTGGGTCGAAGCGGCGCCGCGGCCAGCAGGTGGCGTTCCGCCGTCACGGCGGGGCGGCGACGCCGGGGGTGCCGCTGGTGGTCGGCGAAGCAGGGCCGGAGGTGTTCGTCCCGCAGACCGCCGGCCGGATCGACCCGAACCCACCCGACGGCCGTCGTCTCGCTGGCGGGTCGACGATCCAGCTGGTCCTCCCCGACGGGCGGGTGCTGTTCGACTGGCTCGTCGATGAGGCGAGGAGGGTCGGCTGATGGCTGATCTGGTGGTCGGACGGGTCGGCACCGACGTGACGATCCGCATGTCGGAGATTTCCCGCCGCGCCGGCGGGCGGGGCGAGACGGTGGAGATGGCAGGGGTGATCTGGGGGTCCACCCTGGCGGACGCACTGTGGGTGCGGGACGAACTCGAGGCGTTGGCGGCGATGCCGCACACGATCATCCCGGTCACCTATCAGACCGACCCGACCGTCGACGGGTTCTACCGGCTCCGGTCCGCGGCGGTGGACGCCGCCGCCCGGGACGCCGCCCTGTTCGACGGCGGCAAACTTGGATACCGGCTGCTGCTGGAGCGGGTCGGCGGTCCCGCCGATGTGGAGGTGCAGGACGTCCTCGTCGGTTCGGTCCGCACCAACGCCCACGGTGTGGATGCGTCGGAGGCGGCGCCGATGATCGGCCTCCCACCCGGCTATTTCATGCTCACCACCGCCACCACGAATCCGACGTTGCTGACCCGGGCTGCGGAGGGTGGGTCGGTCACGGTGGTCCGGGACGTCGGCTACGGCGACCGGCCCACCTGGGGGATCGCCCCAGCCGACTGGTTCAAGGCGGCCTGTCAGGTGAAGGTGGACGGCCGGGTGCGGGCCGGGCTGGCATGCCCGAACGTGCCGGGCAGCTGGGAGCTGTCCAACGGGTTGGTGCGGGTGACGCCGAACGGCACCAACCTGCGGTTCGACGTCGCCACGTTCGACGGCACCCAATGGGACACCGCGAAGACGTGGCGTGTCGACGTCGGCGGGTCGGAGATCAGCGGAGTGTGGTCGGCGGTCACGATCCTCCGCAACGACGCCGAAGCCTGCGCGGTGCGGCTCGTCCGCCGCACCCTCACCTTCGACTTCCTCCTCCGCCGCGGCTCCCGGTTCGTCGAGGTCGTCGTCACCTACAACGGCACCACGAGCCTCGGTCTCGCCGTCGTCCCGTCGGAGGCGGCGACGGCGGTGACACCGACCGGTGCAACGTCTCCACCTGCGATCCGCGCCACCAACAACGACACCGCAGGGAACCGATATGTCGTCGGCACCGGGGCGGCGCACACCCAGGATCTGACCAACGGGGCGATCACCGCCGCCAACACCTCCCAGCTCGCCGCGTTCGTCGGCGCCGAGGTCGGCGGGTCCGGCGCCGCCGCCGGCGACACCGCCGAAGACCTCACGCTCCAATATTTGGGCTATCTGGCCGAGCGGATCGTCCCGGTGAGACGATGAGGCAGGTGACGGGATGATCCGCGAGGTGCTGCAGGGCCACGGCGCATTCGACCTTCGGCTCCGCCCCGACACCCCAGCCGACGTCGTCGACCAGCTCGTCGAGTTCGGCCACATCGTCGTCACCGACGCGCCGGTCGACCCGGACGCGCTCGGCGACACCGGCATGCTCGCCGCCGCCCGATACAGCGGCGTCGTCTACGAGGTGGCCCGCCGCCTCGACCTGTCCGTCGGTGTCGCCGGACACGGCCTCCTCATCCACCTCGGCGACCAAGATGGCAAAGGGGACATCCTCGAGGTGGGGTGGACCGCCTCCCCGCAGAACTTCACCAGCTGGGTCACCCAGCTGTTGGGCACCATCGCCGGCACCCCGTCCCCTTTGCAGCCCGGCACCATCACCGCCGTCGCCCCACCCGCCGCCGGAGAGCTCTCCCGCGCCTTCCAGTTTCTGAACCGCCGCCAGATCCTCGACTACATCGTCGACTACTACTCGGCCGCATACAGGGTGCGGCCGGACGGGAAAATCGACGCAGGACCGGAATCGTCGGTGTTTCGCACGACCCCGCAGGTGGTGCTCGCCGATTCGGCGGCGTCCGACCCGCAGGTGGAGGGCCTCCCGGCGACGGTCCTCGATGTCGACTGGGACGCCCAGGACTGGACGAGCCGGGTGGTGCTGTTCGGGGAGGGGCAGCAGGAGGAGACGGTGGTGGTGGGCACCGCCGACGCCGCATCGAACCCGTACAAGGATCTGTTCGGCAACCAGCTCGTCAGGAAGCGGCCGGTGTCGTCGCCGATCACCGCATCCCCGGAGGCCACCCAGATCGCGCAGGCGCAGCTCAACCGGTTCGTCAACGTCGCCGGTGACGTCACCGCCGCCACCGACCACCCCCACGTCCAAACCCTCGTCCAGCCCGGTGACCGGATCTGGGTGTGGCATCCGGAGGGGCGGCTCCGCGACGACGCCCAGCAGACGATCCACCGGGGCCAGATGCTCTCCCCTCTGGTGATGAAGGTCTATGAGGTGTCCTGGCCGGTCCGAGACGGGATGGGCGTCTACTACCGCACCGCGGCGGGCAGCTATCTCGACCTGACCCCGTTTGTGGTGTGGGAGTCGGGGCAGGCACGTTTGAAGGTGGGGGCGCCGTCGAAGCGGCTCGTCTCCCGGGAGACGCCACCGGTCCCGGAGCGGGTGTTCGCCACCCCGGTCACGTCCCTCAACATCGCCGACGGGTCCGTGACCGACACCAAGATCGTGTCGCTGTCCGCAGACAAGATCACCGCCGGCACCCTGTCCGCCGACGTGATCCTCGGCGGGACGATCCGCACCGACGTCGCACCGAACGAGCGGATGGAGCTGTCCTCGACCGGCAACGGCTATTTCAAGATCTGGGCGGCGACCACCTTCGAGACCGGCCCGTCGGAGATGACCACCTCCGACGTCGGCGGCTACCCGCGCATCCACTTTTACGGGCCGCAGGATGGGACGGGGAAGCGGTCGCAGTTGTGGATGGAGGACGGACAGATCCAGATTGCGTCCGGCACCACCGCCTTCGACATCGACGGGACGAGCAAGGTCGTCCGGATCCTGGACGGGGCGACGTTCCGGATCAACTGCGACACCTGGTGGATCGGCCAATCCGCCACCGTCGCCGGCCCCCGATACCTGTCCTGGTATCTCTCCGATCAGGCGACACGGTCGGGGTGGTTCGGGTACGGCGGGTCCAACGACGACTGGTCGTGGACGAACGAACGGCCCCTCGGGAACGTCTTCGTCAAAGCGCACAATGGGACGGCGGTGGTGACCCGCATCGGGATCGACGCCGACGGCGCCACCCTCCACTATGGGTCGACCGGCGCCGAGGTGTTCCGCCTCAACGCCGGATATGTCCGCCTCGCCGCCGGCGTCGCCATCCAGTTCGCTGGGACCACCGTCCCCCGCCTCGAGGTCGGCGCCAACAACTCCATCCAGGCGACCACCCCGTCCGGATGGATGCAGATCGGCCCGCAGAACACGTCCTACTGCCACATCTACACCGACCGCCCCGCGTTCTACTTCAACAAGAGCACCCTCTACGCGAACGGGAGTCTGATTTGGCACGCCGGGAACGACGGGTCGGGGTCCGGCCTCGACGCCGACCTCCTCGACGGCGTCCAAGGAGCCAATTACTTGCGCTCCGACGTGTCGGACACGTTCAACGGGGCGGTGCTTTATGCGGGGTCGATCCTCCCCCGCTCCGACAACGCCTACAACCTCGGGTCGTCGACGCGCCGTTGGGCGACGGTGTATCGGCTCGCCGAATCATCCAGCTCCGACCGCCGGGTCAAGAAGCACATCTCCGACCAGGTGCCCGGCCTCGACCTTATCCGCCGCCTCCGACCGCGGCGCTACCGGTACCGCCGCCACACAGGCGAGTGGTGGTGGGGGCTGATCGCGCAGGAGGTCGCCGACGTCGTCGACCCCGAACGCCACGCCCTCGTCCACGTCGACGACGATATGTGGGGCCTCAACTATGAGCAGCTGATCGCCCCGATGATCCGGGCGATCCAAGAGTTGGCGGACCGGGTGGACCGCCTCGAGACGATTGGAGGTTGATGGTGGAGTTGGAGATGGTGGAGCGGCTCGTCCTCGAGAAGGCGGAGGCGGTGAGGCGCCTGTCTGAGGTGTCGACGATCCTCGTCGCAGTCGTCCGAGCATTCAAAGGGGAGCTGCATGTCGACCGGGAGTTGGTGGACGGGTCGGCGGGCTGGTCCATCGACGTGACCGTCGACGGCGACACGATCACGATGACGGCGGTGGAACCGGCCGGAGGGGGCGGCCGGTGAACCTCGCCGACCGGCTCCGCAGCATGGGGGTCGACGTGGTGGAGGTGGATGGGTGGGAGACCCGCACCAACCGCGGTCTGGACCGGGAGGAGACGGTGGGGGTGGTGATGCATTGGGACGCCATCCGCGGCTGGCCCGGCCCCGACTTCTACGTCGACCGCAACCGATTCCGCGGCGTCCTCTATCACGTCGTGGTCGACCGGGGCGGCAGGGCGTGGCTGCTGTCGCAGCGGGTTGTCTGGCATGCCGGACGTGGTGACCCGGATGTGCTCGACGACCTCCGCGGCGGATCCGCCGACCGGGACGGCGCCACCTCCACCGTGTCCGGCAACCGCAGCCTGGTGGGGGTGGCGATCAACCATCTGCCCGGCGCCGGTGCGGCGCCGGACGTGCAGGTGGAGGCGATGGTGCGGGTCGCCGCCGCCATGTGCGCGCATTTCGGCCTCAATCCGGCCCAGGTGATCGACCACCGCCGCTGGACACCCCGCAAGGATGACATCAGGGACTCGGGTCTCCCCGACCTCGACGAGGTCCGAGCGCGGGTGGCCGATATCATCGACGTCAGTCGACGAGGAGAATTCATGTTCGTGTGGCGTGACGACCCCGACACCCCGGCGAAGCGGCGGATCGTCGAGTTCTGGCAGCGGCAGTTCCTCCGCCTCGACCCCACCCTCCCTTTCGGCCCCGACGGCCCGGACGGTGCGTGGGGTGTGTGGTCGGACCGGCTCGAGGACGCCATCCGCCGACATGCGGCGCCGGCGACCGGGGTGGGGATCGGCCCGGGGGAGGCGGACCGCATCCTCGCCGCCGTCCGCAACGCCGAATCCCCCGACGTGGGTGTGCTCGCCGTCAGGGTGGCAGAGCACACGTCGATCCTGTCCCGCATCGTCGCAGGTCTCCGATCCGCCGCCGGAGGCTGACATGCCGATGTGGCTGCAGATCGTCATCGGGGTCGCCACCGGGATGGCCGCCATGTCGGTGGTGTGGTGGCGGATCGTCGTCCCCGTCGCCCGCCTGTCCGACGCCACCCCGATCCTCGTCGAGATCGCCTCGCAATTCCGCCCCAACGACGGCCACAGCCTGCATGACCGGGTGGTGAGGATCGAACGGACCGGGGAACATCTCGAGGCGGAGCTCGCCGGACTGCAACGTCAGCTGTCGGATGTGCAGCGGACGTTGGAGCGGCTGATGATCGAGGGGATCCGACCGGGATGGCCTGTGGGGGAGGACCCGGAGGGGACACCGATATGAGACGTGGTCTGCGGCCACGCCGCTTTCGGCTGGTCCGTGACCGTGACCCGACCGGCGTGTCCGGGATCGGGGTGGTCGCCTACGGGGTGGTGTTCGGCGATGGGGCGGCGGTGACGAGGTGGGATGCGGAGGTGGCGCAGACGTGTGTGTGGTCGTCGGTGGACGACGTGGTGGCGGTGCATGGGCATGGCGGCGCCACCCGCCTCGTCTGGATCGACCCGGAGGATATGATGGACGGTGAGGAGGTTGGTTGTGACGGTGCGTGACGTTGTGGTGGCTGCTGTGCGGACGGCGGTGCAGGTGGTGGTCGCCGCCGCGGTGACGTGGGCGACCCCGATCCTGGATTGGGTTGCGGATCAGGGTGTGACGGTGGACCGGTCGGCGTTGGAGGCTGGCGCGTTCGCGGTGCTGGTAGCGGTGGTGACCGGCCTGGTGAATGAGGCGGGTCGCCGCTGGCCGTGGATCAACCGGATCCTCTCGCTGGGGTTGGACACCAACCCACCCTCTTACCGCTGAGTGAAGAAGAGGGGGCCGATCCGTTCGGCCGCCAATCTGCGGTTCCGTTCGTCGAGGTCGATGCCGATGGCGGACCTCCCGTGGCCGTGGGCGACCGCGAGGGTGGTTCCGGTGCCGGCGAACGGGTCGAGGACGACACCACGCCGCCAGTCGTCGTGGCCACAGTCGGTCCATCCGACCGTCTCCGGCCTGTATCGCCAGTCTGTGGGTGGCGGGTCGAAGAACCCGGATCTCGGGTTCGCGGCCGGATGGTTCTTCTGCCCTTCGTGTCGGACCGGGTCGGCCATCCGTTCCCTATGGACGATGCGGCGTGACGGCTCCCCGCAGGTGCGGCACACCCGGCGGGGGCACATCGACTGGATGGGAACGACGAGCAGTTTCGGCGGCCAGACAGCGTAGTGGGCGCCTTCGTATCCGCCCGGTGGGATCTCCCACCAATCCAACGGCGGCACACCGCCAGGATGCCACTCCCCCGACCCGTTGGCCTTCGACAGGATCCGTGGGTCGTCGACCTCGCGGGCTTTCCGGTTCGACATCGCAGGCTTCGTCGGATCCGATCTGGGGGCGGTGCGGACGGCGTCGAGGTCGAACCACCTGTCGGCGGAGGTGCATGCGACGACGATGTCGGTGGTCGCGGGCCGGAACTTGTCTCCGAGCGCACCGACCGGCGGGTTCGGCCGCACCCACCGGACCACGTTCCGCACCAGCCACCTCCCGGCCGGCGACTCGGCGCCGGTGAGGGGATGGATGCCGTAGGCGAGCGCGATCCGGAACAGTTCCGGCACCATCGCCAACGACTTCCGCATCGGCCAGCCGGCCGCGTCGTCGGTCGTGTAGGTATCGCCGAGCTCGACGACGAGCGACCCATATGGGGCGAGGACCCGCCGCCATTCGGCTGCGAGCCGTAGCAGTGTGTCGACGAAGGCGGCCGGGTCCGGTTCCTGCCCGATCTCGAGATGCTTGTCCGGATGATCGTCGGGCAGATATGAGCGGACGGCGAGGAACGGTGGGGAGGTGAGGATGAGGTCGACCGACCGGTCGTCCATGTCGGCGAGGACGTCGAACACGTCGCCCACCAGGTAGTCGATGGTCGCCGGGGTGTCCGGCCATCATTCGCTCATCGCCGCCCCCGATCCGGCAGCAGGTCGTCGTCGACGTCCACCTCGACGACCGGCACCTTGTCGATGCCGAGGTCGATGGCGATCTGGCGGCGCTGATGGCCGCCGACGAGGCGGCCGGTACGGCGGTTGACCACGAGCGGTTCGACGAACCCGAACTGGTCGATGATGCGGGTGAGGCGCCGTTTGGCGTCATCGTCGATGATGCGTGGGTTGTCCGGATGTGGGGTCAGGTCGTTGGGGTCGACATGTCGGATACGGAGGGTCATACGAGCTCCTTGGCCGGGTCGATGGTCTTTTCGGTGTGGCAGGTGGCGCACACTAGGAGGCGGAGCCGGTCCGGTCGGTCGTTCTCCCATTCGACGATCCCCCAGACGTGCCGATGCTCGGCGTTGTCGGCTGCAGGTTGGTGGCCGAGCGCCCGGCAGGTTTTGATGATCTGCCCGCCGGTGGGGAGCCGGCCGCCGTCCTCGTAGATCAGTCGGACCGCTTGGCGGACTCCGCCGGCGGGCCAGGCGGCGAGATCCTCCCAGAGGGCGTCGAGGCGGCGGTCGGACCAGCGGCTCATGTCGGGCCAGCGGACAGCCATCCAGTCGACGAGGTCGCAGAACTCATCCCATGTCACGACAGCGCCCCTCCGATCATCCGCCGCCACCGGGCCACGTTGCGGGCGCGGATCGGCGCCACGGGGCGGCCGGTGGCGATGTCGACGGCGACGCCGTCGCCGGGCCGTAATCCGAGGAACTCGAGGACCGCCGCGGGGTCGTCGCCGTCGCCTACCACCCTGGTGGTGAGTCCGGCAGTGCCGGCCTGGCCGATGACCATCCCCGCGGTGATGCCGAGCGCTTCGGCGACGTCGGCGGCGTTGTCGCCGTCCCAGACGACGAGGCGGATCCTCCACCACGTCACGGCGTCGACCCCCGCCGCAGCGCGGGCCGGTCGGGCCGCATCCGCAGCCGCGCCGACGTGACAGCCTCCGGGTCGGGCAGCGCCGACGTCACCTTCGTCCAGTTCGCCGCCAGGCCGGTGGGTGTGAGGTCGATGTCGGGCCATCGGATCCGGTAGGCGACCGCTCTGCGTCGCACCTCGTCCGGGGTGGCGCCGACCTCCCGCAGCTCCTGCACCGCCCGGTTGAGCCGTCCCCGCTCCGACTTGGTGAGACCGGTCTGCCAGTCGATGCCGCACACCTCCGCCACAGCTTCGAACAGCACATCCCGGCCGTTGGTGCGCGTCGGCGCCGCCGGCGCCAATGACGGTTCGGTTGACGGTTCTGTTGACGGTTCTGTTATGGGACCGGAACCCTGTTTCCGGTCTGGACCGGAACCCTGTTTCCGGTCTGGACCGGAACCCCCATGCCGGTCCGACCCGTCCGGACCGGCATCGGTTTCCGCCAGGCGGCGCAGCGTCTCGACGTCGACGAGATACCGGTTCGCCCTGCCGAGACCCCGCTGCTCCCACGACACCAGCCCGGCGTCGGCGAGACGTCGGAGGACGTTACGGACGGTCCGGTCGGTCGTCGACGCCTTCTCCGCCAACGTCGCCTGGGACGGCCAGGCGACCCCGTCGTCTGATGCGGCGTCGCAGATCGCCACCAACACCAGCTTGTCGGCGGGTCGGAGCCGGGTGCGGAGGGCGAGGTCGACGAGACGGATGCTCACGACCCGACCCCCAGCATCCTGGACAGGGCGACGACGAGCAGGCCGTACCCGGCGGCGGCGGCGGCCATCGCCACCACCTCCACTGCCAGGCGGCGGCGTCTGCTGCGGGCGACCCGCGCCGCCCGGATCGACAGGATCCCGACCCATCCGAGGCCGAACGCGCCGGCGAGCATCCCAAGGATCATCGTGCCTCCTCAATCTCGGTGACGATCTGCTCCAATGCCAGCAGGACGTCGTCGGCCCGTCCGCCAGACACCTGGTCCGGCTCGGGGTCACCTTCCGGGAAGAGGGTCTGCCACGCCTCCCGGGCGACGTC
Organism: Acidimicrobiia bacterium; assembly: GCA_026989215.1. Lineage (GTDB taxonomy): Bacteria > Actinomycetota > Acidimicrobiia > Spongiisociales > ZC4RG35 > S012-128. Next base: position 1,834 of record JALSJV010000034.1, on the reverse strand, counting down.
GACACCCCACCGGTCGGCGGCGGCGACCTTGATCGCCACCACAGGATTCGGCGGCGTTCCACCGTCGGCGCCGTCAGCAGTCCCATCCGTGTCGCCGCCGGTCTTGGCGGGCCGTTCGTGGCGGCGCCACAGGTCGAGCGCGACGCCGAACCGCATCGCCGCGTTCCGGATCGCGTCGCCGATCAGCTCCTTCTCCACGTCCGCCTTCCCGGCTTTCGCGGTGCCGACCCCGATGCGGGTCACCCCGCAGACGGTGAGACGGATCCACATCGTCGCCTGCCCGGCGTCGTTGCGGCCGATCACCGGCAACCCCCGTTCGTCGGTCGCCATCGGCTCCCACGACCATTCGGGGTCGACCGCGAGCAACCGGTCGGTGACGGCGGCATGGCCGACATAGTCGAGGTGGACGGCCGGCTGCCCGTGCGTCGCCTTGCAGGTGTCGCACCAGGCCCGCTCGGCGTTCCGCCGCAACGGTTTCGGGAGGACGTCGACGTCCTCGGGTGGGAATGGCCGCCTCAGCTCGGCGGCCGCTTTCTCGTCAATGGCCATGTGGTGTCTCCTTTCCGATCCGGCCAGTCAAGACGTTAGTCGTCTGGGTCGCCGAAAGCGACCTCCCCGTCCGCCAACTGCTGCAGCCGCTTCGGCGCCCGGTCGAGCGGCATCGCCGTCACGGTCGGCGCCGCCCATTCGACGTCGAAGAATGTGTCCCGCACCGCCGCCGGCAGCGACCCACGCCGCACGGTGTTCGGGTTGATGATGCGGTCCACCAGTTTGCGGCCGTCGTCCGACCGGACCCAAGCGAAGAACCCGTCCGGGTCGATGCACCGCTCCACCTTCCGCCGCTGCCGCCGCCACACCGTCTCACCGACCCGGACCGCACCGCCGTCACCCAGCACACGGCCCGCCTGCGTCTGCGCCCAGCTGCGCAGCGCCTTCACCGTCGCCGCCACCGCCGCCAGCTTCGCCTCGAGGTCGACGAGCTGATGGACGACCGTAACCGGGTCGTCGTCCATGTCGGCGAGGCCGAGGAGGTCGGCGACGTCGTCGCCGTCCACCCAGTCGGCACCGTCGACCGGTGTCCACGCCTCGACGAGTTCGTGGACGACCGACCAGGGGATCGGATCAGCCATCACCATGTCCTTCCGTCATGCCGGCGAGCCGTGCGGCGAGGTTCGGGTGGCGCCGCAGATCATCCCGCAACGCACGCTCCGCCGCCCGATCCCCCTCGGCGAACGTCGACCTGACTTCTGCGAGGACGCCGATGATGCTGCCGGGTGTCGTCATATCGCCTCCAATCATCGGGTCGCACCCGCGCACTCCAGACAGACGATCATCCCGTTCTCGACCTCGGCGACCTCTCCGGAATCGACCCAGAACCCGCAGTCGGGGCAGACCTCACAGTCCACCGAAAACAACTGCTCCTCGACCACGTCGTAATCCAGGTCGGTGGGGAGGCCGACCGACTCCAGCATCGACTCAGTGGGGATCACCCCGGTTCCAAGGACGATCTCCTTCAGTTTCTGCCACTTCTGCTCAAACTCGCTATTCGTCATATCTCCTCGATTCTCCCGGTGGCGAACGTCACGGTGATCGTCTCGACGAGGCGGTCGTCGGCGATCAACCCGCCCTGCTGCAACGCGTCGAGGACCGCCTTGCCGTAGTTGTCGAGGTCGCCCCGCAGACCTCGAGGTCGTGTCGGGGTGTGGGGTCCGACGTGGACCTCGATGCGGTCCGCCTCGACGCCGATCCACACCGACACGGGCCGGTCCCAGGTGTCGCGGCGGCGCATGATCCGCACCACGTCGGCGGCGGTGCGCCGCCAGCCGCGGTATCG